>NZ_CP016540.2:600000-965000 GCF_001186155.3 Planococcus versutus | reverse complement strand
TCTATCGCATTCTGCACTTGAGCTTCACAGACTGGTTAGTTATAAATTTCAGCTCATTTTCATTGCAGGTCTCTACCATTTCCTTTTACCGGACATCAGAACTATATGTATCAGCTTCTGCTTTTCTCTATTTCGACATATTTATTGCGGATTCCTTCATTTGAAAACCGATATCACTTTTTAAGCGTGTTTATGATATAGTATGATGAATGCAAGGAGGAAATAAACCATGAAACCTTATAAAAATAAAATCAATCGTATTCGTACGTTTGCGTTAGCATTAATCTTTATCGGCATTGTCATTATGTATGTAGGGATTTACTTTAGAAATCACCCAATTGTGATGGTGATTTTCATGCTACTAGGTGTTGTCGCGATTATCGGAAGTACCGGTGTTTATGCATGGATCGGTTTACTGTCTATGAAAACCATACCTGTGGAATGTCCAAATTGTGGAAAACACACAAAAATGCTTGGCCGCGTAGATATTTGCATGCACTGCAATGAACCGTTAACGATGGATCGTTCGCTTGAAGGCAGAGAGTTTGATCAAGACTACAATAAAAAAAGTTCACAACAATAAAAACATCCAGCGAATTTTCGCTGGATGTTTTTATTGTGCTTTCGCCGTTTTCCCTACACAGTCTTGGCATGTTCCATAAATTTCAAGACGATGGTAATCTACTTCAAATCCAGTGACATGTGAAGCTAAATGTTCTACTTCATCAAGTCCAGGGTAATGAAAATCAACTATTTTTCCGCAATCATTGCAGATAATATGATAATGGTCATTTGTAACAAAGTCGAAACGGCTCGAGGAATCTCCATAAGTTAATTCTTTTACCAGACCTGCTTTTCTGAACACACGTAAATTATTATAAACAGTTGCAACACTCATATTAGGAAACGTTTTTTCAAGCGCGCGATAAATGTCATCTGCTGTTGGGTGATTTGTTGAGTGAATCATATACTCCAAAATCGCATGACGTTGGGGCGTGATTCTTACACCCGTTAACTTCAAAGCATCAAGCGCGTCTTTTAATTGTACTTCAGACATCGCCGTGCACCTCACTTCATAGATACTCTTACATTGTAATCGTTATAAACAGTGTACCTAATCAAAGTGTCAGGTGTCAAGAAATCACTATATTATCGCCGTTTGTCATGCGATTCTTTGCTTACTTTTCGTGTAATCCTTTTTCAATTCGTCCGAGTCGTTGATTTACTAAACGTGCAGCGACAAACAAAAAGTCAGATAAGCGATTTAAATACGCTAATACATTTGGTGAAACTTCGGTTTCAATTGATAGCACTGTGCGCTCTGCTCTTCTAACAACAGTTCTTACCACATGAAGTGTTGCTCCAGATGGATGCCCTCCAGGTAAGATGAAATTAGTAAGGCCAGGCACTTTAGCGTCGTAATGATCGATCCATTGTTCTAGTTTAGCAATATCTTGTTCTGCTAGTTTCCACTTGACTTCTTTTTTCGCAGGTGTAGCAAGTTCCGCTCCTACATGGAATAAAGATGTTTGAATTTCATGAAAAATTTCAAGGAAATCTCTTTTTTCATTAAAAAATTCGGAATCCAAGTATCCAACTGCTAGCCCAATCAATGTATTGGCTTCGTCGCATGTACCGTATGCTTCAACTACTGCATCATTTTTCGCTACTCTTGTTCCATACACAAGTGAAGTAGTGCCTTTGTCGCCAGTTTTCGTATAAATCTTCATGATTAATACCCCTTTTCCATGTCGACTAAATTGGTTGGAACAGATCGATCGGCAAGCCATTTTTTAAGATTCGGAATAAAAATATCGAGTGTGCGATCTACATACTTACCAGATTTGCTAGAGATATGCGGTGACACGACAACTCTATTCATTGACCAAAACACATGATCTTCCGGAAGTGGCTCTTGTTCGAATACATCCAACACAGCAAAAGCAATTTCTTTTTGCTGTAATGCCTTTAGAAGAACCGTTTCTGCAAATAAGTCCCCGCGACCAAAGTTCATAAAGATTGCCGTTTGCTTCATCGCATTGAAATGCTCTTTGCCTAAAAGTTGCTGAGTTTCTTGCGTGCTTGGCAACACTGAAATGACATAATCGGCTAGAGGCAACTTGTCTAGAATCTTATCTAACGAAATCATCTCGTCCATATTTGGAGCCTGATTTCCTGAGCGGTTACAGCCAATCGTATTGACCCCAAAAGCTTGGAGCAAACGACCAATTTCTGATCCAATCGCTCCCGGACCAAGAATTAATGCTGTCGTGCCATTTAACTCTGAAGAGCTCATTTTTTTATTCCATAGATGTTTTTGTTGATTTTGATAAATTTCTGGTAACGTACGTTTTAACGCTAACAAATGAGCCAAAACAGATTCAGCCATTGGTGTTTTGTGAATCCCTTTTACATTTGAAACCGTAATTCCACGTTTTTCAATGGCTTTATGCGGAAGCTTTTCAATACCCGCACTAGCAACCATAATCCACTCTACCTTTTCAGCAGATTTGATATCCTCTGCTGTTAAGTCTTCTCCATATGTCACAATAATATTAGCAGATGAAAGCCTTGTTTTATCTCGATCGAGGAAATAAAACTCAACTTCCGGAAATGCTTTTTTCACTCTTTCTTGCTGATCTTCTCTCGGGACAAATGTAAATAAAATTTCCATCAACGTCTTCCTCCTTATTGCTTACTAACTAACTTTAAGGTTTTCAAAACATCCTGAATATGATTGGATACTTTCACTTTGTGCCAAGCTTTGACAATTATTCCTGTCGGATCAATCAAGTAAGTCGAACGTTCAATACCCATTAATTTTTTGCCGTACATATTCTTCTCTACCCAAACACCATAGTCTTCAGACACTTGATGATCTTCATCTACTAATAATGAAAAAGGCAAACCGTGCTTTTCAATAAATTGCGTATGTTGATCTTCTGAATCTCCACTCACGCCCAAAATCACTGCATTAAGTTCGGAAAAATTAGCTTCGGCATCACGGAAATCACAAGCTTGTGTTGTACAACCTGGAGTCATGTCTTTTGGATAAAAATAAAGAACTACGTATTTATTACCAGCAAAATCTTTTAGTGAAATAATCTCTCCTACTTCGTTTTTTAATGAAAATCCTGGTGCTTGCATACCTTCTACTACAGTCATTTCCACCACTCCTTTTCTTACTCTTATCGTACCGAACACTGAGCCCAGTTTCAATTTCTTTGGCGTTTCGGAATAAGGTTGTCTACAATAAAGAAGAGTCCAATCAATAGGAGGCATTTACTTAATGAATCATTTCACATCAGAAGAACTGCATAAAGAAGCATTAGAACATATTGTAGGTGGTGTTAACAGTCCATCAAGATCGTTTAAAGCAGTGGGCGGCGGTTCCCCTATTGCTATGGAACGTGGCAAAGGCGCTTATTTTTGGGACGTTGATGGCAATAAATACATAGACTATCTTGCAGCTTATGGGCCGATTATCACAGGACATGCACACCCTCACATCACAAAGGCTATTACACACGCTGCAGAAACAGGTCTACTTTACGGAACTCCAACACGCCACGAAATTACTTTCGCTAAGATGTTGAAAAAAGCTATGCCTAACATGGAAAAGGTGCGTTTTGTAAATAGTGGCACAGAAGCTGTAATGACAACAATTCGTGTTTCCCGTGCTTACACCGGAAGAACAAAAATCATGAAATTTGCGGGTTGTTACCACGGTCACTCTGATTTAGTGCTTGTAGCTGCTGGATCAGGGCCTGCAACTCTGGGAATTCCAGATTCAGCAGGTGTTCCAAAATCTATCGCAGAAGAAGTTGTAACAATTCCATTTAACGACATCGATGCATTTTCAAAAGCTATGGATCAATGGGGAGAAGAAATTGCCTGTCTTCTCGTTGAACCAATTGTCGGTAATTTTGGTATCGTTGAACCAAAAGAAGGCTATCTAAAAGAAGTTCATCGCATTGCCCATGAAAAAGGTGCTTTAATTGTTTATGATGAAGTCATTACTGCTTTCCGTTTCCATTATGGTGGTGCTCAAGATATGCTTGGACTAATACCTGATCTCACAGCTCTTGGAAAAATTATTGGTGGCGGTTTACCAATTGGTGCGTACGGCGGCAAAAAAGAAATCATGGAAACCGTTGCACCTCTAGGTCCTGCTTACCAAGCTGGTACAATGGCTGGAAATCCGGCTTCAATTCAAGCAGGAATCGCATGTTTAGAAGTACTTCGCGAAGAGGGAATTTACGAAAAAATGGATTACCTCGGAGCAAAGCTAGAAAAAGGCATTTTGGCAGCTGCCGAAGAATATCATGTAACCATTACTGTTAATCGCTTGAAAGGAGCATTAACGATTTACTTTACTGATCTAACAGTTGAAAATTACGAACAAGCTGAAAAATCTGATGGTGAAATTTTTGGGCGCTTCTTTAAATTAATGCTCGAACAAGGAATCAATTTAGCCCCATCAAAATATGAAGCCTGGTTTTTAACGACTGAACATACAGAAGAAGATATAGATTTTTCTGTTCAAGCGGTACGTGAAGCATTTAAACAGTTATAATTAGAGAAAGTAAATTTTTTAAGGAAGGAGTCCTTAAGTAGATGAAATTAGGTGCACGTATTTTTAAAACTGGCGTGGCTATTTCTATGGCTTTGTTCTTGGCCGACTTATTAGGATTGCCTTCCCCTGTTTTTGCAGGGGTAGCAGCAATTTTTGCTATCCAACCATCTATCTATCGGTCTTATCTAACTTTACTCGACCAAATTTATGGAAATTTGATTGGTGCAGCAATAGCTATTATTTTTGTATTAACTCTTGGTAGTAATTACTTTACTATTGGTGCAGCAGCTATCTTAGCAATTGTTGTCATGCTGAAATTGAAGCTGGATAAACCCGTTCCCCTTACTTTGGTAACGATCATTATCATTATGGATTCTCATTCCATTGACTTTCTAACCTTTGCATCTTTACGGTTTGGCACGGTGCTTCTCGGTATCATATCGGCATTTATTGTGAACATGATATTCTTACCACCCAAATATGAAAATCGATTACTTTCTTCTATCCATTCCGTAAGTGAAGAAGTCATTCGTTGGATTCGTGTTTCCATTCGTCACGCATCTGATCACATCTCTGTTAAAGAAGATATTGAGAAACTGGCAGATAAGTTAGTACAAGTAGATCAATGGTATTCGTTTTACAAAGAAGAACGAAGTTATACCAAAAAGCAACAATATATAAAGGCACGAAAACTGGTTCTGTATCGTCAAATGATCGCCACATCAAAAAAAAGCTTAGAAGTATTGAGAAGACTTAATCGGTTCGAAAACGAATTGATGGAGCTACCTCAACATTTTCATATGATGATACAAGAACGTTTAGAAAGTTTAGCTAGTTACCACGAACAGCTGTACATGAAGTATGTAGGTAAATTACGACCTGAACATAGTGAAGGTTCTGGCAAGGATGCCATTCTGAAACGTAACGAAGTAATGGCCATTTTTATAAAAGAAATAAACTTAGCACATGAAGAACATGAAGATGAATTTTCGGTTTATCATTTAATGCATGTGTTATCAGCAATTTTGGATTACGAAGAACAGCTCGAACATTTGGATTTACTCATTATCGCGTATTTGAATTATCATTCCGATGAAGTAGATAGTGATCTTGAAAACTTTATATAAAAAAACGTGTGAGGCCTTTGCCTCACACGTTTTTTTATGACTTCATTCGCGGATCTAACGCGTCACGTAATCCGTCACCCATCAAGTTAAACCCAAGAACAGTCAACATGATTGCGACACCTGGGAAAATCATCGTCCACGGCGCATTTGTTAAATACGAACGCGAGTCTGCCAGCATTTTCCCCCATTCCGGAGAAGGTGCTTGTGCGCCCAATCCTAGGAATCCAAGTGCTGCAGCTTCAATAATTGCAGTTGCAATGGCTAATGTTCCTTGAACAATAACAGGAGCCATTGAGTTGGGAAGAATATGCGAAACCAGAATCCGATTATCTTTCATACCAATCGCTTTTGCTGACATGATATATTCATCTTCTTTAATACTCAATACTTTCGAACGAATCAAACGTCCAAAGTTTGGAACGTTGATAATGGCAATTGCAATTAGCGCATTTCGTAAAGAAGGTCCAAGAACTGATACAACGGCGATTGCGAGTAAGATACTTGGGAACGCTAACATGATATCAAAGATGCGCGAAATAATCGTATCTACCCAACGTCCGTAATAGCCTGCCAAAATCCCTAAAATACTTCCAACAATAACAGATCCAATAACTGCTAAAAAGCCAACCCATAATGAGATCCGTGCACCGTATACTACACGCGATAAAATATCACGACCAAAATCGTCAGTCCCCATCCAATGCGTAGAAGAAGGAGGCATGAGCCGTTGAGACAAATTTTGTGCATTGATGCCCTGTGGTGTAAATAGCGGTCCGAAAATTGCTAACAAAACAAAGAAGATAACAATTCCCATTCCAACAACTGCTACTTTACTTTTACGGAAACCTCGCCACGCCTCTTTCCAAGGACCAGCGACTTTTTGCATCTCTTGTTGATCTTGTTTGACTACTGTTTCAGCCATAATACGTCTCCCCCTTCCTAGTCATATTTGATGCGTGGATCAACCAAGCCATAAAGCAAATCGACAAATAGATTAATCATAACAAAAATAAATGCAACAATTAATATTCCGGACTGTATAACTGGGTAATCACGGAAGCCAATTGCTTCATAAATATAACGACCGATTCCTGGCCATCCGAAAATAGTTTCTGTCAGAATGGCACCCCCAAGTAATAGCCCCATTTGCAGACCAATAATCGTCAATACCGGAATAATCGCATTCTTAAGTGCATGTTTATAAACTACCCAAAACATTGACAATCCTTTTGAACGAGCTGTTCTTACGTAATCTGAACGCATTACTTCTAGCATACTAGAACGTGTCATTCTGGCAATGATCGCCATTGGTATTGTTGCCAAAGCTGTACCTGGTAGAACAAGGTGTTTTAATACTGTAGAAAGCTGATCAAAATTCCCTGCAATCAATGTATCAATTACATAGAAACCGGTCATGACGTCGACCGGATCACGAACATTCTCACGACCTGTCGTTGGTAAAATCCCAAGCTCAATCGAGAAGATCCACTGGTTCATCAATCCAAGCCAGAAAATCGGCATTGATACACCAACTAACGCAATAATCATCGCTAAATAGTCAAACCATGAGTTTTGGAACCACGCTGAAATAATTCCTGCATTGATTCCAATAATAACAGCGATTATGATAGCGAATAATGATAACTCAATGGTTGCAGCTAAGTAGGGCCAAACTTCATCCACTACTGGCGTTCTTGTGCGTAGTGATTCTCCCAAATCTCCAGTAACCAGTCCTTTGAGGTAATCAAAGTATTGAATATACCATGGATTGTCCAAGCCAAGATTTGTTCTCAATGCCTTTATTGCTTCTTCTGATGCTTGCTGACCCAGAATAACTTGTGCAGGGTCACCCGGAATCGCCCGAATGATCATAAATACGATAAACGTCATACCTAGTAATACGGGAATTAGCTGTAAAAGTCTTCTGCCAATATAGTGAAGCATCTTCTTCACCTCTCCATCTCTTACAATATGTATAACAGTAAAAAAAAGGGGAGGAAATCATCCAGACTTCCCCCATAAATTGCCTACTCCAAATCCACTCCAGCCAATTTATCAGAACCTGTTGGATGTGCTTTGAAATTAATCACATTTTTTCCGCCAGCTAATAATGGTGTAGAGTGCGCAAGCGGTACCCAAGGAGCATCATCATGAATGATTTCTTGAGCTTGCTTGTACAAGTCATTTCGTACGTCTTCATCAACTTCTGATTGTGCTTTAATTAAAAGATCATGCAGTTCTTGGTTTTCATAGTACGTATAGTTGTTTGTACCAACGTTGTCTTGATCAAGTAATGCGTATAAGAAGTTATCTGCATCTCCGTTATCACCAGTCCATCCGAGTAAGAATGCATCAGCTTCTCCGTTTGCAGCTTTTTCAAGATACGTAGCCCATTCAAATGATACGATTTTAGCTGTTATGCCTACATCAGCTAAGTTCTTTTGAATTGCTTCCGCTACTTTTTGACCATCAGGCATATAAGGACGTGGAACTGGCATTGCATAAAGTTCCATTTCAAAACCATCTGGAAGACCTGCTTCTGCTAATAACTCTTTTGCTTTTTCAGGGCTATATTCATATTCTTCAATATCATCGTTATATCCGCTAATTACTGGCGGAATTGGGTTTTTCGCAACTTCTGCGCGCCCTTCGAAAAATGCGTCTACAATTGCTTGCTTGTCAATGGCATGGTTTACCGCTTGACGAACTTTTGGATCGTCAAATGGTTCACGTGTTACTGTCATTCCAAGGTAGCCTACGTTCATAGATGGACGTTCAAACAATTGAAGATTGTCGTCTCCTTCGATTGTCTTACCATCAGAAGGCGTAATGCCGTCTGCCAAGTCGATTTCGCCTGACAATAATGCGTTTAAACGAGCTGAGTTATCAGGGATCGCACGGAATACGACTTGGTCTAATTTCGGCTCACCATCTACCCAGTAATCGTCAAATTTTTCAATGGTAATTGTGTCGTTACGTTTCCATTCAACAAATTTAAATGGTCCTGTTCCAACCGGGTTATCTCCAAATGAGTCGCCAGCTTTTTCAATTGCAGTTGGTGAAGCAATTGCGAATGGGCTCATAGCCAAGTTTTTAAGGAATGGTGCTTGTGGACGTTTTAATGTGAACACAACTTCGTAATCACCTGTTGCTTTAACAGAATCAATTACATGTCCTTCATCATCACCGTATCCACCGAACATTGAACCGTAATACGGGAATTGCTCACCGTCTCCAGCAGCCCAACGTTCAAAGTTTTTGACAACAGCTTCTGCATTAAAATCAGTGTCGTCATGGAATTTCACGCCTTCTTGCAAAGTAAATGTATACGTTAATCCATCTTCAGAAGGTTCCCATTTCGAAGCCAATCCCGCTTCGATTTCTGTATCTTGTTCACCAAAATTGACTAAGGTATCAAAAATGTTTTTCGTTACTTTAAATGATTCGCCGTCTGTAACGGTAATGGGATCAAGTGAAACTGAATCTCCACCTCGTCCAAAAATCAACGTTTTCTCTTCAGTAGATCCGCCTTCACTACCGCCACTTTCTTCTGACTCTTTGTCAGAACTACAGCCAAAAAGAGCTGTGGAAACAAGTAGAAGTAATAATAATGACCATGTTAAGAACTTTTTCTTCCCCAAATTAACCCCTCCGTTTTTTCTATTTATTATCATTGTGGCCTGGACTCTTCGTAAAGATGACAGGCAACAGAATGACCTTTTTCAACTTCTGCAAAAATCGGTACAACTTCGGAGCAAATATCCATTTTAAAAGGACAGCGTGTATGGAATCTACAGCCACTCGGTGGATTTGCAGGACTTGGTACATCTCCCGAAATAACAACTTCTTCTCGGACAAACTCTGGATCCGGAACTGGTACAGCAGCTAGTAATGCTTGCGTATAGGGATGCAACGGTTTTTCGTATAAGTCTTCAGTACTAGCAAGTTCTGCCATTTTCCCAAGATACATTACACCTACACGATCGCTAATGTGACGAACCACACCTAAATCATGAGCGATAAAAATATAAGTGAGTTTTAAATCTCTTTGTAAATCCTGCATCAAGTTTAATACTTGTGCTTGAATTGATACGTCAAGTGCTGAAACGGGTTCATCTGCGATAATCAGTTTCGGATTTGTCATCAAAGCACGTGCAATTCCAATACGTTGCCTTTGCCCTCCACTAAATTGGTGTGGGTATCGTTTTGCGTGGTAACTACTCAAGCCAACGATTTCCAAAAACTCATGCACTTTTCGTTTTCGTTCTTTCGGATCGCCTATATCATGAACATTAAGCGGTTCCATTAAAATTTTCTCAATGGTATGGCGTGGATTTAATGAAGCATATGGATCTTGAAAGACCATTTGAATATCACGACGCACTTTGCGCATTTCGCTATTTGTCAAACTAGTCAATTCTTGACCGTCAAATGTAACATTACCTTCGGTTGGCTCAAGTAGACGCATTAACATGCGTCCCGTTGTTGATTTCCCACAACCTGATTCTCCAACAATCCCCAATGTTTCACCTTCTTGAACAGTGAAAGACACATCATCAACTGCTTTTACATGATTGTTAACTTTCCCTAAAAGTCCCGATTTAATTGGAAAGTACTTTTTTAAACCTTCAACTTTTAACAACGGTTCTGTCATGGGCCTGTACCTCCTTCGGATCAAATAGGAAACAGCGAGTTTGATGATCATCTGCTGTCTGGTACAGTTCGGGTGTTTCTACAAAACAACGATCAAATGCATATTCACAACGTGCAGCAAATTTACATCCTGTTTTTATCGTGCCTGGTTTTGGAACGTTACCAGGAATTGAGTAAAGCCGCTCTTTTTTAAAGCGCATATCTGGAACCGACTCAAGTAATCCTTTTGTATATGGATGTTGTGGATCTTTAAAAATCGTATGAACTGGTCCTTCTTCAACCACTTTTCCTGCGTACATAACAACTACGCGCTCACACGATTCAGCGACTACGCCCAAGTCATGTGTAATTAACAACACAGCTGTATTTAAACGTTCATTTAAATTTTTGATTAATTTCAAAATTTGAGATTGAATTGTTACATCGAGTGCTGTTGTTGGCTCATCCGCAATCAATACTTTAGGATCACACAGCAAAGCCATGGCAATCATAACACGCTGACGCATTCCGCCTGATAGTTGATGTGGATAGTCTTTCATCAAACCTTCTGGTCGAGGCAAGCCAACTAAATTCATCATTTCAATTGCTCGTTCTTGAACTTGTTTTTTTGACCAGTCTTTTTTATGAATTTTAATCGCTTCGCGAAGCTGATTACCAATTGTGAAAAGTGGGTTTAAAGAAGTCATAGGTTCTTGGAAAATCATCGCGATGTCGTTCCCTCTGATTCCCCTCATTTCTTTTTCGGATAATTTCGTTAAATCTTTATCTTGAAATAAAATCTCACCATTTGTAATTTCACCTGGTGGACTTGGAACTAAGCCCATTATGGAAAGTGATGTGACACTTTTACCGCATCCTGATTCACCCACAATTCCTAGAACTTCACCTTCTCTTATATAGAAATCAACATTATCTACTGCTGGTATCTCTCCATCATCTGTGAAAAAGGATGTTTGTAAACCTTTAACGTCTAAGATGATTTTACGTTCATTCATGAGGCTCCCCCTTTTGCACACAATGATTTTCAGAAAATTCTTCTTAGTTCAATTATACGTAATATTATTATTAATGCAATATCTTTTTTGATTATACCTCTAGTTATAAGTATAGAAAAAGAGCACCCAAATATCAGGCGCTCTTCTCTTAATCAATTAAAATGTTGAACTTGGAACAAGTTATAATAAACACCTTGTTGCTTCATTAATTCATCATGTGTGCCATTTTCAGCCAACTTACCGTTGTCAATTACAAGAATTTGGTCTGCGTGAGTAATTGTTGATAGCCTGTGTGCAACAATCAATGTCGTTCTATCATGTGCTAAGCGCTCTAATGATTCTTGAATTAACGCCTCACTTTCAAGATCCAGTGCAGATGTTGCTTCATCTAAAATAAGAATTGGCGGATTTTTTAGGAATACTCGCGCAATTGCTACACGTTGTTTTTGTCCTCCTGAAAGTTTCACACCACGTTCACCAACTTTTGTATCATAGCCTTCAGGCAACTGAGAAATAAATGCATCTGCATTTGCTGCTTTTGCTGCAGCAATTACTTCTTCATCTGTCGCTTCTGGTTTTCCCATAAGAATATTCGTTTTTACAGAGTCGCTAAAAAGAATAGAATCCTGCAAAACTAATCCAATTTGATCTCGTAATGTATGAGTCGTCACGTCACGCAAATCATGATCATCCATGTAAATTCCACCACTTGTTACATCGTAAAATCGCGGAATCAATGAGACGATTGTTGATTTCCCACCACCACTCATTCCTACAAGTGCAACAGTGTCACCAGGTTTCACAGTAAAGTTTAAGTCAGTCAGCACCTCAGTTCCACCATCATTATAGTGGAAAAAGACATTTCGAAACTCCAACTTACCATCAACTACTTTTAAATCTTGTGCATTTTCTTTATCAGTTACATCATAGTCTTCATCTATTAATTCAAAAACCCGATCCATAGAAGCCAACGATTGAACCAAAGTTGTTGATGAATTGACCAATCGGCGTAATGGATTATATAGCCTTTCAATATAAGCGATAAATGCGACCATCGTACCTAATGTTAAATTTTCTTGAATCACTTGGTATCCCGCATACCCAATAACCAATAAAGGAGCAACATCCGTAATCGTATTTACAACTGCGAATGCTTTTGCATTCCATTTCGTATGATCAATTGCTTTTTCTAAAAACTGATCATTGGTCTCATTGAAAATTTTCTGTTCTTGCTTTTCTAAAGCAAAACTTTTAATAATGCTCATGCCTTGAACTCGCTCGTGTAAATAACTTTGAACGTTTGCTAATGCTTGAGAGCGTTCGCGTGTTAAATCCCGTAGTCTCCCAAAGAAATACTTGACGCTGAATGCATAAAACGGAAACGCTAGTAAAGCAACAATGGTTAATGAAACATCCATCGTCAACATAATAATGATGGCAATTATAATCGTCGCAAGGTCTAGCCAGACGTTCATTAAACCAATCATGACAAAATTTTTCGTTTGCTCAACGTCGTTAATAACACGTGAAATAATTTCGCCCGCTCGTGTATTTGAATAGTAACGCAAGCTCAGACGTTGCAAATGTCCGTATAAATAGCCTCGAACATCGTAGAGAATTTTATTACTAACATATTGTGCATAATACTGGCGGAAATATTCAATTGGCGGTCGTAACAAGAAAAAGACAATTGCCGTTCCACCTAGCCATAAGTACAATTGCTCTAACTTTTCTGCATTTGATAGAGCATCCGCTCCGATGATATCATCAATAACGATTTTAATCAGCAACGGAATAAACAGCGGAATGGCAAACTTGAATATGCCGATGACGATTGTCAGTGCAATTTGCCAATAATACGGTTTGACAAATTGCATATAGCGTTTCATACTACTCAAATTTTTCACTCCTTTCTATTCAAAACGAAAAACCTGTCGGCTAGCAACAGGTTTTTATGTTAATCACGAATCCGATTTAACCTATGAAATTCATAGCGGTTCGTCCATACATCGATAAAGTCCTGAGCAAACGGTCCTTTACGTTGTTTGATCCAACCGATCAATTTGTCTACGTTTCGGTAAAGAATTTGATCAATTACTTCAGGATACCCCATTTGTCGCTTATGGTCTTCATATTCGTCTTCATCCAATAACGTGTAAGACATGTCTGGAAACACTTTTACATCCAAGTCATAATCGATGTATTTTAACGAGCCATTATTATAAACAAATGGAGAACTGACATTGCAATAATAATAAACACCGTCTTCTCGGAGCATGCAGATGATGTTGAACCAATGCTCTGCGTGAAAATAACAAATTGAAGGTTCACGCGTCAACCAAGTTCGTCCATCAGATTCTGTCACTAGCGTCCGTTCATTTGCACCAATTATAATGTTATTCGTACCTTTCAGTACAGTTGTTTCCTGCCAGACACGGTGGATGCGACCGTTGTGCTTGTAACTGTGGATTTGGATTGTTTCACCCTCCGCAGGAATCGCCATGTACTATCCCACCTTCTTGTCTAAGCCTTTGTTTATCTGCTATTTCAGTATTATATCAATCAATTCTGAAAACATACAGCAATAAGGCATAAGGACCAAAGATTACATAACGACTGAACGTCCGCCATCGACAATTAGTGTCTGACCGCGGATCATGTCCGAGTCAGAGGAAATCAAAAATAACGCTGCTTTGACCATATCGTCAACTTCAACCATCCGACCTGCCGGTGTGTTCAAGCGTGCATCATTCAATAAATCGTCACGGTTCGGAAAATGCTTTAAAGCATCTGTATCAAGCGCTCCACCAGATACCGTATTGACCGCGATTCCAAGTGGCGCCATTTCTACAGCTAAATAACGCGTAAGTGATTCTACAGCAGCTTTCGAAACACCAATTGTCGTATAATTTTCTAAATAACGAATCGAACCTAATGAACTGATACCGATTATTTTTCCGCCTTTGTCCATTAATTTCGCAGCTTCTTGAGCACCAAACAACATAGCTCTTGCGTTAATGTTCATCGTCCAGTCCCAGTGAGACTCTTCTAGTTCCATAATCGGCCGTAAAACACCAGAGGCTGCATTAGACACAAAAACATCTAAACGGCCAAATTCTTCTTTAATGGTTTGGAACATGCCACGCAGTTTCTCGACATCTCCTACATTAGCACGCACTAGCAAAGCTTTTTGTCCTCGTGCTTCGATTTCTTTTACAGTTTCAAGTGCAGCAGTTTTGCTGCGTGCGTAATTGACAACAATATCATATCCTTGGTCTGCAAGTGCGATTGCGAGCGCTTTACCAAGCCCCTTGCTACTACCTGTTACTAATGCTACTTTTTGTTCTGTCATCATCAAACATCTCCTCTTTGCTGTAAAGCTGCCTTCATTTTTTGAACAGGTCCTGCAATCGGTAGTAAGTCTAATTCTTCTGCAGTCACCCATCTCATGTCAGCAGGCGCAATAATATTTTCACTTTCGGCAATAAAGCCATCCACATTCCATACTAAATGAGAAAAGACATGTTTAAAAGAAGTAATTTTTTCAGCTTTGTTTACAACGCCTTTCAAATTTTCTGATAATTGCTCTTCGATTTCTAAAGGCAAGACATCTATAGCTGTTTCAAGTAATGGAAATTGCCACATACTTGCTAACAATCCTGTAGTCGGACGTTGTTCCATTAAGAAACGATTGTTGTGGCGTATTGCTATCATTGCGTATTGTAATGATTTAGTTTTTTTGGCTTTAGATTTAATTGGCAATTCGTTTTGTTTTCCCTCGTAAAACGCTGAACAATGTTCACGTACAGGGCATAACAAACATTTTGGAGAAGTAGGTGTACAAATCAACGCGCCCAATTCCATCAATCCTTGGTTGAACGAAGAAGGGTCTTCGTGACTAATGATTTCAGTAACCGCCTCTTCGAAGATTTTGCGTGTTTTTGGTTTAGCGATATCTTCTTCAATTAATAAAATTCGTGACAATACACGCATCACGTTGCCGTCGACTGCATGTTCTGGAATACCGTATGCGATACTCAGCACAGCTCCTGCAGTATATGGACCCACGCCTTTTAACGATGAAATTTCTTTTCGAGTGTTCGGCACAATTCCGCCATACTTTTCAGCAACTTCTTTTACACCAGCCTGTAAGTTTCGTGCACGGGAATAATAGCCTAGTCCTTCCCATTGCTTTAGTAAAATTTGTTCATCTGCTTCTGCTAACTCGTTCAAAGTAGGAAATTTTTCGACAAAGCGTTTATAATAAGGGATGACGGTATCTACTCGTGTCTGCTGAAGCATGATTTCTGAAATCCAAATTTGATAAGGATCTGCAGTCCGTCTCCAAGGTAAGTCTCTCTTTTCTGCTAAAAACCAGCTAATTAAGTCATTTTGAAATTCTGTTTTTTTAAGTATAATGACCAGATCCTCCGTTCAGCTTGATTATTCCAGTTCCACTTCGGGTATATATGAAACTGAGGAATGCTTTTATTTTAACAAAAATTTTAGGTTTTCCATAAATATAACTTCTTTTGAAAGGGGGGATTAGACAATGGATACAGGTACACACATTGTCATGGGCATTGCCCTTGGTGGCTTTGCACTGGCTGACCCAGTTGTCGCTAGCAACCCCGTTACCATGACCGCTGTCATTTCCGGTGTGATTATCGGTTCTTTAGCGCCGGATGTAGATACTGTTTTAAAATTGCGCGATAACGCTGTTTATATTCGTCACCACAGAGGTGCAACACATTCAATTCCTGCTGTCATTTTGTGGCCAATATTGATTACAGGTGGACTTTCCTTATTTTTCCCAGAAGCTAATCTTCTACATTTGTGGCTTTGGTCTTTCTTAGCCGTCTTTATGCATGTTTTCGTTGATATTTTTAACTCCTACGGCACGCAGGCATTAAGACCAATCTCTAATCGGTGGATTGCTCTCGGGGTGGTTAATACATTTGACCCGATTATTTTCGGGGCACACGTACTCGCTTTGACAATATGGGCATTCGGCGCTAACCCTGTTTGGACAATGAGTGTTTTGTATATCTCCATGTTTATTTATTACTTGGTTCGCTTTGCAGTACAAGCTGCTATTAAACAAGCTGTTCGGAATACCATTCCCGGCACTGATAAAGTCTTTGTTGCACCAACTATGCGCTTTTTCCACTGGCGTATCGCAGCTGATACTGATCGCCATCATTACGTGGGTCGTGCTTATGGACGAGCGATTAATATTTACGACAAGTTTATGAAAAAAGAATTGCCTGATAATAATATGATTCAAGCTGCATTGAAAGATAAAAATATGGCTGCGTTCATTTCCTTCTCGCCTCTGTATCGCTGGGAAATTAATGAGTATGGCAACATTTATGAAGTACGATTGATTGATTTACGTTATCGGAGCAACGACTATTATCCATTTGTTGCGGTAGTGCATATGGATAAGGATTGCAAAATTCTCAATTCTTATACTGGTTGGATATTCAGTGAAGACAAATTAAGAAAAAAATTGGATTACAGTCACAACTAGAAAACGCACACCCTCGGGTGCGCGTTTTCTTCTTTTTGCTTAAAAGCAGAGAGTTCAAATCTACACAGCCGCTTGCGCTTTTCTGTCCAGGCTTCAGCGCCTAGATTCTATTAGTCATTTAGCAGATGTGCGTACTTCGGGTTGGTTCCGGCAAATTCATGAATTTTATCACCGTAGCTATCAATCCATTGACGCATTACTTTTTCAACTACTGCTGTACCTTGATAGTCATATCCAGCTTTAGCGTATGATGATTCAAAATCAGATGCTAGCAGCTCAATCCAAGTGCGTGCTTTTTCTTCAGCAAGGTTTGGATTTTTTTCTAATAATTCGATTGTCAGTTGCTCGATAATTTCTTTCATATACTTATTTCCCTTCTTTCAACGGGCGTAGCATGGAAATTGGCAACGCTTCCGTATGTTTTTCTCCACTCATGCGGTACCCCCAAGCAAATCGACCTTTTAAATAATCGATTTGGAAATAGACATTGGGATCTCCTTCGATGCGGTATACTTCACCTTTTTTAAAATCAGCAGGATCTAGTAAATAAGCTGCTGCCATTACTGCTTTTCGCTCAAGTACTGCAAACTCATTTACAATACCTAGTTGTTCAGCTTTTCTGGCTTTTTCTTTCAAACGAGCAATTTCTCCACGAAGTTCATGCTCTGTCATATCACTATACGGCTTTTGTTCAGTCATCTTCAAGCTCCTTTTTGTCTAAATAATCATTGATTACTTCACTTGGGAAACCTTTTTGATAGAGTCCTTGCTTTACTTTCGATTTCAAATCATAGCCTGTCAGTTTTGAACTGTGCTTGCGCCATAATTTGTCTCCTTGTACTGCAATCATTTCTGACCATTGGTTATCGTCTTTTTCAAAATTTAAGTCTTCTATTGCTAATTTAATTAAGGCATAGTTATAGCCCTTCCTCATCAACGTATCACTAATTTTTTGATTGATTTGACTAGGTGTTTTCATTTTTTCTTTTAACGCAATTTTTTCTGCAAGACCTTTTGCCACTTCTAATTGTTCTTCTTCTGAATAGGAATCTAAAACATCTTTTTGCATTTGTTTATCAATTCCTCTCTTTTGCATATCTTGCTGAATCGCACGTGGTCCTTTTTTGCCTGACTTGATTTGAGTCTTCATTAGCGCTTCTGAAAATTGCTGATCGTCCAGAAAACTATGGACATATAATTTTTTAACAGCTTCATCTATGACGGCATCCCCGTATTCTTTTTCTTTTAACTTTTGACGTACTTCTCCTTCGCTTCGCATACGGAAACCAAGGTAGTAAAGCGCTTTATTATAGGCTTTTCGGACTTCGTCTTCGAAGTTAACTTCTTCGATGGTCCATTGATCAAGCTCTTTGCCTTTTGTCAGCTGATACCTGATAAGCACCGCTTCATCCACGCTAAAAGCATATTTATCTTCGAAAAAGACATTATACCTTTCAGGGTTTTTTTTCCCCTGTGTGATTTTTGAAATAATCGGCATTTACTGGCACCTCTCTTCTTTTTATATTATACACCTTTCAAGCATACAGTGACATAGCTTGGTGCATTAAAGGGTATGCTAAAAGAAATAGGAGGCGTTTGATATGAAAATAGCAATTACAGGTGGTACTGGATTTGTTGGTCAAGAATTGATTCGACAATTAACTGCTAGAGGTGATAAAGTGGTTATTTTGTCTCGGAAAGAAAAAAATGCTACTGATTCTATTACATACGTAAAGTGGTTGTCTGATGATGCGGTTCCAGAAAAACAACTCGAAAATATTGATGCTTTTATTAATTTAGCTGGGGCTTCTATAAACGACGGTCGCTGGAGTGACGAACAGAAAAAACTAATTTACTCGAGTCGTATGGACGCAACAACTGAATTGCTGCGGATTATTCATAAACTAGAAAACAAACCAAAAGTGCTAGTAAATGCTAGTGCAGTTGGAATTTATCCACCATCTCAAACTGTAACTTACACAGAAGCTTCGGCAGACCTTGGTTCTGATTTTCTAGCACAAACAGTTCGTGACTGGGAAATATTAGCTCAACGCGCTGAAAAAGATGGATTGCGTGTAGCCTGTGGTCGTTTTGGTATTATTCTAGGAAAAAATGCAGGAGCTCTGCCGTTAATGGCTTTACCTTACAAAATGTTTGCAGGGGGTACAGTAGGTTCTGGTAAGCAATGGCTTTCGTGGATTCATATTAAAGATGTTGCACGCGCATTGATCTTTGCGCTTGATAACGATCAGTTAAGTGGTGCTTTTAATGTGACAGCACCACATCCGAAACAAATGAAAGAATTTGGCAAAGAAATTGCACATGCACTTGGAAGACCGCATTGGATCCCGGTTCCGTCAATTGCGATGAAAGCAATTTTAGGTGATAAAAGCCAACTTGTACTTGAAGGACAAAAAGTGCTACCCACAGTTCTTGAACAACATGGTTTCCAATTCAAATTTCCTAATTTACGATCAGCACTAGCTGATATTTATAAATAAGACTATAATGGAGAGATGATTAACTGAAGGATGTGAGATTCATGAACGACAAACCAAGTATAGAAGAAGGCCAAAAAATTCCGATGACGATTAAACGACTCGGCATCAACGGTGAAGGTATTGGCTATTTTAAGCGCAACGTCGTTTTTGTGCCTGGGGCTTTACCAGGTGAAGAAGTTATGGCGCAAGTAACGACGGTCAAACGCAATTTTGCACAAGCACGCATCATTAAAGTTCAGAAGACATCTCCTCACCGACAAGCACCTCCTTGCCCAATATATGAAGCATGTGGTGGCTGTCAATTGCAGCACATGACCTATGACCAGCAGCTTGTTGAAAAACGGGATCTTGTGCTTCAAGCATTAGAACGTTACTTAAAAGGGACAAGTGTTCACGTCGAGAAAACAATTGGAATGGAAAATCCTTGGCGTTATCGCAACAAAAGTCAATTCCAAACCCGCTTAAAAGGCACCAAAGTAATCGCTGGATTATTTGCTGAAGGCTCTCATCAATTATTGGATATTGATGAATGCATCGTTCAACACCCAGATACAACAGTGATAACAAATGCCGTCAAACGAATTTTGGAAGAATTGAAAATGCCCATATATGATGGCAAAACAATGAAAGGCATTATGCGCACGATCGTTGTACGTACGGGTATTAAAACGGGCGAAATTCAGTTGGTTTTAGTGACAACACGCTCGAAAATTCCGCAAAAAGAATTACTAATGGAACGTCTGAAACAAATTGATACTAACTTAGTGTCCATTGTCCAAAATATTAACAAAGAAAAAACGTCTCTAGTCTTTGGAGATGAGACGATTACATTGTTTGGCAAAGACACTATTCACGAAGAACTAGGTGAACTGGCATTTGATTTATCGGCACGCGCTTTTTTTCAGTTAAACCCAACACAAACAGTCAAGTTATACGATGAAATTAAACGTGCGGCTGAACTGACTGGAATAGAAACCGTGGTCGATGCTTATTGTGGCGTTGGAACGATTGGACTTTGGTTAGCAGACAGCGCTAAAGAAATTCGCGGCATGGACGTTCTTCACGAAAGTGTGGTCGATGCAAAAGCGAATGCGAAAGCACAAGGTTTTAAAGCTAAATACGTTACCGGGACTGCTGAAAAATGGCTGGAGCTTTGGAGCAACGAAGGATTTGTTCCAGATGTACTGACAGTGGACCCACCACGTACAGGTCTTGCAGATTCACTCTTGCAAACTATCTTGAAAGTAAAACCAAAACGTTTTGTTTATACGTCTTGTAACCCTTCTACTTTAGCTAAAGACCTACAGCAGCTAACTAAAATCTACCACATTGAATACATTCAACCTGTAGATAT
This sequence comes from Planococcus versutus, assembly GCF_001186155.3. Taxonomy (NCBI): domain Bacteria; kingdom Bacillati; phylum Bacillota; class Bacilli; order Caryophanales; family Caryophanaceae; genus Planococcus; species Planococcus versutus. The sequence goes on along the minus strand of NZ_CP016540.2, from coordinate 944,261 downwards.
GTTCCCGCAAACTGCTCAAGTAGAGTCCGTAACAAAGTTAGTTCTAAAATAAAAAAGCTGAAGCAAAGAGTTTTCACTCTCTGCTTCAGCTTTTTTACTAGGCAGAACTTGTTTTGACCGGATTTTTCAATGCAATTGGTAGTGTAATCACGAGTAAAATACCGGCAATGAGTAGCAAGAAACTTAACCCTCCAGAGTGTTGAATAAACAATCCACCCATCGTGGGTCCTGCTAAACTTCCAATGCTAAATGCAATTCCACATAACAAATTACCTGTTGGCAATAACTCTTTTGGCATTAAATCTGCCATATATGAAATACCAAGTGAAAATGTAGAACCAACAAACATGCCAGCTAACGCAAAAAGTCCGACAGTTAACCACGCATTCGATTCATAAAAGCTGGAAGTTACAAAGACAACTGCTCCCCCAGTTAACGCTAACAACAACACTTTTTTTCGGCCAATGTGATCACTCAAATTTCCGAGTGGCAGTTGTGTGAGAATTGCTCCTGCTGAAAAAGCAGCCAACATAATCGACACCATACCGACTTCGATGGATTGACGCAATGCGTACACAGGATAAATGGCATTGAGTGATGCTTCTAAAAAACCATAACCTAGCGGTGGCAAAAATGCGACCCACGCAATAAGTAGTGCTGCTTTAAAGCGACTAACGGTCCCTTTTGCTGTCATAGCGCTGCCAGTAACTTCTGGAAAATCATTTTTGAGTAAAAAAACTAAAGACCATGCTAATAAGCAAAGCAATCCAGAGACGATAAAGGGTAAAGCTTCAAACACTTCTACCATCGGTACAAACAAAGGACCCGCTCCAAAACCGATACTAAAAGACATACCATAAATTGCAATATTGCGACCGAGGCGATGTTGCGGCGATGTACTAGTAATCCAAGTTTGAGTTGAAAAATGCAAAGCCTGGTCACCAATCCCTATCAATATACGCAATAAAAACCAAAACAAGACAGACTTCCATAATGTAAAAAGAAAAAGCGATAAAATTACTAGTCCACCACCTATTAAAATTAATGGCTTATAGCCAAATTTCCGCAAATACGGTTCCATAAAAGGCGCGATTAAAAGCGTTCCTACATACAATCCTGTCGCACTCAATCCGTTTAATGCAGAAGAAACACCATCTTGTTCAAAAATAACAGCAATCAACGGCAATAACATGCCTTGTGAAAAACCCGAAATAGAAACAATGGCTACTAAAGTCCAGAAACGTCCACGGGCACTTTTAAAATATGATTTCATGATGCCTCCTCATAAGCTTGTTCTTTTGTGTTTAATAAGATTTCAGATACAATTCTATCATAGGGAGGCGTTATGCAATGAATTTTTCAATGAGTGAAAATGGGTTTACCGGACATCTACCTTTTGGGGATCTCCAAATTTCAAGTAATGAGGAATATGGTTTTAGACCTTATCAGTTATTAATATCTTCACTAGCTGTTTGTAGTGGTGGCGTTATGAGGAAAGTGTTGGATAAGATGAGGATGTCTTTTGAAGATATTCAAATCGAAGTGAAAGAAGTTGTACGCAACGATGAAGAAGCAGGTCGAGTTGAAAAAGTACATTTACATTTTATTATTACAGGTGCGATTAAAGAAGAAAAGATGCCACGTATTATGGAGTTAATGCGTAAAAACTGCTCAATGGTTCAATCTGTTAAAGATTCAATCGAAATTGTTGAAACTTTCGAGATTCGATAACCATTATAAAAGACTCATTCCGTATCTGATGTCAGATCGTGGATGAGCCTTTTATGGTTTATAGACAGTTAAATTATCTTTCATAATAGCATTCTCGGTTACAGTACCGATGAAATGTGCGAACCGCCTCCTTCGAATATCTTGCTGCTGTGATGTGGTTTCGCTAATTTCTTTCAGCCTCCCCTCTCTTTTGATTAACTTTAACTTAGCACAAATTTACCATTAAGTAAATATTCAAAATAATTAATTGAGTAAAATAATTAATTATGCCTATACTTTATTGAAAAATATTCGTTTTTCCGTTACGATTAACAAACGAAATGAGGTGTATCAAGTGGGGAAATCCATTACGAGTAAAGAACAGCAAGTTTCTTACATGAAGCAACGACTAAGTATGTTTTTAGAAGTTTTAGATACGATCGAACCTGAAAACACAGAATTAGAAGACATTGATCGTTTGATTGCGATGGTTGATGATTTGGATGATAAAATGAAACAATTTCAGTCTCGCCCTTCTGAAGAACTATAATCAATTGATCCGTTTCCTCTTGGTAGCGGATTTTTCTTTTAGCTCTCGATACAGATTTATCGGCTCTTTTGTCTAGAGCTAATATGATAAGCTACAAAACAAGCAAATCTTTTTTTATATCCTATCTTTTATATTTTTTATTGATTGATGCATTAAAGGAAAGAAGGTGACAGGTATGCTGTTTTTTAAAACACATATCGAATTGATCGCATCGTTATTTTCGGGATTTTTAATTGTTATCGCTTTTGTACTGGACCTACAGCATTACGCTATCTACTCAGTAATCTTTTTTTTGCTGGCTTTTGGAATTGGCGGCTATGCCAAAGCCAAATATGGCATAATGAAAACTTTAGAGGACAGGCAACTAAATGTTGAAATCTTAATGATTTTAGCAGCAGTTGGTTCTTCTATCATCGGCTATTGGGCAGAAGGTGCCATACTGATTTTCATCTTTTCTTTAAGCGGCGCGCTAGAAACATATACTATGAATAAAAGCCGGAAAGAAATTACGTCTTTAATGGAAATGCAGCCCGAAGCTGCTTGGTTAGCTCGAGATGGACAAACGATCCGTGTCCCTCTTGGCGACTTGGAGATTGGTGATTTTATTGTAGTGAAGCCTGGCGAGCGAATTCCAGTAGATGGAGTTTTACACAATGGACAAAGCGCTGTCGATGAATCAGCCATCAGTGGTGAAGCTATCCCCATCTCCAAATATGAAGAAGATGAATTGTTTGCTGGAACAGTCAATCTGTCAGGTACCGTCACAATGGAGATGACAAAGCCTAGTTCTGAAACTTTGTTTCAAAAAATCATTGACTTGGTTCAATCGGCGCAAAGTGAAAAATCTCCTTCCCAGCAATTTATCGAACGATTTGAAGGCCGTTATGTAAAAATCGTCCTTGTTGGTTTTTCGCTTATGTTATTTTTGCCTCATTATGTTTTTGGTTGGGATTGGAACACCACGTTTTATCGCGCTATGGTTTTGCTGGTAGTGGCTTCTCCTTGTGCACTTGTTGCTTCTATTATGCCAGCCACGCTTGCCGCCATTTCTAACGGCGCAAAAACCGGCATCATATTTAAAGGCGGAATGCACTTGGAAAATTTAAGTATGGTCCGTGCCATTGCTTTTGATAAAACAGGGACATTAACTCGCGGTCAGCCCGAAGTTACCGATTTCGTCATCCGTAAAGGAGCCGATCCTCAACTTGCAATGGCGTTAATTGCAGGGATTGAATCCCAGTCTAATCATCCTTTAGCAAAAGCGATTAGTGATTTTGTTATCGCTCAAGGAATTGTTCCATTGCCAAACCTATTGATTGAAGATATTCCAGGCAACGGCTTGAAAGCAATCATAGGAGATGAAGAATTTCTAGTCGGAAAGCCAAAATTTGTTGATGAACCATTAGCTGCAGCGTTTGAAAACGGCCTACTGGAAAAACTAGCTAACCAAGGAAAAACAGTAACTTTTGTTCGCGACCAAAAAGGCATTCTTGCTGCTATGGCATTAAAAGATACAGTTCGTGATATCACAAAATCTACAATTGAAGAGTTGGAACAAATGGGTATTTATTGCACTATGCTGACAGGTGATAACCGGACAACAGCTGCAGTTATTGCTAAAGAAACTGGAGTCGATGACTATATATCAGAGTGCATGCCTGCTGATAAAGTAGAAGAAATAAAAAAATTGCTAATAAAGTATGAATACGTAGCGATGACAGGTGATGGCATTAATGACGCACCTGCTTTAGCAACAGCAACAACCGGAATAGCGATGGGCGCTGGAACTGATATTGCATTGGAGACTGCAGATGTTATCTTGATGAAAAACGATTTATCACGCATTGCCTATGCCATTCGACTTTCACGTAAAATGCAACGTATCGTTAAGCAGAATATTTTCTTTTCCGTTACCATTATCATTCTTTTAATCATTTCGAACTTTTTTCAAGTTATTACGCTTCCTCTTGGTGTGATTGGTCACGAAGGTAGTACAATTTTAGTTATTTTGAATGGGTTACGTATGCTTAATCGCAATCTATAAAAAAAGAACTGCCTGAAATTTAGGCAGTTCTTTTTTTAAGTAAATGACGACGTTCTTTCATCACCGCGTTAATTTGTCCACCTATTACTAATACCATCGCCGATATATATAACCATAGCATTAAAACAATAATTCCTCCGATACTGCCGTACGTGGCTGAAAAATTCCCAAAGTTGCTGATGTAAATCGAAAACAGATAAGAAGTTAACAACCAACCCGTTGCAGCAAAAGCAGAGCCTGCCAAAACACTCAAAATATTGATTCTTACGTTTGGAGCTAACCAATAAATAATGGTACACGCCACAAAAATAATAATTACAGGAATGGTAAATCGAATAGAGTTCCAAATTGCTAGAAAACCTTCTTCTAATCCCAAATACGAGAAAATTAATCGACCAATTTGCTCACCAAAAACCGGTAATGCTAAAGCTATAACTAAAATAAAGATGAGCAAAATAGTCATAACGATAGACATTCCTCGTGCTAAGAGAATTGGACGATCTTCTATAACTTTGTACGAAAGATTTAAGGACTTGATTAAAGCATTCATACCGAGACTCGCTGACCAAATGGTTGCTAAAATACCAAAAGACAACAAGCCAGTGTTTTGAGTGGTTAATACTTCTATTAATGTACTTTCAATTAAAGAGTACACCGTATCTGGTACCACATCTTCTAAAAAACTAAAAATTTCATCTTGAGATAGAGTCAAATATGGAAGCAACGTGACCAAAAATATTAGCAGCGGAAAAATTGATAAGAGGAAAAAAAACGCCAACTGTGCTCCAAGTCCTGGCACGTCGACGTCTTTAATACGCTGTAACAATTCTTTTAGAAAACCTTTAGATGTGGTCACGTCAAAAGTGACTGAGTGAACGCGAACTTGATCTGTATGCTGACCTGAAGGTTTAATAGGAGTAATCGGCTTATAACCGGTTCCCAGAATTTGAATTCGTGTCAGACTGTCTGCCCGTCCCGTTAGTGCTTTTTGAAGCTGCTGATTTATCAGATGAACTTGACGAAGAATCGTCATTGTTAGTCAAAGAAGAAGTTGGAGATGGATTGTCTTCTTTAACAGCTGAGATCACATCATCTTTAGTTTCTAGTACTGCGTCTTTTGTATCCATAAACGCTTCTTTTGTTTCGAGCGCCATTTCTTTTACTTGTGGAGACATTTCTTTCAGTTCGTTTACTTTGCTACCGACATAAGATGCATCTTCAGAAATACGTGAATAGAGGTTTTGCGCTCTTTCCGTCTGTTGCTGGAAAGCATTCATTAATTCATCTCTATTTGAAGCATAGTATTTTGCACTACTAGTTGCTTTTTTCGATTTTTGAATAACGTCATTTCTAGTATTGCTATCGAGTAGTGAGATAACAATCCCCACTGCTGCTCCTACTAATAAACCTGTCATTAATTTGTTTTGACTCATCCTGAATTCCTCCTAAGAATATCATGTAGTTTTCATATCTATTAGGAATTTTCCCTAATTCCCAACAATCTAAACTCTTATACAAAATTTATTTTTAAAAAATAACTTGACTATCCGATAGAAATTTCGGAATATTATGTTTGTAAGAGATTTATCAGAAAAATAATAAAAAGGGGGAAAACTGATGGCACAGTTTGAAAAATTATTAGGAACGATAAGCGATTACATATGGGGACCGCCTTTATTAATTTTATTAGTAGGTACAGGGATTTTCTTAACAGTTCGTATCGGTGTTCTTCAAGTTCGGTTATTGCCTTACGCCCTAAAGTTAGTTTTCACTAAAAACAAAGACACAACATCTCAAGGTGATATCAGTCATTTCCAAGCACTTTCTACTGCAATGGCTGCAACAGTGGGTACCGGTAACATAGTTGGTGTTGCAACAGCGGTCATACTCGGCGGTCCAGGGGCTGTCTTTTGGATGTGGTTTTCAGCATTTTTCGGTATGGCTACGAAATACGGTGAAGCTATTCTAGCAGTTAAATACCGTGTCGTTGACGCTAGAGGTCAAATGGCTGGCGGACCAATGTATTACTTGGAACACGGGTTAAAACAAAAATGGTTAGCTGTATTATTTGCTGTCTTTGGTGCGGTAGCAGCTTTTGGTATCGGAAACGGGACGCAATCAAATTCAGTCGCTTCTGTTGTTCGCGATACATTTAGTGTACCCACTTGGATTACTGGAATCATTTTAACCATTTTCACTGCGCTTGTGTTGCTCGGTGGAATCAAGAGCATTGGCCGCGTTACTTCATTCTTTGTTCCATTCATGGCATTATTCTATATCATTGCAGGCATTATTATTATGATTCTCAATATGGAATTGATCCCAGCGGCGTTTGGCACAATCTTTAGTGCTGCGTTTACAGGTGAAGCAGCTGTCGGCGGTGCTATTGGTGCTGCTATTCGATACGGTGTCGCGCGAGGCGTCTTTTCTAACGAAGCGGGACTTGGATCGGCTCCCATTGCAGCTGCTGCAGCAATTACCGATTTACCTGGACGTCAAGCTTTGGTTTCTATGACACAAGTACTATTCGACACCATTATTATTTGTTCGATTACAGGTGTGACGATTGTTATGTCCGGTCTCTACACAGACAAGTCTCTTGAAGGAGCTGCCTTAACAACTGCTGCATTTGAACAATTTTTAGGTGGCGCAGGCCCAATAATTGTCGCTGTCGGCTTGATTTTCTTTGCTTCTTCTACCATTATCGGCTGGTCTTATTACGGCGAAAAATGTTTCCAGTATTTATTCAAAAACCCAGCATTGTTAGTTGTGTACCGCATTGCTTTTGTTGCAATGGTCTTTGTTGGGGCAACGGTTTCTCTTGATGTAGTGTGGACATTCTCAGATGTGATGAATGGTTTAATGGCGTTCCCGAACTTAATCGGTCTTCTTGGTTTATCGGGTGTCATAGTGTTCGAGACCAAGCGCATTATTGCCAAAATCAAAGAAGAAAAAGACGCAGAACGCTCTGGCAATTGACATTGCATTTGAATAGTGAAATGATAAAGCATATTCACTTGAAAGGTAGGAACTTATCATGGACTTATCAATACCATCTCCAGAAAATGTTAGCTTTATGATTGAAGAAATAAAAGCAAAATTGCGCATGGTCAATGTGGATGCGATGAAAGCTGAACACTTTAATGCTTCTCAATATGAGGATTTGCATGAACTGTACGAAGTGGTTGCAACTCGCGACAAATTTAGTACAAGTGAAATGCAGGCTATTGCAACTGAACTTGGTTCGCTACGTAAATAACACCAAAAACCCCTGAAGATTATCTCTTCAGGGGGTTTTTGGTGTTATTTACTTGATGCCTGTCGAACCTTAACGGCTTCCTCAGCTTTTCTTTGTCTAGCTTCAGAAGCCAGGTTCTCGGATCATAAGTCATCCCGGCTGTGCGGCTGAAAACATACCGCTTCGCCAGTCTGTCTTATGCCTGTCGAACCTTAACGGCTTCTTCCGCTTTTCTTTGTCTAGCTTTAGAAGCCAGGTTCTCGGATCATAAGTCATCCCGGCTGTGCGGCTGAAAACATACCGCTTCGCCAGTCTATCTTATGCCTGTCGAACCTTAACGGCTTCCTCAGCTTTTCTTTGTCTAGCTTTAGAAGCCAGGTTCTCGGATCATAAGTCATCCCGGCTGTGCGGCTGAAAACATACCGCTTCGCCAGTCTGTCTTATGCCTGTCGAACCTTAACGGCTTCCTCAGCTTTTCTTTGTCTAGCTTTAGAAGCCAGGTTCTCGGATCATAAGTCATCCCGGCTGTGCGGCTGAAAACATACCGCTTCGCCAGTCTGACTTATGCCTGTCGAACCTTAACGGCTTCCTCAGCTTTTCTTTTTATAATGCACGACGTACCAGCCGCCTTCTTTTATGACAGTTTGGATATTAAGCAATTCGAGTCCTGCTTGTTCTCCCCACTTGGCTAATTCTTCACGTTCAGGTAATCGGTATAAGTTATCGAATGACGAGAAGAAGCTATTAAAGACATTTGCGAAAGGCGGACTGTCACTATCTCCTGCTATCGGTGTAATGATGGACATCATTCCTTCTTCTTTAATCCAGCTAGCCAATTCATTAAAAAGCTCTTGGCGTTTTTCAAGGTCGATGTAGTGAATGACGTTGTTCATCATGACCATGTCTAGTGGCTCATCAGGTTTGTACTGCCAAAGATCTGCATTTTCAATTAAAATGTTTTTATTGTCTTTTGTTAAGACTTTTGCGATTTTTGTTACAGAAGGACTAATTTCAATCCCAGTGAAATGTGTATTTGGAAAACGTTCTGCTAGTTTCTTAATATATCCACCTTCACCGCAACCAATATCCACTACCGTATTCGCGTGGGTTTCTTTTAGACGTCTAGTTATTTTAGGCAAGGCTAATACTTCTAACAAACGACTTGTTTCTGCTACTGTCGGTGCATGTTTTTCTTCATCGTAATGAAGACGTTCTTGATTGCGCATCATGTCTGGATAGCTTAAAAGTGTCGGAATATGCAACTCCATCATTTCTTTCAGTAACACACCTGAGGAATTGTTGCCTTTTGGTTTTGGTAACTTCCAGGCATTCCATGTTTTGTAACGCTCTCTTCCCATTTCTTTCAAATGACCAATCGACACACCAATGCTTACCCACTGTTTTAAAAGATCTTCATCAAGTTGCAATGCGTCTGACACGTCAAATTTTGTCATCGGCCGATCGAAAGCTTTAAACAAGTCTAATTCATATCCGACATATGCGTGCCAGCTATATAAAAAAGGCTCGTTTCGTTTCATGTACATTCTTGCTTTAAACATCTTCATCACATCTATCATTTGAGTCCCTCCGTTTTCCATGGATAATCTTCATCCGATGTATAATACTTTAATTTTTTTGTGTCTTTTGTTAAATCCTTCATACGTACTGGCATAATCCCGCCTTGAATAAATCGATCGTGCACATTTTCTTTCCACATGCCTAGTCCTGAAACATTCAACATTTGTTTAAAATGAAGAATGCGATCTTCTTCCAAGCGATCGAATGTTCGTTGACGTAAATAGCTCACCGGTTTAAATGGAAACGAATAGGCTAAAGCTGCTAGGTGACTCAACTGTATGACATGGTCTGCTCGTTTGTAACGAACACGCTCATACCAAGTTAAATTAGTGGAATCCTTTTTGTCTTGCTCAAACATATCCGCTGTCAATTCCCCCAAAATATCTGCATCTTGAATAGCCATGTTCATGCCTTCTCCTGCCATGGGGTGAACTGCGTGGCAGGCGTCACCGATGATTGCTTTATTGCTTTTAACGTATGAATTTGCGTGATACATAACTGGAATCATCAGTTGAATTTTTTTCCAATCCGTAAGTTGCTGAACGTATCCATCTACAGCAGGAGCCAAATCTGTATAAAGTTTGTGAAAGTGACTAATTGGCTTTTCTTTTAATTGCTTGTAATCTCCTGGTGGTATTAAATATACACTACGGACTTGGTTATCTGGTAATGGGAAAAGTCCTAGAAAGCGGTTATATGTAGAAATAATTTTGCCATCTGTAAAATCTTCAGCTCGTGGAAAAGTAACCGTTAAAAAGTGGTGATTATACGTAGTTTGTTTTACTTCAATTTCTATTGCTTTACGCGTTACAGAAGAACGACCTTCCGCTCCAAAGAAAAACTTAGCTTCTACTTCAAATTTCTCTGTGCCTTTTTGAAGTAATGCTGTATTTTCTCCATATCCTTTACAAACGGTACCTATCAAGTAATGAAAATTCTCAAACTCGCATGCTGTATTTAAAATAACTGACTTTAACTCTTCATGATGCATCATATAAGCAGCGTTGTACTTTCCTGGCAGTACGCTATAATCCATGAACGCCCGGTCTTTTACTTGAAGGGAACTTGAAAGCTCAAGCATGTCTAATACGTTAATTTCATTTGAATGACTACGTATTTTTTCATATAGTCCAAGTTTATCAAAAATTTGCATACTTTTTGGTTGTAAGAGCTCTCCTTTATATGTAGGAGCTTTCATAGCCATTCGTTCGGCGAGAACAACGACGATTCCGCGCCGTACCAATTTTAAGGCAAGCGTCAATCCGCCAATTCCGCCGCCACCAATAAATACATCAGCCTTCATATATCTCATCCCCTCTTTTCTCTTTACCCAAAATGAAAGCAACTGAAAACTCTTAATTTTTTTCAACAAAAAAAGAAGCCCACAAACGGACTTCTTTTCAAAAGGTAATGCTTAAAGCTTGTTGTATGCAACAGCAAGTTCTGCTCCGACTTTTGCGTTGTGTTTAACTAACTCGATGTTAGCAACTAAACTCGATCCTTTAGTCAATTCTTTTACTTTTCCTAAAAGAAAAGGTGTTACTTCTTTACCTGAAATGTTATTTTCTTTTGCTTCAGTCATCGCTTGAGCAATAATGTCATTGATGAACGATTCTTCTAAGGCGTGTTGTGCAGGAATTGGGTTAGCAATCACTGCTCCGCCATCAATGCCTAAATCCCATTTTGCTTTAAGAACTTTAGCTAATTCTTCTGCACTATCTGTGCGGAAAGTTAAATCGAAGCTACTTGAACGTGTATAAAATGCTGGCATTACATCTGTTTGATATCCAATAACCGGCACACCTTTTGTCTCAAGATACTCCAATGTTAATCCAATATCCAAAATCGATTTCGCACCGGCACACACGACTGCAACTCCTGTATTTGATAGTTCTTCTAAGTCTGCTGAAATATCCATAGTTGTTTCTGCACCTCTATGCACTCCGCCAATTCCACCAGTAGCGAAAACACGAATACCTGCAAGTTCAGCACAAATCATTGTTGCCGCTACAGTAGTTGCTCCAATTTTTTTCGTTGCAATCACTTGGCCAATATCTCTTCTAGATACTTTAGAAACACCTGGTGTGTTTCCGAGTAACTCCAGTTCTTCTTCAGACAAACCAATTTTTATTTTGCCGTCCATAATGGCGATTGTTGCAGGAACCGCACCGTTATCGCGAATAATTTGTTCGACAATACGCGCTGTTTCTACGTTCTGCGGATAAGGCATTCCGTGTGAGATGATTGTAGACTCAAGTGCGACGATGGGTTTTTTGCCCTCTATTGCTTGTTGTACTTCAGTTGAATAAGAAATCATTGCGTTCATTGTAATTCCTCCAGTTCTTTTTGTAGTTGTACCGCTGTCAGTTCATGACGAACGGTCAAATTGCTTTCTAAAGTTTTTGCGGCATTGACCATCCCTGATCGAATAGTGGCTTTGAGCTCTCGATTGTCCAATACACTATGAACAATTGCACTGGAAAAAGCATCTCCTGCTCCTGTGACATCTATCACATGGTCAACTTGAATCGATTTATAATGATAAATTCCAGTAGAATCCCCAGCCACAGCACCAGTTTTTCCACCTGTTATAACTACTGTTCGTGCTCCACGATTCAAGAACTGTTCAACTGCCTGATAGCAATCTTCAGTTGATGCAATATCCAGCTGCAAGTACTTGCTTGCTTCATCTTGATTTAAAATTAGCCAACTAATCCCTGTTAAGTCTTCTCTCAAACGATTCATTTTTGGAGCAGAAACAGGGATAACCGCTAATGGAATTTCATTAGCAAGCGCCAACTGTCGCACATATTCTACCGTTTCAGCTGGACAATTTAAATCGATGACAAGAAAAGCTGCAGACAACAAGGCACTATCGTTTTTAGCAACATACGTCGCTGTCAACGCATCGTAGATTTTCATATCAGCCATCGCTAATAGCATTTCACCATTTGGCTCTAGAATCGCTGTATATGTTCCTGTTGAACTACCTTCAACTACTTTTGTCAGTTCAGTAGACATATATGAGCTAGAAGCTGATTTAATCAATCCCCATTCAGAATCATTTCCAACAATGGATAACAGTTTGACTGAATGACCTAACCGACCTAAGTTCTCCGCAACATTTCTAGCTACTCCACCTACACTCCCTGAAACTGAGGCAGGATTCGAAGTCCCCATTTGTGCTGTATGCTCCATAAGAAACTTTCGGTCAACGTTTGCTCCACCGATACATATAATTGTTTTTTCTTCTGGCAATACATAAGCACGACCTAAAATTTTTCCTTGCTTCATTAAATTAGAGATAAAGTTTGCAAGCGAAGGTCTGGACATGTCTAAGCGTTCAGCCATTTCCTGCTGAGACAAATAAGGATTCTGGCGAATCAGTTCCAGCACTTCGACTTCTTTCGGATTCATCGTAACACCTCCATTTCAAACACTTGTTTAAATTATAAACTTTTATAATGAAAAATGCAAGAAAAAGATTATTTCGTATTTCGATATAAATGATTGCAGGTAGTGAATGAAAATTGCTACTATAGAATAAGATGAGAGGAGAGATTTATTTGACATCTTTTGACGAAAAATTAGCTCGCTATGCTGAACTGACTATAAGAGTGGGCGTAAATATTCAACCAGGTCAGCAACTTTATATTGCTGCTGCTATTGATTCTGCACCTTTTGTTCGTTTACTTACAAAAAAAGCTTACGAAACAGGGGCTCAACAAGTCCATGTAGATTGGGCAGATGACACGATTTCACGTCTACGTTTTGAACTTGCTCCTGAAGATTCGTTCTCGCAGTATCCCGCGTGGAAAGTTCAAGAACGTGAACAACTTGCAGAGCAAGGTGCTGCATTTATTAGTGTCGTGTCACAAAGTCCTGATTTACTCGCAGGAATTGATTCGAAACGCATTGCTGCTTCACAAAAAGCAACAGGGCAAGCGTTAAGTAAATACCGTCAATATGTTCAATCTGATAAAATCAGTTGGACTGTTGTCGCAGCACCTTCTGAAAAGTGGGCTGCTAAAGTCTTTCCAGACGTAGCAAAAGAACAACAAGTCGATACACTTTGGGATGCGATTTTCAAAGCGGTTCGCGCAGATTTAGATCAGCCGATTCAAGCATGGGCAGAGCATGATCGTTTGCTTCATACGAAAGTAGATTACTTGAATGACAAAAAATACGCAAAACTTCACTATACATCGCCTAAAACAGACTTAGAAGTAGCACTACCAAAAGGTCATCTTTGGTGTGGAGCCGGATCACTTAACGAAAAAGGCGATGCTTTTATGGCGAACATGCCAACAGAAGAAGTTTTTACTGTGCCACATAAAACAGGTGTAAACGGTTATGTATCAAGTACTAAACCGTTAAGCTATGGTGGAAATATTATCGATGATTTCAAAGTAACATTTGAGAATGGAAAAATTGTTGACGTAACAGCTGCTCAAGGTGAAGATGTTTTAAAACAGCTTGTTGCAACAGATGAAGGCTCACATTTCTTAGGCGAAGTTGCATTGGTCCCTCATCAATCACCAATTTCTGATTCAAATATTTTATTTTACAATACATTGTTTGATGAAAATGCGTCAAACCATTTTGCTATTGGAAGTGCTTACGCGTTTTGTATCGAAGGCGGAAAATCAATGTCTTCGGAAGATTTACTTGATCATGGCTTAAATCAAAGTATTACACACGTGGACTTTATGGTAGGCTCACCTGAAATGGATATTGATGGCATATTAGCAGATGGCACTCGTGAACCCATTTTCCGTGGTGGCAACTGGGCATTTTAAGTCTCGATAATTCGACACTTATTTTTTCCTCCCAAATCATGTATACTTAATATTGATAATTACAGGTAGAGAGGAGTTATCATTATGGTTTATGGCATTACCGTAGTTCTTGGTTTCGTAGTCGTAATTTTCTTGTTTTTCTTCGTGCTTCTTCACTTTCTTGGAAAAGGACTTGACTCACACGACGCAGAGCATGTAGATCCCATTCCCGAAAAAAAATACTAAGCGATAAAAACCGACTCTTTTAGTAGAGTCGGTTTTTATCTTTTTATGGCTATCTATTTTCAAAATCAGCTCTTTATTTTTTCATTACATTAAGTTCCTTCGACTCTTTCGCATATTCTTTAACAATGGTAAAATCTCTACTAATTATTGTTTTATTTATAGGAGGAATTTGGGCATGTTTTCTGCAACAGCTATTGGAATTGATTTAGGTACTGCAAATATACTAGTTTATACAAAAGAAAAAGGGATTATTATAAATGAACCTTCTGTCGTTGCTGTAGATGCAAAAACACGGACTGTTTTAGCTATCGGCACAGAAGCAAAAGCCATGCTTGGTAAAGCGCCAGATTCTATTCTGGTTATTCGACCTTTACGAGACGGTGTTATCGCAGATTTTGATGTAACTAGAAGTTTGCTTAAACTCATTATGGAACGCGCTGCAAAGGAACTGGGAAGCGCTTTTCGTAAACCAAGCGTCATGGTTTGTACTCCTTCTGGTGCGACTGCCGTAGAGCGCCGTGAAATACATGATGCCGTAAAATATGGTGGCGCAAAAACGGTTCATTTGATTGAAGAAACTGTTGCAGCCGCGATCGGTGCGGGCTTGCCCATTAGTGAACCCGTAGCGAGCGTCATTGTCGATATTGGTGGCGGGACTACAGAAGTTGGTATTATTTCTTTTGGTGGTGTTGTTTCCTCAAATACGGTTAAAGTGGCAGGAGATCGTATGGATGAAGCAATCATTCACTTTGTTAGAAAGCAGTATAATGTTTTGATTGGCGATCGTACTGCGGAGAACATCAAAAAGGAAATTGGATATGCACCAGTTCCTCATGAAGCTGAGCATATGGAAATTCGGGGTCGTGACATAATGACGGGTCTACCTAAAACCATCAATTTGAGTTCACTTGAAGTTCAAGAAGCGTTAAAAGAATCACTGTATGCTATTTTGGAATGCATTCGTGCAACTTTAGAAAATTGTCCAGCTGAACTGTCAGGTGACATGGTTGACCAAGGCTTGGTTATTTCAGGAGGCGGCGCGTTGTTAAAAGGAATGCAAGAATGGCTGTCTAAGGAAATTTCCGTACCCATCCATATAGCTCCGCAACCGTTAGAATCTGTCGCTATTGGGACGGGATTATCATTAACGATGATTAAACAACTAGAAAAAATGTCACGTTAATAGTGAAGGCTGAAGATAGACCGTCTATAGGTTTACTTTCAGCCTTTTGTTATCGTCTTTTTTTGTAAGGAACATGCTATTGTTAAAAGTGAAGAAGAAAAGAAGACTTTTTTACTAATTTTTTAATATCTGAAAAAATCCGTTCGTATTTTTCAGATATTTGGATTAAACTTAAAAAGTCACCAATCGATGAGGAGGAAACAATAATGGCTTTAATAGATCAAATTTTAGAGTACAACGAAGAGTTTGTAAAAGAAAAGCGATACGAACAGTACATGACCACGAAGTTCCCAGATAAGAAAGTAGTTATTTTAACATGTATGGATACTCGGCTTTTTGAGATGTTGCCAAAAGCAATGAACTTTAAAAATGGTGATGTTAAAATTGTCAAAAGTGCTGGAGCTGTTATAAACCATCCGTTTGGTGGAATTATGCGTAGCTTGATTGTCGCTGTATACGAATTAAATGCTGATGAAATCTATATTATCGGACACCATGATTGCGGAATGTCTGCGATTAAACCCCGTGACATGTTGAAAAAAATGGTAGCGCGCGGAATAGATGAGAAGACAATTGAAATGATGGAGTACTCTGGAGTTGACCTTGAAGGATGGCTTCGTGGTTTTGATGATGTGAGACAAAGCGTTACGCATAGTGTCAATATGGTTCGTCACCATCCATTGCTCGACAGTTCTGTTCCTGTTCATGGATTAGTGATTGATCCCACTACCGGTAAACTAGACGTTGTCATTAATGGCAACGAAAACCGCTGAGAACTTCTCAGCGGTTTTGTTTTTGAAAGTAAATATAATCGAGTGCAATTCCTTGCTTACCAAATTGCCGAAGCAAAGAAGTCACTTGCCCTCTATGATAGCTTGCATGATTAACAAAGGTAAACAACATTTCTTCTCTTGTCGTAGAAAATTCATCTCCGCGCATGTTTTGATAGTTGAGTGCTTCTGACCACTGTACGTTAGATAACGAAGCAAAAAACAATTCCATTTCAGCATGCAGCAACCTAAAAGCTTCTATTGCTTTTTCTGTTGTTTCCAAGTCAAAATGTTCAAATGTCGGATTTTTCACGCTAGACATTCGGAGCAACCATAGTTTTTCCACGCCTAAGACATGTTCTATCGTTTCTTGAATCGAAGCAAAAGAATTGGCTCCTTTTTTCTTGTATAATTTCTCTCCCAAGGCTTGGACGTGTTCCAAGCAGGCCAATGTCGCCCATTTATGATAAGAAAATAAGTTAGCTCTATTCATCCTTGATGCACCATCCTCCCTGTTATTCACGATTCAAACCAGCGATGCAGCTCTTTCCACCATTTTTTATAGGTGGCCTTACCTTTTCAAAACTCTCCTTCAATCATAGCGTAATAATAATGATCTTTCCATTCGCCATTAATATAAAGAAACTCTTTCAGCAAGCCTTCTTGACGAAATCCTGTCTTCTCTAACACTCGGATAGACCCAACGTTCTCAGGAGACACATAGGCTTCTACACGGTGAAGTCGGAGCTGTTCAAAAACGCAAACCGTCATCAGCTGCACGGCTTCGGTCGCAATTCCTTTACCAATATAGGCTTCATCAATCGAATAGCCTATTAAAGCACTTAAAAAAGGAATTCGTTTTATGCCATATACAGAAATATGGCCAACTAGCTTATTAGTTTCGTGTTCAAAAATACCCACGCTGTACTCTCGATTTTCTCGTGCTTGATAAATAGATTCACGGATTTTCTCTCGCTGAACGGCTGCTGTGAAATAGCTATCTCGATGAGTTGGTTCATAAACAGACCAATACTCACGGTTTCGTACCAGCAATTGAACCATTTCTTCTGCATCCTCAATCGCTAAACTACGTAAGTAACAAGTCTGTCCTTCAAAAAGCAAATTCATGTTAAGCCTCTTCAGATGTCAGTGATATAAATTCTTCGGCGTCTTGGACACACAAGGCAATTCCTTTTTCCCAGAATGCTTGCTGTGTAATATCTTCACCCAAATGCTTCATTGCCAAGTCTTCTGCAGACATAATGGCTGTATCACGAAGCAACGCCATGTATTTTTCTTCAAAGCTACTGCCTTCTTCTAACGCTTTTGCATAAACACTCAACGAGAATAAGTATCCAAATGTGTACGGGAAATTATAGAAAGGCACGTACGTAATATAAAAATGAAGCTTAGATGCCCAGAAATGAGGATGCGTGGAAGCTAATCCACCTGCAAATCCTTCATTTTGTGCTTCTTCCATCAATTCATTTAATCTTGCTACCGGAACAACACCGTTTTTTCGTTCTTCATAAAATCGTGTTTCAAAAAGAAAACGTGAGTGAATATTCATAAAGAACGCTACGCTGCGCTGCACTTTATCTTCTAGTAAAGCGATTTTCTCATCTTTAGACTGTGCATTTTTTACTGCAGCATCTGCAACAATCATTTCGGCAAATGTTGAAGCCGTTTCTGCAACGTTCATTGCATATGATCGGTTTAACGAATGGACTGGACGCAAGGCGTATGAGTGAAAGGCATGACCTAGTTCATGTGCTAATGTCGCAACATTGGACATAGATCCGCTATACGTCATGAAAATACGAGATTCTTCACTTAATGGCAGCCCTGTGCAAAATCCACCCGGTCTTTTGTTCGGGCGATCTTCTGCTTCAATCCATCCATTTTCAAATGCATGTTTAGAAAATTGCGCTAGTTCCGGACCAAATTTACCGAATTGTTCCAAAATAAATTCGGCTCCTTCTTGATACGTAAACTGTTGCGTACTTTCTGTTACCGGTGCATCGACGTCATACCAATCGAGTCCATCTTTGCCAAGTAATTGCGCTTTTTGATTTAAATAATCAACAAACGGTTGTTTGTTTTTACTGATAGCTCCCCACATCGCATCTAGCGTTTCTTGTTTCATGCGATTTATGTGCAAAGGCTCTTGGAGCGGATTTCCCCACCCACGTTTTTTGTACGTTTCCAGACGGAATCCACCAATGGAATTCAAGGTTTTTGCAAAAAATTCTTCTTTTTCTGTCCAAGCCTCTTCTAACTTCTCATAGGATTCTTTGCGAACTGTAGCATCTTTATGCGAACTTAAATTGTTTGCTTGTCCAACGGATAAAGTTTTCTTCTCACCTTCTACGGTCACAGTCACGCTAATTTCTCCAACTAGCATATCGTATAGTTGACTCCAGCCATGATAACCATCAATGCTTAACGCTGTAATCAAACTTTCCTCTTTTTCAGAAAGCAGCATTTTTGCTTCCTCTCGCCATTCATTTAAAATAAATGTGAATTTATGCAAAAGGTCTTTGGTTAGTAGCTCTTCCCAAACTGTATCGTCAGTCTTTGATAAATCTTGTTGGATTTTTTGAAAAGAGTTTTGAAAACGAGCTGATAACGAAGCCGCTTCACTTTCCAAAATACCCGCCTTTTTATCTTGTGTATTTTGTGCCATTAAACAGCCGATAAATGCACCCGACTGACTCAAGTGACGCATCATGTGATTCATTTCTTCAAGTAATTCAAAGACTTTAGACGCATCTTCTTTTGAAGTTGGTACTTCAAATTTTTGGACATGCTCTTCAAACGTTTCTAGCTTTGTTACAGACTCATTCATATGTACACGTAATTTCCTAGAGTCGCTGCCTCCTGGAAATAGCGAATCTAAGTCCCACACTTCTGGATAGTGAACTGTCATGATTTCTCCTCCTGGTAAACTAAATTTTCTAAAAACACTTCTTTAGTATATCATTTTTATTCAGACTTCGAAAT
Organism: Planococcus versutus; assembly: GCF_001186155.3. NCBI lineage: Bacteria > Bacillati > Bacillota > Bacilli > Caryophanales > Caryophanaceae > Planococcus > Planococcus versutus. The sequence goes on along the minus strand of NZ_CP016540.2, from coordinate 925,161 downwards.
AAAATTCCTTTTTATGCTAAACCAATTCACCTTATCGACATTTTTGAGTGGTATTTAGAAACCGGTATTTGTTGATTGAAACTGGTACAGGTATACTAATGAAAGGGAGGGGATTACGCATGATTCGTATTTTACTTATGACAATCGCCTTTATCGCGGTGATTGTCATAAATACTTTGGCAACGACTTTGCCAATAAATGGTCAAACCACAGGTGAAGTGTCCAATCGGTTATCTGTCTTATTTACACCAGCCGGTTATACATTTTCAATTTGGTCTATCATCTATCTTGCATTGGCTGTTTGGATTATTGCTTTTTGGGTGCGCTTGAGAAAAGGGCAAACTCCTTCATTTAAAATTGCTTGGTACTTTGTGTTAAGTAGTATTTTTAATATTACTTGGCTACTACTATGGCATTATGAATTTTTTGCATGGTCAATACTCGCGATGCTTGGCTATTTAGCCGCATTGATTGCTCTTTATTTGCAATATCAAAATTCTGAAAGATCCTTTACCGAACGCTTACCCATTTCACTTAATATGGGATGGATTAGCGTAGCGACAATTGCTAATATTTCATTTGTGTTAACCTATCACAATTGGAGCGGCTGGGGACTGAGCGATCAGTTGTGGACCGTAATTATGTTGACTGTTGCGACTGCACTTGCTTTGCATATTCGGTTTCATCACATGGATATTCCATTTGCATTTGTCTTTATTTGGGCATTTATCGGAATTGCTGTTAAATACGGAACAAGCGAAATGCTAGTCACAACAGCTTCTTTGTTTTTAAGTGGTGTGATCTTGACGGGGATATTATTAATTAAAAAAAGAATAACAGCTATTTAAAAACTGCGAACACTCTCGTAAAATCGAGTGTGTTCGCAGTTTTTTAAAATTTGACTATAAAAGTTCAAGAATTTTACCCGAACCTATTTAATGACGTCATCATAGTTGTTATTAATTTAGTTTTGTCAAAAGAATTGGTTCTCCTTTTGTTACAAGCACAGTGTGTTCGATTTGCGCGACTACTGATTGATCTGGTGTGATAAATGTCCAGCCATCACCAGATTCGATAATGTGTTCAGATTTTTGAGAGATAAAGGGTTCTACGGCTAACACCATACCTTCTTTAAGAATAGTTGTTTCCCATGCATCGTAATAATTTAAGATGTGCTGCGGCGCTTCATGAAGCGATTTCCCAATGCCGTGCCCCGTCAAATTTTTGATAACAAACAGCCCTTGTTCTTTTGCTTCGCGTTCTACTGCTTTACCAATTTGATTGAGTTTTGCACCGGCTTTGACCTTTGTCATCGCACGATCAAATGCAGAAGCGGCAGCTTCACAAATTTTTTCTTTTTCTGTGTGACCTTCTCCTACTACAAACGAAATGCCCGTATCAGAAAAATAGCCTTTATAAGACCCTGAAACATCGATGTTCACAATATCTCCGTCTTTTATTAAGCGACTCCCTGGAATGCCATGAGCAACTTCTTCATTAACGCTGATGCATGTATATCCTGGAAAATCATATTCTGCTTTTGGTCCAGAAACGCCACCAAGCTCTTCAAATAATTTGCCGCCCAACTCGTCGATTTCTTTCGTCGTCACGCCAACTTTTGTGGCAGCTTTCATCGCTTCACGAATTTCAGCTACCATTTGTCCAGCTTTTTTTAACATTTCAATTTCTTTTTCAGTAGTTGCTATCATTAAATACCCTTCTTTCAAGCTTTTCTATTCAAGAATTATACCATAAAATTAAATTAGAGGCTTCTGAGTTGTTTCTTTAACCAACTTAAAAAAACTGTGGACAAACTCGAGCAATTCGAGTTGTCTACAGTTTTTCCATCAACTTTAAGCTTTGGCATCTACTAGTTTAGGTGCTGCCGCAAAAAGCGCAGAGCACACAAAAGCAGCTAGCAGAAATACCGGTATCATGTAAGTAGCATTGTAAATAATTGAATAAATGACTACATTTCCATCAGCAAACATACCAAAAAACAAAATCCCCGTTACTACATGGACAAAATAGCGCAAGACAGATGCAATCAGCACACCTGCCACAATCGTCAGAAGCATCTTTCCAGTATGCTTAGCTTGTGCATGTTCTATATATTTTGCACGCATAATACCAGCTAATCCCACCACTCCGTATGCCAATAAGTAATCTAAGAGCACCTGTAAAATGACAAAACCGAAAGATAAAGGTGTCACTGAGATAAAGCCAGAGACAATTTGCAGCAAGCCAACCAATAACCCAGTCAAAACTCCTGCTCCAACTCCTCTTCTAAAAGCAATTAACACAATTGGGATCATGACAAAACTAACCGATCCACCTTGAGGCATGCGGAATGAGATAAAATCCAAAACAAATCCAAGAGCCGCAAAAATCGCAATTTCTGTCATTAGTAATACTTTCTTGTTTCTCATGACTTCCTCCTTATGTGTAGTGCACATCACCAGAAGGGCCGTGAATAAAACCATATAAAAAACGACATCAGGACAGAGCCTGGCATCGTTGTAGGGGCCGGTTTCTATCCACATCCCTGCGCAAGTACTAACTTACAGGTTCAAAGGGTAAGAACGAATGTTCACTCTCAGCTAAAGCTCCCCTTGTGGTGTATACAATTATTTGACTTTCTCTTGTATTGTACACAAGCCTCTTCTTTATTGCAAGACTGTTTTAAGATACACTCATAGGGTAAAGAAAAGAATAGCTACGACAGTCGAAAGGTGGTGAAGGCAAGCAGAACTCAAGGCTTGCCACGGACATGATTGAATTGTTAAAAGAACTAATCAAAATACAAAGTGACACAAAAGAAGGAGCCAATAAAGCGCTTCGCTATTGCGCCAATTGGTTAACAGAAAAAGGAGAAAATGTCACTGTTCACGACAACAAAGGGTATTTAATGCTGACAGCAGTTAAAGGGCAAGGAACCGAGACGATTATTTGGAATGGTCATGTCGATGTCGTTCCAGGACATGAAGAGCAGTTTGTTCCTTTTGAACAACAAGGACGCCTTTACGGTCGAGGATCTGCTGATATGAAAGCAGGCGTCGCAGCAATGATGCAAGCATTTGTTAAGCTCAACAGTGCTAAACTAACTCGTAACGTACAATTACATATTGTAACGGATGAAGAAATTGGTGGACGCAACACTTCAAAATGGCTAGTCGAACAAGGATTCCACGGTGATTTCGTTATTTGCGGAGAGCCTACGGGATTAAAAGTTGGCTTGCAATCTAAAGGTATTTTACGAATGGATATGACATTTAAAGGACAACCCGCTCACGGCAGTCGACCTTGGGAAGGCATCAATGCGATAGAGTCTGCGATGACATTTCATCAAGCAATCACCAACTTGCCTTTCCGAAAAGAATCTACGGAATACTACGACCAACCTTCTGTAAACTTACCGATTATTAAAGCAGGAGATCGCTATAACGTCGTTCCAGAAATTTGCGAAATGTCGTATGATATCCGTTTTATGCCAGGACAAGACAAAGAAGAAATTGTTCGTCAGCTGGTTGATCTAGCGAAAAATTTAGACATCGATATGGAATACAAAGCGTCAGGATCTACACCTGCACTGACCACAACAAAAGAAAACCCATATATTCAAAGCTTACAAAAAGCGATTTTAACAATAACTGATGAAAAAGCGATTTTGTTTGGCCAACATGGTGCTGCCGATACACGTTATTACGCAGCCGTAACAGGTGGCGAAGGTGCAATCGAATTTGGACCAAGCGGAGAAGATTGGCATGGTAACGCTGAGTATGTATTGATTTCAAGTGTTCACGCATACAAAAACATCTTGCTTGCTCACGCACAATCTACAGAATAAGTTTGGATTCTGGTATACTTGGGAAACTAAAGAGCAACAAACATAAGAATGGAGAGATTTGAATGAAAATTGGAAGAATATTAAAATCTGCTATAAAATATGGACCTATCGCGTACCCAATTATTCGCAAAGTATTAAAAAATAGAAAACAAGATAAGAATCAACAAACACCTTCTCAACAATCCACGACACGTGGAAAAAAGCGCTAAAATAAAAACGTTCGAGCATCAATGATGCTCGAACGTTTCTTTGTTGTGAAAATTTCCATCAGCTAATAGGGATGGCTTGTCTCAATGCTAAATAACCGTTTAAGCTTTGATCAGAAGATCGAGCTGCTGTTTCTTCAGCTTTCTTGTCATCTTCTGGTTTTTTTGGGTCTTCTTGATCTTGTGCTGCTATAATTTCTTCAAAAGACAATGGATTTAGCGATGGCAATTCATTATCCTGTATCGTCCACGCATCTTGATATTCACTAAAAAATGCATTTGCCATTGCTTGATACCCATTTAAGTTGGGATGGACATCTGCTGGATTGGGAACTTTGTCTACAGCATCCGTGCCAAACGATTGATCTACCGATACAAAAACAGCGCCTACTTTTTCAGCTGACTGTTTAAGAATTTTATTCAAAAGATCTAACTGTTTAGCAGTCCCTGTTTTTTGGTTATCACGAACGTGTGGATAAGCAAAATAATAACCGATTACATAAACGGTAGCATCTGGTGAGTTTTCTTTAAGTTTAGCCAAAATCAAATCCATATTTTCTCGTGCTTTATTGAGAGCAAAGTCTACTTGACGTTGTTGAAACGTCAGCGAGCCTTGTTTCGGATCATTTTGAACGAGACGCAGTAAGTCATTCGCCCCTGCCGAGATAGTGATTATATTGGCTGACGCCAATACTTCTTTGGCTTCATCACTTTGAATACTCTCTAAAACGTCTTCGGTAGTGAAACCTGGAAACGCCAAGTTTTTTGAGTAAAACGCAACAGGTTGATTACGCATCAGTTCTTGAGCAATTAAATCAGCATATCCTGTATCTATTTGGCGTTTAGGTGTTTGACCCGCTGCTAGTGAATCACCAATGGCTACGTAAGCTGCCGGAATCCTCACTGAAGCTTGAGCAGCCATTGAACCACTAAACAGCAAAAACCCAGTCAGTGCCGCAATCCAAATCTTCTTCATTTTTATCACCTCTTAGAATGCCCAATTCCCTTTGCGGAAGATGGGCTCTTTTGAACCATCAGCTGTAATGCCGTCAATATCCATGTGTTCACTGCCAATCATAAAATCTTCATGAACTAGAGATGTATTCAAGCCAAGCGCCGTTAATTGATTGTGTTCCAAATCGCGTGCTCCTTCGTAACAAGTTGGATACGAATCACCTATAGCTAAATGATTTGACGCATTTTCGTCAAACAGCGTATTGTAAAATAAAATATTGGAATCAGAAATCGGAGAGTGATGAGGCACTAATGCCACTTCACCTAGAAAAGTTGCTCCTTCATCTGCTGTAATCAGTTCATTAAGAAGTTCTTGTCCCGTTTCCGCTATCGCGTCAACAATTTTGCCTTTTGCAAAAGTCAGCGTAAAGCCATCAATGACATTGCCTTGATAAACTAGAGGCTTAGTATTCCGAACTGTGCCATCTACTCCATGCTTTAAAGGAACTGTATAAACTTCTTCCGTTGGCATGTTCGCGATAAACGCATTGCCTTGAGGTGTTTTTGACGCACCTGTCATCCAAATATGCTTGTTTGGAAGTTCAATCGTTAGCTCTGTTCCAGGTGAGCTGTATTGCAATTTCACATAACGTTTGTCGTTTAATTGAGTCGCACGTCGTTCTAATAACGCAATGTGGTTGTTCCATGCTTCTACAGCATTTCCTTCACCAATACGTACCGTTTTGAAAATAGCTTGCCATAAAGATGCCATTTGTTGCTCAGCTGGTAAATCTGGAAATACTTTTTGTGCCCACTTTGGTGAAGGAATCGCTACAATCGACCAAGCTACTTTATCAGATCCAACTGCCTGACGATAACGCACTAATGCTTTCCCAGCCGTTTTTTGCCAATTAGCTAACCGCTTTGCTGGAATGCCTGTTAACAAGTCTGGATCTTCTGCATCAATCCAAAGGAAACTCCCGCCTGTGTTGATCACTTCATCACGCTGAACCACAGACCATTCAGGAAACTCTTCAAAAGCATCTTCTGGTGCTAACTCAAAATGAGTCCGTGTTAGTACCGGATCTTCGTAATTAACTTGAACACGTTTGGCTCCAGCCTCGTACGCTTTTTTTACAACAAGTCGTGTAAATTCTAGTGTATCGGTTGTTGTATTAATAACAACAACCTGTCCTTTTTGAACATTTAATCCCACATAAACCGTTAGTTCAGCATATTGCTCCAGCTTTTCTTGAAAGTTCATCGTTTATTCCCCTTTGCCGCAATGGTTTTGCTAGATCCTTCAATCAGCTTTCCACCGTGGACGATTTTTTGAACAGGCTTAGAAGGCAATTCTTTTGTGAATTTTTTGTAATGCCGTTCGTCTGCATACGCTAGTAAGGTTAATACTTCACCATCTGCTCCAGCTCTTCCTGTTCTTCCTGAACGATGCAAATATTGCTCAATCGTTTGCGGAACATCTACATGAACAACATGCGTCACTAAATCAATGTCTAATCCACGTGCTGCCACTTCTGTCGCGATCAAAACAGCTACTTCGCCTTTACGAAAAGCATCAAGTGCTTTTTTACGCTCATCTTTTTTCATTTCAGAGTGCAATGTCACAATTTTAGCATCACGGAACTTTAACTTATTTTCTTTCATAAGCAATTGATCTAAGTTATTAACAAACGCTAAAGCTTTCATGCCTGGAATATGCGAAATGCTACGCAAAAGTTCCGTTTTATCGCGCTCATCCACTTTAATGAACGAATGCGTCACTTTGCCAAACATCGGCAAATCTTTTGCAGTTACTTGAAGACGTGTCGGATGTTGCATTAAACGTTCTGCAACGAGTTCGATTTCTTCTGTAATGGTTGCGGATACAAGAACCAATTGACGATCATGCTGTGTTTTTTCAATCAAGTCTTTCATAATGTTGCGGTGCTCACGTGCCATGAGCTGATCTCCTTCATCCAATACTAATATACGGACTTCATGCATTTTCAGCTTTTTCGTTTTGACTAATTCATTTAAGCGTCCTGGTGTACCTACTACGATTGTAGGTTTTTTCTTAAGCTTTTCTAATTGACGCTGCATGTTTGCTCCACCAATCAATTGTGTAACGGTTACGTCTGTTCCTTCTGTCCAATCACGCAGAACATTAACGATTTGCATCGATAGTTCTTGCGAAGGAGCAACAATCATGGCTTGAATTGCCGGTTTTTCTGGGTTCACTCGCTCAAGTATCGGTAAAACATATGCCAAAGTCTTACCAGAACCTGTAGGAGATTCGGCAACGATATCATTACCTGCCAACATTTCAGGAATCATTTGATCTTGGATCGGCATAGCCGTTTCAAATCCTGCCTTTTCCCATTTTTCTTTCCATACCGGACTTAGTTCATTTATAAAAGTCATTTGCGATTCCACCTTCTTTTCAATGTTTTTAGTGTACCATATTTGCGGTTTCACCGTCTTTTTTAAAACTCGAAATTTATCAGTATTCCGTAGGCTTGAAACAGAAAAAAACACTACCGAATAGAGTCGTTTTTCGCATAAAAAAACCAGCCTGAAATTCAGACTGGCCATTCTATTATTCGGTGACTTCTGTTCGTCTATAAACAATTTCTTTTTCAGCTTCCGTCACCGGTCTTACTGGTTTCTTAATAAAGAACGCCAAAATTAACGACACGAGCGCAATAAACGTAGAAACGAAAAATGCAAAGTTAATGCCGTCAAGCATCGCCAAGTGTTGAATATCTTCTGGTGTGGTTCCGTTTGCTGCTAATGTTTTTGCAGCAGAAGAAGTTCGCGTGTTCATGATAGTTATCAAGAACGCGGATCCTACAGCACCTGCTACTTGTTGCAACGTATTATTGATTGCGGTTCCGTGTGGATAAGCTTTAATAGGCAAAGTGTTTAACCCATTTGTCATGACAGGCATCATAACCATTGAAATTCCGAGCATCCGCACCGTGTAAATCAACATGATGTTGACGTAACTGGAATCCAAGCTTAATTGGCTGAACATATAAGTCGTGATAACAACAAGTGAAAGTCCAGGTATTGCTAATACTTTTGCACCAAATCGATCAAATAAACGACCTGTCACAGGCGACATGAAGCCCATGATTAAAGCTCCTGGTAACATAAGCAATCCCGAATCAATTGGCGAAATCCCTTTAATGGTCTGAATGTAAATCGGCATTAAAATCATTGCCGAGAACATAGACATTGATAACGCGATTGAAATAGCAGAAGACAAAGCGAACATTGGGTATTTATAAATCCGAATTTCCAATAGGGGTTCATCCAATTTCAATTGACGCAAACCAAAAATAATTAATGATACAATTCCGACAGTGATTGTTACTATCACTGTAAGACTATTCCAGCCTAATGTCCCAGCCGAACTAAACCCGTATAGCACTCCTCCGAACCCTAAACTTGAAAGTGCAAGTGAAGCTTTATCAAGTGAAATTTTTCGATCTTGGAATGTTAAGTTTTTCAATTTAAAAATACCTAGCAATAATGGGACCAATGCTACAGGTAACACGATCCAAAAAAGGACACGCCATGAATAATGCTCAACGATAAACCCCGAAAGTGTTGGACCAATTGCCGGCGCAACGACCATTACTAAACCAAATACACCCATTGCAGATCCTCGTTTTTCAACAGGAAATGCAGCGAGCATGACGTTCATTAATAATGGCATCATCAAAGCTGCACCAGAAGCTTGAACCATTCTTCCAATTAACAAAACACTAAATGCCGGCGCTATAGCCGCCAATAGGGTTCCGAGTGCAAACAAAGACATCGCTACAATAAATATCGAGCGGTTGGAATAGCGTTGGATAAAATACGCACTCGCAGGAATCAAAATTCCATTTATCAACATATAGCCGGTTACGAGCCATTGTGCTGTTGACGCTTCAATATTTAAATCAATCATTATTTCAGGCAATGCAATGTTTAATAAGGTCTGGTTAAAAATGGCTACGAATGCTCCGGTGAATAAAATGGCTATAATGCCATAAGGCGTTTTTTTCTGTTCTGTCATATTCTTGTTTCCTCCATATACGCTACACTTTTTCTATTTCTTCATTTAGCTATTCTATACCGGTTGTATACTTTTTTCAAGCCTTACGTTTAAAAAATATCAAAACATTGATTTGTAAGCATTTTAAGCTTATTATAGAAATAGACTAACAGTATAAAGGTGAGGTATATGAATCCTAAAAAACAACAAATATTAAATGCGGCTTATATGCTTTTTATTAATAAAGGCTATAACCCTTCTTCTATTCAAGATATACTCGATGAAGCTGGAGTATCAAAAGGAACTTTTTACAATTATTTCGGCTCTAAGTCAGAGTGTCTTATGGCCATTATGGAATCGATCGGCAGTGAAATTCGTCAACAGCGATTGGCAGCAGCACTTGGCATGCTGACGAATGATCCGGAGGTTTTGGCTGAACAATTGTATATACGTATTAAACTCAATCTCGAAAAAAATCTTTTTGCTCTTTACGAAAGCATTTTTTATTCACAAGATCCTGACCTTAAAGCCTTTTCTGTTAAACAATACACATTGGAAATGGAATGGATTTCTTCACGAATTATTGATGTTTTCGGCAAAGAAGCTGCACCTTACGCGTTAGAAAATGCCGCTTTTATTCATGGGTATGTGCAGCAATTGATTCATTTGTGGCGTCTTTCTTCTTCAGAAGAATTGCCTGCTGAAAAGCTGTCTGCTTTTGTCATTCGTCGTCTACAAGCAAGTGTTACTCTTCAAATCGCATCAAAAGATAGCTTTCTCAAGAATGTAAAATTGCCTTCTCCAACATCAGCTGAAGCTGTCAGTATCGAAAAGCTCTCTTCTTTGTTTGAAGCTTATACCGAAAAGCTAAAGCGTTATCCAAGCACACAGCAACTGGTTTATTTTTTATCAACAGAAATCGTCGCAGATCGTCCAAGAAAACCATTGATTGAAAGTGTCCTGACTACGTTAGCAAATGATAAAATTATTGAATCTGAATTATCCGTACTAGTTGAACAATTATGGAAGCATGTAGCTATTATGAAATAAAAAAGGGCAGCCCTAAAAGTCATTTTTCATGACTTTAGGGGCTGTCCTTTTTTGCATTTATGAGAAATGGCTGAAGTCTATTCCGAGTGATCGGTTTTTCGTCATACATGCCTGTTCTCCTATATTTAAAATTATTCATAAAAAAAGCCGGAATCATCCGACTTGATTTGTTTCGGTATACGTTTTCATCAATTCATAAAGGGAAGTTTCATATAATTGTCTACCATTAATCTTAAAAATATTTTTTTCCACTAAACCTTGAATGATGCCTTCACGTTTATTTGTAAATTTCGACTCTGGTATTTGTTCCATGTTCTTCGTTCGCTCCTTCAGAAGTATTCCATTGTCTTTACCCTAGGTTCTATTCTTTTAAAACCTAAAACTAAAAAGGGGCTTATCCACTCTATCCATTTTTTTTGCTTCCAGCTGTACCTATTTCAATTACCCATTCACTCGCTCTAATCGTGGCATTAAGTAACGAATATAAAGAGGATAGTTAACGTCGTTTGTTTTCTACCTTCTGTTGCTAACGTGGCAAAGACCACCGTGCTTTTCTTGATCCTGACACTCTGTAAAAATGGAAATTGGTTCTTTGCCTATCGCTAGATCGTTACAGGTTATGTTATTTCCTCGAACTCCTGTCAAAATTATTTCATCTTTTCTCTTAATCATTTTGTTATTCTCTCTTTGAAACATTTTCAAGTACCACGTTTTCCTAAATTACTCATCTTAACACTAGCGGTTATACATGTTTAGATCATCTCTTTCAACATGATCTTCATAATCGTTTGAGCGATTCAAACACTCCCCGTGCTAACAACTTAACGTGGCGGGCGACTAGCTCTTTCCCCATTAAATAATGTATTCAAATAATCATTCATAAAGATTCCTTCAGGATCGAGCTCTTCTCTAACCGCAAGGAAATCCGATAGCTTGGGATAAAGAGTTAACAGATCTTCCGTAGTTCGAGTATGCATTTTCGCCCAATGGGGTCTGCCGTCAAATTGCTGCATAATTGATTCCATATCATGAAAGTATTCCTCATAAGGCATCCCTTTGTACATATGGAAAGCAATATAGGCAGAATCTCTCTGATAGGAAGGGCTAATCCAAATATCATCTGCCTTCACAGTCCTACACTCGATAGGAAAATGAACCTTATGTTTTTTCGTCACAATACACTCTCGTATTTTCTCCAAAGCAGGTTTTAAGTTTTCTAGTGGTATGCAGTATTCCATCTCTCTAAATCGAACTAATCTCGGTGTTGCAAATAATTGATAACTGTTCGCCCTTTTAATCGTGGTGCTCACACCTTTTGCAGAAATTTTGCTAAAAAAACGACTACTCTTTGGAAGTATTCTACACGTTTCTGAGATGACAAAAAACAGATAATTTTCCATTACCAGATTTTTAAAATGATGCAACTCCATTCTCTGTGCTTTTTGTTCAACGGCATTCATAGTCTTCACTTGTACGACGTCTGAGTAAGGGAATAAATAAAATTCAAAATGGCGATTTGACTTTATGAGTTGTTCGAGTTGCTGTGATAATTGGGAATATGCGATTTTTTGACTTTTGTATTCATAGACCGGGGAGGGAATAATTTTTATGGTAACTTTTACGATAATTCCAAGACTCCCGAGTGAAACAAGACATGCCTTAAAATAGGCAGGGTTATTATTTTCTGAAATTGTTAAGATTTCACCCGTTCCAGTTACAAGAACAACTTCTAATACTTGAGTTGAAATGTTTCCAAATGCTATCCCGGTGCCATGGGTACCTGTGGAAATAGCACCGGCAATGCTTTGTACATTCACATCCCCTAAATTCTCTTGTGCATACCCACGCTTACCTAATGCTTCACCAATTTGAAACAACCGGGTCCCGCCAAGCACAGTAGCGTAACACGCTTCTTCATTGATGGTTTCGATTCCGCTGAATTGATCTAGAGAAACAAGCCACTCACTTGTCTGGACTAAGCTTGTAAATGAATGTCCTGCACCAACTACTTTTATTTTTTTCTGTTGTTTTGAAGCTTCTTTTACAAGCTTGCAAACGTCTTCAATTGAGGTTGGATAGAATGTGTTTTCGGGAGTACTTTCACTTGTATGCGCCCAATTTTTCCATGTCTTTCCTTTGTCCACCTTCATCATACAAAACATACTCCTTCTCCTCGATATGTTTGATACCGGCCGACTATTTGCTGGTCTGATATACAGACAATTTCTTGAAAGCGCTCGCAAACTTCTGCTGCTTTTGCAGCACGAAAAATAATGGCGTCTCCAATTTCCAATGTTTCATTTTCATAATGAACTGGCGTTTGAACCTCACCTGCTCCTTCTGAATCAAGCAACTTCCCACCTACTGGAAACACTGGCTGCGGTATTTTATCCTTTCCCGGTGGACCCGATGAGACATATCCCCCACCGAGACACGTGTATATATGAGGAGCAGGCTTTCGAACAACAGGTAACGCATAAAATAATGCCGGTTTATATAAAAAGCCCTTGTAATAATCAAATAGCTTTGGTGAATAAAACCCAGATCCTACTGTAACCTCTGTAACTGCATCTTCTCTAGTCGTTGATTGAAGACTTCCTGTACCCCCTCCATTCACTAGCGACAACGCAACCCCCTCTTGTCGGAGTGCATGAACAACTTGATTTCGTCGCTCTTCTATTTTCTTAATCGATTTCTTTTTCAAAATATCTATGACTCTGTTTTTCATCTTTTGAGCTGGGACCTTATCTCCAACTCCTGCTATTTGGGCCTCATAGCCCATTATGCCAATTAGCTCTATGTACTGTGATGGCTTAATTTTCCTAGCAAGCTTGACCACTGCTGCGGAATCTTTAAGAGGAGATCTTCTTACACCAAAATGCAATTTCAAAAAAGTTGTGCTCATGTCAACATCAATACAAAGGTAGAATTTCCCTTTTGTTTCCTCAGCAATATGGTGGAGAAGGTCAACATGCTCTGCTGCATCTACCATGCAAATAATATGTTTCCCCTTAGAATTCAGCATAGAAATAGTAGTTAATGCCTTTTTGTCCCAACAAGGATATGCGATTAAAATATCATCCAATCCTTTTTCCGCAAGAAAAATAGCTTCCTCCGGACAGTAGCACATGACCCCTTGGAACACAGAGTTGGAAGCTAAAATTCTTTTAATAACCTCTACAGAACGAATAGATTTTGTCGCTATCCTTATCTTTTTCCCATTCCCATCACGTGCAATTTGTCTACAGTTCTCTTCAAAAGCAGGCAGATCCAACAGCAATGCTGGCAATGAAATTCCTTCTGGTATTTTGTTGGAATGCATCGTCTTCACCTCCCTTTCATTACTTATCATTCTACACTTTTGGAAATTATTTTCATTCTATTGCTATGCGAATAACAGTCTATATAATGTTACTTCGACAACTGATCCAATTTTCCTTTAGTAAAACTTGAAGCCCCGGCAAGCACCACCATTACTTGCGCAGTTTTCAGAGCAAAATAGACTTGAAGAGCGGTAATGGAAAAATCTTTTAGTAGACGTTTTAAGGTTTTTTTTTTGAAAAAGAGACAAAAAAATCCCCCGAACCTTTCAGTCGAGGGCATATAAAACACATTTCTTATTTAACTAAATCTCTAAAAATTATGGCAACTAAACTATTTTAACTCTAGCCACGCCACGCACTCCACGTGTGTTGTTTGCGGGAACATATCAACAGGTTGCACTTCTTTTGTGCGGTAACCACCATCTTCTAATATACGTAAATCACGCGCAAGTGTGGCTGGATTGCACGATACATAAACAATGCGTGTCGGACGTTGCTTTAGTATGGTGTGCAACAATTGCTCATCGCAGCCTTTACGCGGAGGGTCTACCACTAAAACATCCGCAATCTTTCCTTCTTTATACCACCGCGGAATCACTTGTTCGGCAGGTCCTGCTTCAAACAAAGTATTTGTTAAGTTGTTTAGTTCAGCGTTGCGTTTAGCATCTTGAATTGCTTGTGGCACAATTTCAACACCCATAACAAATTTGGCTTGTTGTGCAAGAAACAACGAAATCGTTCCAATACCACAATAAGCATCGATTACGGTTTCTTCTCTTGTTAATTGTGCATATTCCAGCGCTTGCCCATAAAGCACCTCTGTTTGTTCGGGATTGATTTGGTAAAAAGAACGAGCAGAAATTTCAAAACGAACATCTCCAATTCGATCTTCTATTACATCTTTGCCCCAAAGCGTCAAGGTTTCTTCACCAAAAATAACATTGGTTTTTTCACTATTAATGTTCTGCACAATTGAAGTGACTTCTGGCACCGTTTTTTGAATCAACTCACTTGCTTGTTTGGCTTGAGTAAATTTCCTTTTTTTCGTAACCAAAACGACCATGATTTCTCCAGTAGCTCGAGCTTTTCGAACAACTACGTGACGTAGCATGCCACGATGTGTTTCTTCTTCATAAGGTTCAATGCCCAATTCTATCAAATTCTTTTTTAATGCGACCATAATAGCATCTGCTTCTGGCGTTTGAATTAAACATGTATCCGTATCCGCAATATCGTGCGACCGCGGTTGATAAAACCCAGCAACTACTTTGCCGTTTTGTGTACCAAAAGGAATTTGGGATTTATTGCGGTAACCCCATGGATCTTTCATACCTTTAACAGGGTGTACCGGCACATCTGGCAATTTACCAATACGTGTAATTGCATCGCGCACCAGTTTTTGTTTAAAGGTCAGTTGTCCTTCGTAAGATAGATGCTGAATCTGGCAACCTCCACATGTATCAAACACGGGACACGGAGCTGTAACGCGAAAAGGTGAAGCTTGCTTTATTTCAATAAGCTTTGCAAAGCCATACGACTTCAAGGTTTTTACTACGTGAATCACGACATCTTCTCCAGGCAACGCACCTGGCACAAATAACGGGTAGCCATCTACTTTTGCTACGCCTGCTCCGTCGTGCGTTAAATCTTCTACATAAACCGTAATTTGATCATTTTTATTTACTGGTTTCAAAACGCTCACTCCATTTCACATTTACCTATCATACAACAAAAAAACGCGGCAGGCAAAAGCCTGCGCGCGCATTAATCTCGATCTTTTGTAACCGGACCATCTTTCAATGAAAACCAGAAACCGAAAACAATAGATCCAATCAACACCAGAAAAGGTGCATAAAATATCATGAAATCCTGCATGATTAGTGCCTCCTTTATGCGTGGTAATCCGATTTACCTTCGACATAATCTTTATCAAATAAGAACAAACGGAACAATAAGTAAAGCGATGGCAATAGCAAGAAAAGACCTGCGATAAAGGCAATAATTAATGCAATCGCCATAGCTTCATTGGTAAAACTATCGTAAATCGTCAAATACGGATACAGTAAATATGGATAATGAGAAGCCCCGTACGCGAAAAACGCTGTGAAAAACTGACCGATCAACAAAATAAAAGCCCATCCGTAATGACGCTTTTTATAGATAAGGTAAACGGTTCCAGCAAACAATAAGAACGAAACAGCAAATACCCACCACAAGTCAAGAATACGAGCATAATGCTCAGGATTGTGACTGCGAAGTTCGTAAATAATACCTGTTGCTGTAATCATAGCAGGGGCTGCCCAGATGAGTGCGTATTTGCGCATCAAATCAGTAGCCTTAGCATCACCAGCTTTTGAAGAATACCAAGTCAAGAATACAGCTGAAATATAAAGCACAGCTGTCAAACTCAAAACGACAATACTCCACATTAACGGACTCGTAAATAATGCCCAGTAATCAAGGTAAGGTTGCCCGTTGTCCAGTTGGATAAAACCACCTTCAGACATTGCTAATACTGGCGACAATGCAGCTGGTAATAACAACCCCGACAAGCCATACATATATATATAACCTCGGTGATTGATTTTAGCTCCGTACGTTGCAAATGCATAATAAGAACCGCGAATCGCTAACAAAATCAAGGCGATGCTCGCTGGTACTAATAAAGTTGTGCCGTAATAAAAAGCAGTTTGCGGGAAAAACCCAATAATCCCGACAAAGAAGAATACAAAAAATACGTTCGTTACTTCCCAAACGGGAGATAAGTAACGTTGGATAATACCTGTTAAGATGTGTTGCTTACCGACAAAAGAACTATAAGCATTGAAGAAACCTGCACCGAAATCAATCGATGCCACAATAACATACAGAAACAGAAACAACCATAAAACAGAAATCCCAATAATTTCTAAAGTCATTCCTTTTCACCGCCTTTGCCAGTTTCCCGTTCTGCTAATTCTTTTTCAACGGGATTGCGTTTGTACATTCTAGTTAAAACAACTGCCGTACCAATTCCTAGAATAATATACAAGCCTGCAAACAAAATAATCATTAAATCAACATGACCACTCGTAGTCGCGGCTTCATCAATTTTCATGTACCCTCTAAGAACCCAAGGCTGACGTCCTACTTCTGTAAACCACCATCCTGCTTCAATAGCGACTAACGCCAAAGGTCCACCGGCTACTATTAACCATTGGAACCATTTTGTGCGAATAAACTTCCAATTGCGCCACGTTGCCACAACATAAACAAAAGAGAAAAATGCTAGCCACATACCGATCATCACCATCGTATCAAAAAGATAATGAATCCATAGCGGTGGAATTTCGTCTTCTGGAAATTCGTTAAGTCCAATCACTTCCGTAAACGGATTGCTGTGCGCTAAGATACTCAGCGCATACGGAATCTTAATAGCGTATTTTGCTTCTTCTCCATCCAATACGCCGAACAAGATCAGACCTGCATTTTCTTCTGTTTCAAAATGCCATTCTGCAGCCGCTAGTTTTTCAGGCTGATACTCTGCTAAGTATTTACCGGAAAAGTCACCGATTAAAGCAGTGGCAATAGCAAAAACCAATCCTAATTTCATAGTCAAAAACAGCGCTTTTTTATGGTAAATATGAGTAGAGCCACGAAGTATGCGGAGTGCTGCAATAGAAGCCAACACAAATGCACTAGTCATAAATGCGGTGGCCATAACATGCGCTACTTTTGTGGGTACTGCTGGACTAAACATGGCTAACAACGGACTGACGTTGACCATTTCACCATTCAATATTTCAAAGCCTTGCGGTTGATTCATGAAGGCATTGACGATGGTAATAAAAACAGATGAAGCAGCTGCGCCTAATGCAACGGGAATAAGTATGAGAAAATGCTTGCGCTGATCTTCAAAACGATCCCACGTGTAGAGATAAATCCCTAAAAAGATTGCTTCAAAGAAAAAAGCAAATACTTCCATAAACAATGGCAATGCAATAACGTTTCCTGCTAATTGCATAAAATTAGGCCATAATAACGACAACTGTAAACCAATGGCTGTCCCGGTTACTACACCTACTGCTACGGTTATTACAAATCCTCTTGCCCAACGGCGAGCCATCAAAATATAATGCTCGTCTTTTTTTCTGATACCTACCCACTGAGCGATCATAATCATGAGTGGGACACCTACACCTATTGTGGCGTAAAGAATGTGGAATGATAAAGTCATAAGCGTGAGAATACGACTTAGAAAAGCCGGATCTTGGAAGTCCAATCTACTCGTCTCCTTTTTTCAAACATTAAACAAACTGTTCTCTTAGTCTCATTGTACAACAAACCCGCTTCTCAAGAGCCCCATTTCGCCTTGCTTTTAAAGCCATCTTTGAATAAGATGTGACAAAAAAAGAGCTAAAAAAATTGAAATTTCTCTCAATTTCTAGTATTCTATAAAGACTAACATAAAAAGGGTGAGACACCATGAGAACAAAACGGAAAGTGTTTGCATATATCACTAGAGGCAATGACGAAAATCGGGAATTGCTCGTATTTGAGTATCAAGGAGAGCCTGAAGCTGGTCTACAAGTGCCTGGAGGTACGATCGAAGACGGCGAATTGTTAATTGATGCCTTGTACAGAGAAGTTAAAGAAGAAACTGGAATACCACGTGAAGTTCTTGAATTTGTTGGAAAAATTCATAAGTACACATACTACCCTGAAAACAAGAACAAAGCATATGAACGCAATATTTTTCAATTTGAGTATACCGGTGAGTCCATTGAACAGTTTGAACATACCATCAAAAGTCACGGCCGCGACAATGGTATGACGTTGTTGTTTCGATGGGAACCTATCAAACACTTACCTGAACTTGCTGCAGAACAAGATAAAGCAATTGAGTTGCTTTAAGCAAATAGCAGGATAATAAAAAGCTGGAACAACAGAATTTCTTCTGTTGTTCCAGCTTTTTATTTGTGATCTTGTTCATACAATACATCAATTGGCACAAATATTTCAATATGACGTGCTAAGTTTTCAAAAGTAGCTGGCAATAAGCCCCCATATTCACCATCTAAATTCAGTAACACACGCTCTTCTGTTGTGACTTTAATTTTACTTGCTTTTGCATAAATCACGTGTGGATCTGATAAATGGTCTCCGCGTAAAGCTAAAGAAGCTACGCGAATAAACTCCGCCATATTAAGCTCTTTTAAAATCAGTAACGTAAATTTCCCGTCATTAATACTAGCATCTGGTGCTAATTTTTCAAATCCACCAACAGAGTTGGTCAAACCGATTAGAAACATCATTGCGCTGTCATCAAAAACGTGACCATCGTATTCAATCCGGACACGCGAAGATCGAATCGATGGCAACATTTCAATGCCTTTTAGATAATAAGCCATTTGCCCAAGAACTGTTTTCAATTTGCTCGGAACTTCATAAGTCAGTTCTGTAAGCCTACCTCCACCTGCAATATTGATAAAATAACGATCATCATTCATCAAACCAATATCTACAGGAATCGATTCTCCTTTAAGAATAATGTCTACAGCTTTCGTAACATCGCGTGGAATTTGAACAGCTCGAGCAAAATCATTCGTGGTTCCCATGGGAATAAGTCCAACTTTCGGACGCTTTTGAAACTTGGCAATTCCTGAAACAACTTCATTTAATGTGCCATCGCCACCAACAGCAATAACCAAATCAAAATCACGTTCTACAGCTGTTCTTGCGGCTTGAATGGCATCACCTTCACATGTAGTTGCATGGCAAGATGTCTCATAGCCTGCTTTTTCCATTCTTTCTAAAACTTCCGGTAAATGTTTGCGAAACAATTCGCGACCGGAAGTAGGGTTATAAATAATACGTGCACGTTTCATGAGATTCAGCCTTTCCGGACTTTCTATAAAGACGAACAAAAAATAGGTTAAACTAAATTATACAAAATCAATTACTGATTATACTTTTATTTTAACGCCTCTTTCAAAGCCTTGCGCAAATCCATATAGACAATTCCCCAAAATTCATCATTATAGACAAAGCCATCTGAAATTTCACCGATTACGGTTTTCAAATGATGCTCATAGTGCGAATCATCTTTTTCAGGAAGCACTGATTTTTTTTCATCAACAAACTCTTGTACCTTAAATGCTCTAGGGCCCCAGCTGCCTAAAACGACTCCCTCTTCAGAAAGAAAAATGTATTTAGGAATTGATCGCCCACCATCTGTTAAGTATTGATCCATCAACTCCAAATTTTCATCACGGTATACGCAATGAACTTCTAAGTGAGCTGCATCCGTAATTTTTCGCAAAATCGCATTGTTCATCATGGCATCTCCACACCAATCTTCAGTGATTGCTAAGATATGCGGCTTTTTAGTTTTAAGTAAAGTCATAAATTCTGGATCTTCTGGAAGGGCAAATTTTTCGTAGATGCTGTAAGACTTTTGCTGGTTGGACTCCATTTGAGCCATATAGCTCTCCAAAGTAATACCCGTCTCGAAATACTGCTGCTCTGTCATCATACCATCACGTCTCCCTTTTCCTACTTTGCTATTAAGTCTATCTCCTATTTTCGAACAGGAGGTTTACTTAACCTCAGTTAAACTAACAACACATCTCATTAAGACTAACTTGTCTTTACTAACAGTTTACTGTTATGTAGCAAAGTCTTCAAGGTTTAGATGAACAAACGTCTATATATAATGAATTGCATAGCTTTAATGACGACTCGACTCCAAACTGGGTTCCTACTTAGAAAGCATATCTAAAATTTAAGGTTTACCATTGTGTGCTCAGCTTACATGAAGTAGTAGACATGTGTTCTTTGATTAGCTTACTACAAGCTATGCTCTACGCGGATTGTAAACTTACCCACTACTCTTTTTTAAAACGACTCAAAAAAAAGAATAGCCTATGACAGACCATCCTTTTCTTCCGCTAAAACTATATTTATCTTTTTGCAATTTCTTCAAGAAGAATTTTATTAAGCAATGGTGGGTTTGCTTGCCCTTTTGTTTGTTTCATAATTTGCCCGACAAGAAAACCGATTGCACGGTCTTTACCGTTTTTAAAGTCTTCAATCGATTGCGGATTGTTGTCAAGAGCTGCTGTAACAAATTCACGCAATGTGTTTTGGTCAGAGATCTGAACAAGTCCTTTCGCTTTGACGATATCGTTCGCGTCGCCGCCTTTTTCAATCAATTCTTTAAAAACTTTCTTGGCGATTTTAGACGAAATCGTACCATCTGAAATCAATTTGATCATACCAGCCAAACCTTCTGGTGTTAATTCCGTACCTTCAAGTTCTTTTTGCTCAGCGTTCAAGTAAGCTGATACTTCACCCATCAACCAGTTAGATGAAAGTTTCGCATCGGCACCAGCAGTTACTGTCGCTTCAAAGAAATCCGAAATAGGTTTTGCTAGTGTCAGAACCATAGCATCGTAAGAAGACATACCAAGTTCTGAAACGTAGCGTGCTTTTCTAGCATCTGGCAATTCTGGAATTTCTGAACGCACGCGTTCTAACCAAGCATCATCAATGACGATATCAACAAGATCAGGTTCTGGGAAGTAACGATAATCGTCCGATCCTTCTTTTACGCGCATCAACAAGGTTTTCCCTGTGGATTCGTCGTAACGACGTGTTTCTTGCTCGATGATCCCACCGGACAATAACACTTGTTCTTGACGAACTTGCTCGTGTTCAATTCCTTTGCGAACAAAGTTGAACGAGTTCAAGTTTTTCAATTCGGTTTTTGTACCAAATTGTTCTTGACCAAACGGACGAAGTGAAATGTTCGCGTCGCAACGCAATGATCCTTCTTCCATACGCACATCGGAGACGCCTGTATATTGAATAATTGCTTTGATTTTTTCAAGGTAGGCGTATGCTTCATCCGCCGTACGAATATCAGGCTCTGAAACGATTTCAATTAACGGCGTTCCTTGACGGTTATAATCGACTAATGAATAACCTTTGTCGGTATGCGTTAGTTTTCCTGCATCTTCTTCCATATGAAGACGCGTAATGCCAATGCGTTTTTTCTCGCCTTTGACTTCGATTTCAATCCAGCCGTGCTCACCGATCGGCTGATCAAATTGTGAAATTTGGTAAGCTTTCGGATTGTCTGGATAGAAATAGTTTTTACGGTCGAATTTTGTGTGGCGCGTAATTTCACAATTTAACGCAAGTGCCGCTCTCATTGCCCAGTCCACTGCTGTTTTATTCACTACTGGTAAAACACCCGGATATCCAAGGTCAATGACGTTTGTATTGGTATTTGGTTCTGCACCAAAGTGAGCCGGTGCTGGAGAAAACATTTTAGATTCTGTTTTAAGTTCTACGTGGACTTCAAGTCCGATAATTGTTTCAAAATTCATTGTGCTGCTCCCTCCCAAGTTTTAGGAGTTTTTTTATGAAAATCGGTTGCTTGTTCATATACATCCGCAACACGATAAACCGTTTCTTCGTCAAAATGTTTCCCGATAATTTGCAAACCTAGTGGTAGTCCATTGTCAAATCCACAAGGAATTGAAATAGCTGGTACGCCTGCTAAGTTTACTGGAATTGTTAAAATATCATTTGCATACATGGTTAGTGGATCATCAATGATTTCACCAATTTTAAATGCCGGTGTCGGTGTTGTTGGGCCAATGATGACATCGTATTTTTCAAAGGCATCGTCAAAATCTTTTTTAATCAAGGTGCGAACTTTTTGTGCTTTTTTGTAGTAAGCATCGTAATAGCCTGAGCTCAGTGCGTACGTTCCAAGCATAATGCGGCGTTTTACTTCATCGCCAAATCCTTCAGAACGTGTATTCATGTAAAATTCAAGAAGACTTCCTGCTTTTTCAGTACGATAACCGTAACGAATACCGTCAAAACGCGAAAGGTTAGACGATGCTTCAGATGAAGCTAAAATATAATACGTTGCCAACGCATATTTTGAATGAGAGAGTGAAATTTCTTCACAAATTGCGCCTCGTTCTTCCAATACTTTCAATGCAGCAAGAACCGCTTGTTTTGCTGCTTCGCTCACACCTTCAGCAAAATACTCTTTTGGAACACCAATGCGTAATCCTGCAATGTCACCTGTCAATGCAGCAGTGAAATCCGGCACTTCAACCTTAGCAGAAGTTGAATCTTTGTCGTCATATCCTGAAATCGCATTTAACAGCAAGGCATTGTCTTTTACAGTTCTTGTAATTGGACCAATTTGATCTAACGATGAAGCATAAGCGATCAATCCAAAACGAGAAACACGTCCGTATGTAGGTTTCATTCCGACCACACCACAAAAAGCAGCTGGTTGACGAATCGACCCACCCGTATCTGAACCTAAAGAGAAAGGCACTTGTCCTGATGCAACTGCAGCAGCAGACCCACCTGAAGATCCGCCTGGAACGGTTTCTAGATTCCATGGATTTTTCGTTTTTTTGTAATACGAGTTTTCGTTAGAAGAACCCATTGCAAATTCATCCATGTTCAATTTACCGACGGTTACCATTCCAGCAGCTCTCAATTTGTCTACCACTGTTGCATCGTAGATTGGATTAAACCCTTCTAAAATACGGCTAGAAGCCGTTGTCACAAGACCTTCTGTAACAATATTGTCTTTTACTCCGATCGGCAAACCAAATAAAGGTCCACGTTCAGCAAAAGGTACGCTGTCCATTTCTTTTGCAAGCTGTGTTGCGCGTTCTTTGTTTAACGCAAGAAACGCATCCACTTTTGGTTCAAGCGCTTCGATTCGGTCAAATGCTTTTTCAGTCATTTCAGCAATCGTTATTTCTTTTGTATGTATCATTTCTTGCAATTGTGCAGCTGTTTTTTCTACCAATGACATCTTTAGTTCCTCCTTTCAACTATTCTAAAATTGTTGGGACTTTTACTTGTCCGCCTTCATGTTCTTTTACATTTTTCATAACCAAGTCACGATCTAATCCAGGAATGGATTTATCTTCACGCAATACGTTGACCATTTGCAAAACATGCGTTGTTGGCTCTACATTTTCTGTATCTAATTCGCTTAGCAAGTCCATTGCGTTGGTGATTGCTTCTAATTGATCTGCAAAATGTTCTGCTTCTTCATCAGTAATTGCGAGTCTCGCCAAATGAGCAACTTCAATTACTTCTTCTTTAGTCATTTTCGCCATTTTTCTACACCTCCGAATTCGGTAAACATACGCTATATCATACCATTTTTCTGAAAAAATGAATAGGAACAGCCGCAGGGCTATCCCTAATTTCACTACTGTTTATTCATAAATGTGAACAAACGGTTCTGTTTCGTCTACTTTTTTCAAAATCAATGCTTCAGGACCATTTGTTGACGTAACACTAACTTCGATTACAATATCTTCTGGGAAATGTTCCATTACCAGACCCGTTACATATTGCGTAAAGCCAATCAGTTCAGCTGCTCCATAAAATTGAATCGGGACTTCGATTTTTAATTCTTTTAATTGATTTTCTTTATAAAATCCAGTCCCGATCACGCTGGTAAAATTAGAAAAATATACTTCGACATCTTGCTTAAAATTGCGGAAAGCTGTATCGATATCTCGGTAGTTATCATCTCCACCAGAAGTCGGAAACAAGACAAAAGTTTCGTTGACAGGATTCCAACCAGCAATTTTTTCTTCACCAGCTGGAGCTGCACCAGATGAAAAATAAGTTCCAGGTACCATTGCATTTCCCGCATTTTGTTTAAAAAGTCCGATAACAATAGGTACATCCGCTAAGCCTTCTTTTTCGCGCAACCGCTTTACTATTTCATTGGCCATCCGCTTGCCTTCTTTTTCAATTTGCGCTTGTGGAATTTCTTCTTCATAAGAACTTCCGTTTTCCGAACCGTAGTACGAAGAATTTAACGCAAGACCTACTGAAATACCACCAAGACGAATTTTATCTTCAGCTGTTTTCACTAAATAGTTTTGCTCCACCACATGTGCTAATAATTCTGCAGGTGGCCGGTCTCCTGCCTTTTTCTGTTTTTTTGATCGGTTATCTGCAAGATTTAAGCCTAATGGATTGTCTTTACTAACACGCTGCAACCAGGCTGTGACATCTTCATCCGTAATTTTTTGCCCTTCTTGAAAATAATAATCGTCAGGAGAAAATTGTTTTTGCGACAAACGCAACAACCCATTTTCTGTTTCAGTAATATCGTAGCGAGAGTTTAAGCGATTCACGATTTTTCCTCTAGTGGCGCTTTCTTTATATGGCAAAAGTGTACGGTAAAACTGATCATCCAATTGCATACTTGGAATGATCGCCGTTTCTACTTCTTCTTTATCGTTAATCACTTCTGTTTCTTCATCTGTATTGGAAGGAACACACCCCGACAACAGCAGCAAGCTGATTGGAATCCACCATATGCG
This sequence comes from Planococcus versutus, assembly GCF_001186155.3. Taxonomy (NCBI): domain Bacteria; kingdom Bacillati; phylum Bacillota; class Bacilli; order Caryophanales; family Caryophanaceae; genus Planococcus; species Planococcus versutus. The sequence goes on along the minus strand of NZ_CP016540.2, from coordinate 900,361 downwards.
TTTCATGTTAAAATCTCCTTATTTGTTCAATTCCTCAACGAGACGATTCTCATCCCAAATTTCCACTTTTAGCTCACGCGCTTTATCGAGCTTTGAGCCTGCTTCTTCGCCAGCGATTAATAAATCCGTTTTCTTGCTAACACTACCTGACAGTTTACCCCCCAGTGCTTCAATTTGAGCACTGGCTTCTTGGCGTGTCATTTGTTCAAGCTTACCAGTCAAAACAATTTTCTTACCTGCAAATGCATTTGCGCCTTCTTCAATCCGGACGCGTGCACCTGTGTACGTTAAATTGACGTCCGCTTTACGCAAACGTTCCACTAATGCACGAACTTCTTCGTTATCAAAATACGTAACGATAGAGTCCGCCATTTTGTCGCCAATTTCATGTATTGCTACTAACTCTTCTTTCGATGCATTTAGCATTCGCTCAAGCGTTCCAAAATGCTCGGACAAAATGCGTGCACCTCTTTCACCTACATGACGAATTCCTAGACCAAACAATAACTTTTCCATTGAATTGCTTCTAGAAGCATCAATAGCGGCTACTAAATTCGAAGCTGATTTATCGCCCATTCGTTCTAACTCCAATAATTGCTCTTTTTCGAGCTTATATATATCTGAAATGTCTTGAATCAACCTTTCTCGATACAATTGCTCAACCACTTTTTCACCCAGACCATCAATATTCATGGCATTGCGTGACGCAAAATGAATCAATCCTTCTATAATTTGAGCAGGACATTGCGGATTTACACAACGTAGAGCGACTTCCCCTTCGATGCGAACAAGTTCGCTGTCACATGCAGGACATTCGGTCGGCATATTAAAAGGTAGCTCTTCTCCAGAACGTTGATCAACAACAACTGATACTACTTCGGGGATAATGTCTCCCGCTTTTCTAATAATCACTTTGTCACCAATACGAATATCTTTTTCCTTTATCAAGTCTTCATTGTGTAAAGAAGCTCGCTGCACAGTGGTACCTGCAACTGAAACTGGATCTAGTATAGCTGTGGGCGTCACAACACCCGTTCGGCCCACGCTCAATTCGATGTCGCGTACGGTAGTCAACACTTCTTCTGCAGGAAATTTATAAGCTGTTGCCCATTTCGGGCTTTTAGCTGTAAATCCAAGTTCTTGTTGATATAAAAACTGATTGACTTTAATTACGATGCCATCGATTTCATATGGCAGCTGAGTTCGTTTTTCTGTCCATTTTTCGATATAAGCTACTACTTCTTCGACAGTCGTACAAACTTGGCGTTCTGTATTTGTCTTGAAACCTTGCTTTGCGAGGTAATCGAGCGACTCATCATGGTCTGATAAATTATACGTTTCCCCGTCTCCACCAATTCCATATATAAAGACGTCTAAATTACGACTCGCCGCAATTTTCGGATCTAATTGCCGTAGCGATCCTGCTGCCGCATTGCGTGGATTCGCAAACAATTCTTCACCTTGTTCACCTCGTTGTTCATTTAACGTATCGAACGATTTTTTCGGCATAAAAACTTCGCCGCGCACTTCAAGCGTCACAGCACCTTTTAGTTTTAATGGGATTGCGCGAATGGTTCGTAAGTTTGCTGTGATGTCTTCTCCGATGCGGCCGTCTCCACGTGTCGCGCCTTTAATAAATTTGCCATCTTCGTATAAAAGCGACACTGCAAGACCATCAATTTTCAACTCACAAACGTATTCGACTTTATCCCCTGCTCCACTTCGTACACGCTTATCAAATTCACGTAAATCTTCTTCTCCAAATACGTTTGACAAGCTGAGCATGGGGCGATCATGAGTAACTTTTTCCACATTCGAAATTGGTGTTCCTCCGACACGTTGTGTTGGTGAATCTGGAAATACTAAATCTGGGAAAAGCACTTCCAACTCAATCAATTCATTTAACAGTTGATCATATACAGCATCTGGCACAGTCGGCTTATCTAGCACGTAGTATGCGTGACCATAGTTTCGAAGTATTTCATTTAATTCATTTACACGTTCTTCTGCTTTCAAGCGATCCATCTAGTTTCCTCCCGATTATACTTTTTCAATCGGCGCAAATTTAGCCAATAGCCGTTTAATGCCGATAGGGCTTGGAAATGCAATATCAAGTTCGATTTGCTCCCCTTCGCCTTTGACGCTAACAACTGTGCCAGTACCCCATTTTTTATGTGTTGCTTTATCACCCGTTTGCCATCCTAGCTTTTCTCCACCCGACTGACTATACCCAGGACGAGTAACCGCTGCGCGTTTCGGGATTTGTTTATAACTTGTTGCCGCACCTGCCCGGTGATGGGCTCTTGTTTGTTCAATCAAATCCTCAGAAATCTCAGAAATAAAGCGAGAAGGCATATTGAAATTACTTTTTCCGTACAATGTACGAGAAGAGGCATGTGTCAAATACAAACGCTGTTCAGCACGCGTAATTCCGACATAGGCAAGTCTTCGCTCTTCTTCTAATTCTTCGTCATCATTATTTGAACGCGAATGAGGAAAAACATTTTCTTCTAGTCCAATAATAAAGACGACAGGAAATTCCAAACCTTTTGCTGCATGCATGGTCATTAAAATAATCGGACCATCTGCATCTTCTTCATCGTCTAACGAGTCGATATCTGAAATCAGTGCCAAGTCTGTCAAGAAAGCGACTAATGATTTGTCATCACTTTGCTTTTCAAAAGCTTTTGTTACCGATAAAAATTCATCCAAGTTTTCAAGACGACTTTCTCCTTCAATGGTTTTATCGTTTTGCAGCATTTGGCGATAACCCGATTTTTTCAGTACTTCTTCTACTAGTTCCGTTACGGATAAATACTCTTGCATTTGTGTAAAGCTAGCCATCATATTGCGGAACTCTAAAGCCGTCTGAGCTGTTTTAGGAGTCAGCCCATAAAGTCTGCTTCTTGTAACGCGTCCATGATGGTGCGGTCTTGTTCTATCGCAAAACGCGCCATTTTCTCAAAAGAAGTAGCGCCAATGCCACGTTTTGGTTCGTTAATAACACGCGCAAGAGACAAATCATCATCGTTATTTGCGATCAAACGCAAGTACGCTAACAAATCTTTGATTTCTTTGCGGTCATAGAACTTCGTACCACCGACGATGGTGTAAGACATATTCGATTTGACGAACATTTCTTCCATAATTCGTGACTGTGCATTTGTCCGGTAAAGAATCGCAAAATCAGAAGTTTTGTAGTTTTCTTCATCCATTAGCTTTTGAATGGTTTGAACGACAAATTGTGCTTCTTGGCGCTCATCTCCTGCTTTATGCAAGGTAATTGCTGTACCTTCGTCGTTTTCAGTACGCAATTCTTTCGGATAACGACTAGTGTTTTTTTGAATAACGTCATTGGCTGCTTGCAAAATGCGCTTTGTCGAACGATAATTTTGCTCAAGCATAATAACTTTTGCATTCGGGTAATCCTTTTCAAATGATAGAATATTGGTAATATCTGCTCCACGCCAACGATAAATCGACTGATCTGAATCCCCTACGACACAAATATTTTTGTATTTACTCGCCAATTTCTGTACTAATTGATATTGTGCATTGTTTGTATCTTGGTATTCGTCGACATGAATATAATGGAATTTATTTTGGTAATACTCTAATACTTCAGGAACAGTATTAAATAAATTCAACGTCGTCATAATTAAATCATCAAAATCAAGTGACTGGTTTTTCTTTAGACGTTTTTCGTATGCTGTGTAAACATCCGATACGGTTTTTTCGTACGGATTAAATGGATTCATATCTGCGGCAAATTGGGATGCATCAATGCATTCGTTTTTCGCTGATGAAATGGCATTTAACATCGTTCGTGGTTCGTATTTTTTCGGATCTAGATTTTGTTGTTTCAACACATTTTTAATGACGGTTAATTGGTCAGTGGTATCTAAAATCGAGAAACTTTTCGACATGCCCAGTTTGTCAATATCACGTCTTAAAATACGCACACACATTGAGTGAAACGTCGACGCCCACATCCGCTGACCTGTTCCGTGTCCTAGTAATCCGTCAATCCGGTTACGCATTTCACGCGCAGCTTTATTGGTAAAAGTAATAGCTAAAATATTCGATGGGTAAACTTGTTTTTCCAACACCAAATAAGCAATACGGTGTGTTAACACACGCGTTTTACCAGATCCTGCACCCGCCATAATTAATAGAGGGCCTTCAGTTGTTTTGACCGCTTCTGTTTGTTCCGGGTTCATTCCGTTTAATAGATTTTTCGTTATTAATTCCATTGTGCACCACCTCGAACATTCGTTCTTATTAGTATAACGATTAATCAGCCGTTTCCGCAACTGCCTGTACGGTTTCAATCGCTTTTTCAATATTTTCATAAATAACATTGCCAACAACTACAGTATCAGCGATAGCCGCTGCCTTTTTTGCTGTTGTGGCTGAATCAATACCGCCTCCATAAAACAATCGAGTTTCTGTGAGTACATTTTTCACTTTTTTAACAAGCTCCATATCCCCAAACATACCACTGTATTCTAAATAAAAAATAGGCAGACGAAAGAAATGTTCCGCTAAACGTGCATAAGCTATTACATCTTCTGTCGTTAAATTTGTTTGTGCCTGGGTTAATTTTGCAGCTTTACACTCGGCGTTTAAAATGCAGTAGCCTTCTGGTACCAATTCGTCCCAATCCAAAATTTCTCCGTATTCACGAATGGCTTCATGATGAAGCCCTTTAATCCACTGCGGATTGTCACTATTTAATACCGTCGGGATAAAGTAATAATCAAATCCAGGTATTACGGAATCGATTATCGACACTTCTAAAACGACTGGTAGCGTATATTGGTGCAGACGTTCAGTCAAGTGAAGGATATTCTCGAGTGTGACATGATCACTGCCACCAATCAAGATGGCATCCGTCCTGGATTTACAAATTCGGTCCAAATGTTCATCTGTTATCTGTTTTGCCGGATCTAACTTAAAGACATGTTGCCACGTTTTAAAATCCATTTCATTTCACCCAACTTTATCTCAGTTATCATTTAGATAGTATAACAAAAAAACCGAACAGAGTCGGCTCTCTGTTCAGTCTTTTGGAAGTTCGAAAGGTTTTTCTTCAGGATACAGACGTTCTAACATTTCATCATAGCCTTCATTGCCGTAGTTCAAACAACGGCGAACACGAGAAATGGTAGCTGTGCTTGCTCCTGTTTCATTCTTTATTTTTTCATATGTTTTTTTCATACGAAGCATATGCGCAACTTCTAATCGCTGAGACATCGATTGAATTTCACTAATCGTACATAAATCGTCGAAGAAACGATAAGCTTCTTCTTTATCTTTTAAGGCTAAAACAGCTTTAATCAACTGATCTGTTTGATGGCCTCTAATTTTATCAACTTGCATCAAGCTTCATCATCCTTTCATTACTACTATTGTCACGGCGTATAGCTAACAGCTTGTTCGATTCCCGGAACAGTTGGAACAATATGAATCCAGGTTTTACCGGGATTTAACTTCACTATTTCTCCGTCTGCAATCGGTACCAATATTCCATCAACCTGATTCCATTCTATTTCCCGAACACCGCCCGCTTGGAACAACAACGCCGCTCCGCCACTCGATAAATCAATAGACTGTCGCCCTTTAGAATCGATTGTCTCGTGTTGGGCTTCAAAAACTAATACATTTGAGACATTTATTGGTTCCAGGGTTTCTTTATCGATGGTTGGTACACCACCAGACGAACGACTGTATAGCTGTGTTTCGCTATCATATGTATAGTCATTAACAAATAGCTCGTTTGTCCCGTATGTTACTTTTATCGAAAGAGCCTGTTCATCAAGTTTAGCACTTTCTGATGAGTCATAGAAATAATAAGGTGATTGTCCTCGGTATCCTGTGAAAGTTTGCGTGGTGTCCATGGCTTTCTTGATATTCTCCATCGTGATGTAGGAATTATGCGGCGCAACTCTGTCTGAAGACCGCTGAAATAAAGTGCCATCGTGCTGAATGCCATTAACGTGATCAATTATTCCAGCATCCAGCATTTTACGTGCGTCTGGGCTATAGCCATGTGCGATAAAGAAAGCATCATAAGCTTCAGCAATTTCTACAAAATATTCTCTTGCACTACGAATCGGTCCAATTTTTTCTGGATATTCACTTTGATAAAGTGCGACAAAACGTGTAATGTCATATTCTGCAATCATTTCAAAAACAATGTCTGCTTCAACTAGTCCTGTTTGAGGACGCGCATCGGGATGATTATTAATAACCGCCATGATTGGTCTACGACTTGCTGTTGAATTGTTTTGTTCCCCTGTAAACGGTGCTACCGTCAGCGGTTCTTTTGTTGATAAATTGATAGAATCATCTTGCATGATCGCCCAAAATCCAACAGTAAATATCGCCAGTACTAAGAGTACAAGTAAAGTTATCCATATTTTTTTCATATCGCTACCTCATAAACGCGGGAAACAGTATTTTTTTATTCATTACATCGTATATACCTTTTTGTGTAACACGAACATATGGCAAGTGAGTTGCTTGTAAAAACAATAATGTGTACACAGCATCTCCATGTTTATAACCACGCTCTGCTAATGCTGTTTTTAATACTTGTTCTTGTTCAATCAACTGCTCCATCGGCAAATCTGACATTACGCCGCCATAAGGAAGTGGCAGTGAATGCAAAATTTCATCGTTCTGAACAACAACGATTCCACCTTTCAATCGCTTTATCTCATTGAATGCGCGTTTCATATCTCCACGATTTTTCCCGATCAAAATAATGTCGCCAGTACTCGTATAAGAAGACGCAAATCCATCAAGTCCAGATGCAAACCCTTTAATTATCGTATTTACACGCCATTCACCTTTTTTGTCAATCAGTATTAAAAAGCTTTCATCATGTGATTTCGACAAATTAGCATCATGGGTATCAACACTGACTGTATATGGTTTGGTAATAACATCATTAATCATTTCAATTCCAAAAGGCATCGAAAATTGAAAATCATCTTCTGTCAGTTCATAGTCGATATCCAGTCCCGGCATAACAGACCAATCCACATTCGGCAACGAACGGACTTTCTTGCCGTCTTTTTTCAGCCAAGTCCCTTTTGAAATAACACCAGAAGGTACTGGATTTTCAACAGCGTCCAAAATATTTAAATTTGCATAGCGTCCTGTCGCGATTAAGCCGTGCAAACTCGTTACATTATAATAGCGAGCAACATTATAAGAAGCCATCATGTATGCATCAATCGCCGGTACACCCGCATCAATCGCCATTTGAATACACCAATCCATCACACCATCAGAATGAAACGCGGGTGTTGAACCATCTGTTGTCATCATCAGCTTATCAAAGACATTCAACTCACGTTCAACTATGCCTTTTAATAACATTGGAAGATCTGGGCGAATTGATGAGTGACGAAGTGTCACACCATAACCGTGAAGCAAGCGCATTTCCACTTCATCCACTGTCATTGCTTCATGGTCACCATCCGCTCCAAGTAATCTCATACGAGCCAGCGTTTTTTCCGATGCTCCTGGAAAATGACCTTCAATTTTTTTCAAACCCATTTTGGCTTTTTGAATCCAATAAAGCATTTGATCATCACCCGCCATCAACTTCGGCCAGCCTGTGAGTTCGCCTCCAAGCAAGACATCTTGACGGTCTAGCCATTCACCAACTGAAGTTGAAGTAAACAATTGATCTTCATTATTCAATTCTGTCTGCGAATCAAAACGAGTCCACCAATAAAAGCTAAACGGTAGTTTTGCTAATTCGTCCAACAATGAAAACGCTTTCTTATTTTCGAGTGATAAAAAAAACGTTAAGTTGTCAGATAAAAACATTGTCGTCCCACCTTGAGCTGCATAATCCGCAAAGCTTTGCGGATTGTATAATTGAGTGGGATGAACATGGGGCTCAATATATCCCGGAACTACAAATTTCCCTGTCATATCTGCTATTTCGGTAGCAGCCTCAATTTTTGGCATGTCTTTTCCTGCATATACAATTCGATCATTTGCTATCCATATATTCCCTGTGACCCATTTTTTAAAAATCCCATGAAGATATGTTGTATTTGTTAAAACGAGATCCGGCGCAATTTCTTTTGTTACGATTTTTAATTGATTTCGAATCTCTTTATTTTTCCATAACGGTTTGACCATTTGCCGGCACCTACTTTCTACTGGTTCGATACTTAATATCGTAGCATAATTATGCATCTGAACATAGGAGTTCACTGCAAAATAAGAACATTCCAATCCGTTTAGACACAAAAAACCCACGCCTTCCGCGTGGGTTCGAACTATCAGTCGTTATTGACCGGGTCGCTAAATGGTTTTAACACGTCTTTCTTTTCTTCTTCTTGGAAAGTTAGTACGTCCGTTACCGAATCATACGATTCTCCATAAAAGTGTTCATCTTTATACGTGTGAATATCTTCATACATTTTCTTCATGCCTTCAAAAATTTGTTCTTCTGTTTCACCGCTTGGTGTCCAGTAAAGAATTTCCATTGAATTTTCTTCGCCTGTTGCAAGTGAACGACGACTGTAACCAATTGAAGATGCATGTTCAAATCCTTCGCGTGCATAAAAGCGTAAGCGTTTTTCTGTATCTGTATCTTCGTAGTCCACCGGTTCCACTTCAAGAATAATCGGCTTGTTTTTATCTTTTAACATTTGCAAAGTCTTTCTGCCAAGACCCATGCCACGTGACTCTTTCGATACAAACAAATAATCAACAAAGGTGAAGTGCGGGAACTCCGCATACATTAATACGTGATAAGGACCCTCATCTTTGTAATAAACGCTTCCTTTTTCTTTTAATAAGGTATCCATGTGTTCTTTCGACTTCATTTCTTCAATTGGAAAATACTGATTTAGCTTTTCATACCAATTCATAATTAATCCCCTTTCGATTTATGTTGCTCGTTTTTTGTTTCTGAGGTCGTTATGGGTTTACATTCTGGAGTTTACAATAGAGGTAACGGTGGGCTGTTTAACATCCTCATTTTTTGCTCTTTTGTCCATAGGATAGACAAAAACAAAAATAACACATTTCCTTATCGAATTTGTGTCATCAAATAGTATAACATATTTAGAAAAAAACTTCAATTTGGCATTTTTTCTTTTGACTAGTAGACGATATAATCGAACGTTTACGGCCAGTGAATCCTTTTTATAAAAACAGAAATTAGACTGGCCGTTAAAGTAAGATAAAGTTATTTTGCACGCCATCCAATGTCGGTGCGGTAAAAGAAACCAGTCCATTCTAAGCTGTTTAACTGGTCATAAACTCTTTCCTGAGCGGCTTTGATAGAAGAACCGCTTGCTGAAACGAGTAGCACACGTCCACCATTTCCGACATAGTTGTCAGCTACTTTTTTTGTACCTGCATGCGTTACTTCAACACCTACAAGTTTAGTTAAATCAGGCAACAACGCACCTTTTTCAACGGTCTCTGGATAATGATTTGCTGCAATAATGACACCCAATACAGCTTGCTCGTCCCACTTGAGTTCAGCCTGTTGTCCCTTTAAAATAGAATTCATGAAAAGTCCGAAATCTGATTTCATGCGTGGCAAAACAACTTGTGTTTCAGGGTCGCCAAAACGCGCATTAAACTCAATTACTTTTGGACCTTTTTTCGTTAAAATGACACCGGTATAAAGAATGCCATTAAATGGTGTGTCTTCTAATGCCATTGCTCTAACTGCGGGTTCGACAATTTCAACAAACGTTTGATCAATAATCGCTTGCGATATTTGTGGTACTGGTGAATAAGCGCCCATACCGCCCGTATTCGGTCCACGATCCCCGTCGTAAGCACGTTTATGATCTTGTGAAATAACCATTGGATAAATCTGACCACTGTGAACAAAGGACATGAAAGAAAATTCTTCTCCATCCAAAAATTCTTCAATGACGACTTTAGAACCCGACTCTCCGAACTTCTGTCCTTCTAGCATATCGTTGACAGCAGCAATCGCTTCCCCTTCGGTCACTGCCACTACAACACCTTTACCAGCCGCTAAACCGTCTGCTTTAATGACGATAGGTGCTCCGTGTTGCTTAATAAAAGCAATCGCTGGAGCAGTGTCAGTAAAGGTTTCATAACTTGCTGTCGGGATCGTGTATTTTTTCATCAATTCTTTTGCAAAAGCTTTGCTGCCTTCGATTTGTGCTGCCGCTTTGGACGGACCAAAGATGCGTAGTCCTTTGGCTTCAAAAAAGTCGACAATTCCTGCTGATAAAGGTTGTTCAGGCCCCACAAAGCTAAAATCGACTTGCTGCTCTTTTGCAAACTCTGTAAGACCTTCAAAATCCATTTCATCAATTGACGCTAGTTCAGCACCTTCACGCATTCCATCATTACCAGGTGCTGCAAAAACTTGTGTAACAGACGAAGATTTCGCGAATTGACGAACAATGGCATGTTCTCGTCCGCCTCTTCCAATGACCAGTACCTTCATGTTGCTCACCTCGATTAATGTTTAAAATGACGAATGCCAGTAAAGACCATCGCAATGCCGTATTCGTTTGCTTTATCGATTGACTCTTGGTCTTTCTTTGAACCACCTGGCTGAATGATTGCTTTTATGCCTGCTTTTGCAGCAGCTTCTACCGTATCGTTCATTGGGAAAAATGCATCTGAAGCCATAATAGCGCCTTGTGCCGCATCACCTGCTTGTTCTAACGCAATTTTAGCAGATCCAACACGGTTCATTTGACCTGCACCAATTCCTAATGTCATTTCCGAGTTACACACAACAATGGCATTGGATTTAACATGTTTGACAACGTTCCAACCAAGTTTTAATGCTTCAAGCTCTTCAGCTGTTGGCTGGCGTTCAGTTGCTACTTGAATGTCTGCATCGTCATAACCGAATACATCAGGCTGTTGGATTAACAATCCACCTTCAACTGTCACCGTGTTCCATTTGTCGTTAATTTTACTATCGAATGGAATTGTTAATAGACGTATATTTTTCTTTTGTGTCAGCATTTCAATTGCTTCATCAGAAAATGATGGTGCAATAATAATTTCCAAGAAAATCGTCGCTAATTGTTTGGCTGTATCAGCGTCAACTTCTCGGTTCAAAGCAACAATTCCACCGAAAATCGAAGTTGAATCTGCTTCATACGCTTTACTAAATGCATCTGCAATTGTTTCTCCTGTTCCAACACCACATGGATTCATGTGTTTGACGGCAACGGCTGCAGACATTTTAAATTCTTTAATCATTTGAAGAGCAGCATTGGCATCTTGAATATTATTGTAAGACAATTCTTTCCCATGCACTTGATGTGCATTAGCAATTGAGAAACTTGATCCAAGTGGACTACGATAAAAGGCAGCTTTTTGATGAGGATTTTCACCGTAACGAAGTGTTTGAGATAATTCATAAGTCAGCGTCAATTGATCCGGATACTCTTCACCAGTCAAGTCAGTCAAATAATTAGAGATGTATGAATCGTAAGCCGCAGTATGACGGAAAACTTTCGCTGCTAAACGTCGTCTCGTTTCAGAGGTTGTCGACTGTTTGTTTTGTAATTCATTCAATACTCCAGCGTAATCAGCCGCATCTACAATGACCGTAACGTATGCATGATTTTTTGCTGCAGAACGCAACATGGTTGGACCGCCAATATCGATGTTTTCAATCGCATCATCGACTGTTACGCCTGGTTTTGCAATAGTTTCACGGAACGGATATAAGTTTACGCAGACAATATCAATTGGCGAAATACCGTTTTCAGCCATTTGACTTTGATGTTCTGCATCATCATGTTTAGCTAATAGTCCACCGTGTACAAGCGGATGCAATGTTTTTACACGTCCACCTAAAATTTCTGGAAATTTCGTAACTTCGTCTACGGCTGTAATCGCAACGCCGTTTTCTTCAAGAAATTTTTTAGTGCCGCCTGTCGATAACAGTTCATAACCTATTTTTTCCAATTCCTGTGCAAATTCCAAAATCCCTGATTTATCCGATACGCTGAGTAATGCTCTTTTTTTCACAAATAGTCCTCCTAAAGATTAAGACCGACAGTTTAGCGGCCGAATAATTGCTGCAATGTTGCAGGATATAATTCATGTTCAATCTGATGGATCTGTTGCTCAACTTCTTCACGACCACGACCTAGTACTGGAAACGATTGTTGTGCAATAATGCTACCTGTATCCATGCCAGCGTCAACGTAATGCACTGTTACGCCTGCTTGTTCTGCTCCTGCGGCGAGTGTTTGACCAATCGCGTCTTTACCTGGAAACGCTGGTAGAACAGAAGGATGGATATTCACAATGCGGTTTTCATATGCTTCAAGCAAAACTGGGCCAATCAAGCGCATATAGCCTGCAAGAACCACCCATTCTACTTCAAGTGCTTGCAGTTTTTCTTTTACCATTTCTTCGTAATGTTGCTTGGAGTCATACTCAGACGGAATGAAAGAAAAAGATGCCATACCTGCTTTTTTTGCCCGTTCTACTACATATGCATGTGGCTTGTCGGTTACAACAAGCATAATTTCTGCTTCTAGTTTATCAGTCATAATCGCATCAGCAATGGCTTGAAAATTAGAGCCATTGCCAGATGCAAAAACAGCGATTTTTGTTTTAGTTTTCATCCAATGTGCCGTCCTGTTGACCTTGGAATTGAACGCCTTCAGTGCTTGAAACGCGGCCAATTTGATAAGCTTTTTCGCCATTCGCTAAAGCGATTTCCAACACTTTTTCAACATCTTCAGGGGCTACTGCTACAACAAAACCAATCCCCATGTTGAAAACAGAATACAAGTCACGGTCCGCCAATTCGCCTTTTTCTTTTAGCATTTTGAAAATATTCAGTACCGGCCAGCTACCGATCGAAATTTCCGCGCCTAATCCTTCTGGCATCATCCGTGGAATATTCTCGATAAATCCGCCACCTGTGACATGTGCCATACCGTGAATTTCAATTTTATTGCCGATCGCAGCTACTGCTTTTGCGTAAATTTTTGTTGGAGTTAACAACGCTTCACCAATTGGTCCAAGCGTTTCATACCCATCAACTTGTTGATCAAGTGTAAATTGATTTTGTTCAAAGACGATTTGACGCACAAGTGAATAACCGTTTGAATGAATACCGCTAGAAGTAAGTCCGATTAACACGTTTCCAGCTGCAATTTTTTCGCCTGTGACGATTTTGGATTTCTCCGCAGCTCCGACCGCAAACCCAGCGATATCGTATTCATCTTCTTCATAAAGTCCGGGCATTTCAGCTGTTTCTCCGCCAATAAGTGCAGCACCTGATTGCACACAACCATCTGCCACGCCTTTAACGATTTGTTCAATTTTTTCAGGAATTGCTTTACCTACTGCAATATAATCTAAGAAGAACAAAGGTTCTGCACCTTGGGCAACAATGTCATTGACACACATCGCTACACAATCAATGCCGATGGTATCGTGACGGTCTGCCATGAACGCAAGCTTTAGCTTTGTCCCAACGCCATCTGTTCCAGATACAAGAACCGGTTCTTTCAAATTCAACTCAGACAAATCGAACATGCCACCAAATCCACCAAACGCACCGAGCATTCCTTTACGCGCTGTCCGTTCTACATGCGATTTCATGCGGTTTACTGCTTCATAGCCAGCTTCGATATTAACGCCTGCTTTTTCATATGCTTTTGACACACCGGTTCCCCCTTATTTCACTTTTTCTTTTTCGTGCGGTAATACGGTATCGGGATAAATATTGGTCGGATACTCACCTGTAAAGCAAGCTAAACAATGTCCACATTTTGATCCAGGATCTGTACGTCCAATATTTTGAACCATGCCGTCAACCGACAAGAATGTTAGTGAATCTGCACCAATAATTTCACGCATTTCTTCTATTGTATTGTTAGCAGCGATCAATTCGCCTGCTGTGCTAATGTCAATTCCATAAAAGCATGGATTTTTGATTGGCGGTGAACTAATCACCACATGAACTTCTGTCGCACCTGCTTCTTTTAGCAAGTTGACAATGCGTCGTGACGTTGTGCCACGAACAATCGAATCATCGACCATAATCACACGTTTGCCTTTCACAACTTGACGCACTGGCGAAAGTTTCATCTTCACGCCTTGTTCACGCAAATCTTGTGAAGGTTGGATAAAGGTACGTCCGACATAACGGTTTTTGATCATGCCGAGCTCATACGGAATCCCGCTTTGTTCTGAATAGCCAATGGCCGCTGAAATACTCGAATCCGGAACACCTGTAACCACGTCTGCTTCAATTTGTACTTCTTTTGCTAATTGCACGCCTAGACGTTTTCTTGCTGCGTGAACGTTAATGCCATCGATGTCCGAGTCTGGACGAGAAAAGTACACATATTCCATCGTACAAATCGATCGTTCTGCTGGATAAGCAAAACGTTCTGCACGCATGCCATCTTTTGTAATGATTAAAAATTCACCTGGTTCAACCGAGCGAACAAATTCTGCTCCCACAATATCAAACGCACACGTTTCAGAAGCCGTTACCCACGCATCCCCCAATTTACCAAGAGACAACGGGCGCAAGCCATTTGGATCTAAGGCAATATACATCGCTTCTTCTGTCAAAATCACACAAGCAAAAGCGCCTTTTAGTAAAGACAAAGCGTTTTTCGCTTTTTCTTCAAACGTCGCATAGCCGCTTCGTTTAATTAAATGTGCCAACACTTCTGTATCTGAAGTTGTTTGGAAAATACTGCCTTGACGTTCTAGGTGTCCTTTTAACTGCGTGGCATTGACTAAATTACCGTTATGTGAAATCGCCAAACTACCGGTAGTTGAGTTAAAGAGCAGAGGCTGGACGTTTTCAATGCCGCTGCCTCCTGCTGTTGCATAGCGAACATGACCAATTGCAGCATGTCCTGCTATCTTCTCTATTTTTTCGGGCGTGAACACTTCACTGACCATGCCTTCACCTTTTAATGGGAGAAGAGCTTCTCCATCAGTTGAAACAATTCCAGCACCTTCTTGACCACGATGTTGCAAAGCGTGCAATCCGTAATACGTCAATTGCGTCGCATTCGGATGTCCCCATATTCCAAAGACACCACATTCTTCATTTAAACTTCTGATTTCAGCAAGCATGGGATAGCTCCTTTCCAAGCTGAGCGAAGCGTTGCGACGGATTCGTCGATCCAAGTCGTACCGTCTTCACCGTTGATTACAAATTTGTCTCCCGTGACTTGGCCGACTTTCTTAGCATCTGTTACGACTTTCTCGAATTGTGCTGCATTTTCTGGGCTAACCGTCAAAACAAAACGTGATTGTGATTCGCTGAACAAAGCGGTTGTTGGTGTACCAGACAAGGTAATTTCCATGCCTAATCCGTTACCAAAGGTTTTTTCAGCTAATGCAACAGCCACACCACCTTCAGCAACGTCATGCGCGGATGCAACCAGCCCTTGCTGAATCGCTGATAAAATTTCTTGTTGGCGCTGTGCTTCAACTGTTAAATCGATCACTGGTGCTTTACCAAAAATACGTCCTTCGACCATCTTCTGCAATTCACTGCCGCCAAATTCTGTAAAGCTTTCCCCAATCAAATAAACAAAGTCACCTTGTGTTTTAACGTCTTGCGTTGTTACATGTGCAAGGTCTTCAATAAGTCCGACCATACCGATTGTTGGTGTTGGATAAATAGCCGTACCGTTTGTTTCATTGTATAACGAGACGTTTCCGCCGATAACTGGAGAATCTAAAATCGTACATGCTTCAGACATGCCGTCTGCTGCTTTTTCTAACTGCCAGAAGATTTCTGGTTTTTCAGGGTTACCGAAGTTTAAGCAATCCGTGATAGCAAGTGGTTTCGCACCTGATACGACAACATTACGTGCTGCTTCCGCTACCGCAATTTTACCGCCCACTTCTGGATCTAAGTAAATATAGCGTGAGTTACAGTCTGTCGTCATGGCTAAGCCTTTGTTTGTTCCGCGAACACGGACAACTGCAGCGTCTGATCCTGGACTTACTACTGTGCTTGTACGCACTTGGTGATCGTATTGATCATAAACCCATTCTTTAGATGCGATTGTTGGTTGTTTTAATAAAGCCGTTAAAGTTTCATTGAAATCCGTTACTTTCGGCTCTACATTGTTCATTTGTTGGAACTCTGTAAAGTATGTTGGAACAGCTGAAGGCTTATGATAAACCGGTGCGTCTTCTGCAAGTGCGTCAACTGGAACTTCTGCAACAATTTCACCTTTATGTTTTAAACGTAATGTCGAATCGTCTGTTACTGTACCAACTGTCACGGCATCTAACCCGTATTTCTCGAACAACTCAACGATTTCAGGCTCACGACCAGCTTTAACGACGATTAACATCCGTTCTTGTGATTCAGAAAGCATCATTTCGTATGCTGTCATCCCTGTTTCACGTTGTGGAATGTGATCCAAGTCCATTTCGATTCCTGAACCTGCTTTAGAGGCCATTTCCGCTGAAGAAGAAGCTAGTCCAGCAGCACCCATATCTTGAATCCCGATTAACGCATCTGACTTGATTAGTTCTAAACAAGCTTCAAGTAACAGTTTCTCCATAAACGGGTCACCCACTTGTACTGCAGGACGGTTTTTATCAGAGCCATCCGTTAATTCTTCAGAAGCAAAAGTGGCTCCGTGAATGCCGTCGCGTCCTGTTTTAGCGCCGACGTACATTACCGGATTACCTGTACCTTTTGCAATTCCTTTTTGAATGTCTTCGTGATTGATCAATCCGACACACATCGCGTTAACTAATGGATTGCCATCGTAACATTCATCAAATTGAATTTCTCCGCCCACTGTTGGAATTCCGATACAGTTTCCGTATCCTGCAATTCCCGCAACAACTTCTTCAAACAAGTATTTCACGCGAGGTGTTGTTAATTCACCAAAACGTAATGAGTTTAGTAAAGCAATTGGACGTGCGCCCATTGAAAAGACGTCACGAATAATGCCGCCAACTCCAGTAGCCGCTCCTTGATAAGGTTCAATTGCTGACGGGTGGTTATGCGATTCCATTTTGAAGACGACTGCTTGACCGTCACCGATGTCGACAATCCCGGCACCTTCACCAGGTCCTTGAAGAACACGTTCGCCTTTAGTCGGGAATTTCGCAAGAACGGGTTTCGAGTTTTTATATGAACAATGCTCAGACCACATGACTGAAAACAAACCTGTTTCCGTATAGTTTGGCAATCTTCCTAAAATCTTTTCAACCATTTCAAATTCCGCGTCCGATAAGCCCATTTGTTGATATACTTTTTGTTCTTTTATTTGAGCAGCATTTGGTTCAAGCATGACTGACATGTGATTCCCTCCACTGTTTAACGATTGATCTAAATAAAGCTAATCCATCTTTGCCGCCGATTAACTCGGACACTGCACGTTCAGGATGCGGCATCATGCCGAGCACGTTTCCGCGTTCGTTAATAATTCCTGCAATGTTGTTTCGACTGCCGTTAAAATCATCTGCATACGTAAAGACGATTTGATTGTTTTCTTTAAGGTGATTGTATGTCGCATCATCGCAATAATAATTACCTTCTCCGTGAGCAATTGGAATCTGGATTTCTTCGCCTTGTTCGTATTCATTTGTGAACAAGGTATTGTTGTTTTCTACTTTTAATCCAACAGTACGGCACATGAACTTCAAGTTCTTATTCCGCAAAAGAACGCCTGGCAAAAGACCCGCTTCGGTTAAAATTTGGAAGCCGTTACAGATTCCAAGAACCGGCTTGCCTGCTTCAGCTGCTTTTCTTACTTCGTCCATAACTCCAGAAAATTGAGCGATTGCGCCGCAACGCAAGTAATCGCCGTATGAAAATCCGCCTGGTAGTAAAATTCCGTCATAGCTACTCAAATCTTTTGAGTCATGCCAAACGTATTCTGCTTCTTCACCTAGTTCATCTTTGACCGCGTGGTACATATCCAAATCACAATTTGAACCTGGGAAAACAATTACTGCGAATTTCATTGTGAGACAACCTCCTCAATTTCATAACGGTAATCTTCAATTACCGTGTTAGCTAAAAGTCGATGACACAATTCGTTTACTAAAGAATCTACATCGCGTTCACTGTCTCCAATAACCAATTCTAGGTATTTGCCAATTCGTACGTCTGCCACTTCACCATAGCCCATTTTATGAAGAGAGCCCATAACTGCAGAACCTTGTGGGTCCAATACACTTTCACGTAATGTTACGTATACTTTTACTTTTTTCATGAGTGTTGTCCTCCTAGACGAGTTAAAATGAGTTCGTACGCTTCTGTCAAATTCCCAAGATTACGGCGGAATACGTCTTTATCAAGCTTTTGTTTTGTCTCCATATCCCAAAGCCGGCAAGTGTCCGGCGAAATTTCATCAGCCAATAAAATTCGACCATTTTTATCACGGCCAAATTCAATTTTAAAATCAACAAGATCTACGCCAATTTCTGTAAAAAAGCCAATTAATACTCCATTAATTTCGCGTGCCTTTTGCTTGAGCACTGCCACTTCCTCTGCAGTTGCCAGCTTTAGCATATCAACATGTTCATCTGTTATTAAGGGGTCGCCTAATTCATCATCTTTTAAATAGAACTCCACAACCGGACGGCTAATGGCCACGCCTTCTTCAATGCCAAGGCGTTTGGCCATGCTGCCCGCTGTGATGTTCCGGACCACTACTTCCAATGGAATGATGCTTACACTTTGCACCAATTGTTCGTGATCAGACAATTGCTTAACGAAATGAGACGCAATGCCTGCTTCCTGCAATTTTGTGAAAATCAGTGACGTGATTTTATTGTTCAAAATGCCTTTCCCGGTAATTTCTTCTTTTTTCTCACCGTTGAAAGCCGTAGCTGAATCTTTATATTCCACCCACAATAATTCTTTTTCGTCTGTTGCATACAAGCGTTTTGCTTTTCCTTCGTACAATAGCTGACCTTTTTCCATTTTCAGAAGCCCCCGTTTAGTTTAATCCAAGTCGGTTGAAAATCATGTCTACTTGTTGCAAGTGGTGATTGTAATCAAAGCAATCATCCAATTCTTCTTTAGATAGCTTAGCTGTAATCGTGTCATTTGCTTCCACAATTTTGCGGAAATGCGTTTGGTTTTCCCAAGCTTCCATCGCACACGGCTGAACGGTATCGTAAGCTGCCTCGCGAGCCATCCCTTTATCGATCAATGCCAACAACACACGCTGTGAATAAATCAAGCCCAGTGTTGAATCCATATTGCGTTTCATGTTCTCTGGGAACACTGTTAAGTTTTTCACGATATTACCGAAACGATTTAACATGTAGTTAAGCGCAATCGTTGCATCTGGTAAAATCACACGTTCTGCTGATGAATGCGAAATGTCGCGTTCGTGCCATAAAGAAACGTTTTCGTAAGCTGTTAACATGTAGCCACGGATTAAACGCGCAAGGCCTGTCATGTTTTCAGAACCAATTGGGTTACGTTTATGTGGCATTGCAGAAGAACCTTTTTGACCTTTTGCGAAAAACTCTTCTACTTCGCGTGTTTCCGATTTTTGCAATCCGCGAATTTCTGTCGCAAATTTCTCAACAGATGAACCAATCAATGCGAGTACACTTAAATACTGTGCGTGACGATCGCGTTGCAATGTTTGTGTAGAAATAGGTGATGCTGCAAGACCTAACTCTTTGCAAACATATGATTCAACAAATGGATCAATATTAGCATAAGTTCCAACTGCACCAGACATTTTGCCTGTTTCAATTGAAGCTGCTGCCGCTTCGAAACGTTCTAAATTACGTTTCATTTCTTCGTGCCATAATGCAAGTTTCAAACCGAAAGTTGTTGGTTCTGCATGCACACCATGTGTACGGCCCATCATGACCGTCATTTTATGTTCTTTTGCTTTATTCGCAAGAATATCGATAAAGTTTGTTAAGTCTTTACGGATAATGACGTTTGCTTGTTTTAACAAGTAAGACAATGCGGTATCAACAACGTCTGTTGAAGTTAAGCCGTAATGAACCCATTTGCGTTCTTCGCCCAGCGTTTCAGATACTGCTCGTGTAAATGCCACTACATCATGACGCGTTTCTTCTTCAATTTCTAAAATACGGTCTACTGAAAAAGAAGCGTTTTTACGAATTTCGGCTACATCTTCTTTCGGAATATCTCCGATTTCTGCCCAAGCTTCACATGCTAAAATTTCAACTTCTAGCCATGCATTGTATTTGTTTTCTTCTGTCCAAATTGCGCCCATTTCGGGTCTTGTGTAACGTGCGATCATAAATTAGTTCCTCCAATTATTCTGACCAAATGCCAGATGCATCAATTTCACTTAAAGTTGCCTCTAAGTCTTCCGTTAATATCGTAACATGTCCCATCTTCCGTTTCTGCTTTGCTTCGTCTTTTCCGTACAAATGAATCGACCAATTTGGAAATTGTGCTATTTTTGAAGCCAGTGGCGCGATATGCTCGCCTAGCACGTTGACCATTACGGCTTGAGACCAAAGGATTGGCTGTCTCAATGGCCATCCACAAATCGCTCGGATGTGTTGATGAAATTGAGATATGTTTGTCGCTTCAATCGAATAATGACCCGAATTATGGGGACGTGGCGCCAATTCATTGACGAGGATGCTGCCATTTTCTAACACAAACATTTCAACCGCTAATGTACCAACCATTTCAAGATGAGCGGCAATTTTCTCAGCAGCTCTTTTCGCTTCATCGCTTGTCTTTTTATCGATTCTTGCCGGAACTATGGTTTCATGCAAAATATGATCTTTGTGAATATTTTCACCAATCGGTAAAATAGCTGTTTCGCCATGTACGTTGCGTTGGATAATGACTGAAATCTCTTTCGTAAATTCTACAAAAGCTTCCGCCACACAGTCGCCGTTCGCGAACAATTCTTCTACTAAAGAAAGTTCTTCCATAGAAGAAACAGTTTGTTGCCCTTTGCCGTCGTATCCCCCGCGCGCTGTTTTCACAACGAAAGGAAATGACAATTGATGACTTTTTTCTTTTAACTCTTCAAAAGAAGAAGCGGTAATATAATCTGTCACGACGACACTAGCTTCAGAAATCGCTTGTTTTTCAAAAATTCGATTTTGTGTCACACGAATCAATTCAGAACCTTGCGGCACATAAGCGATTTTTGCTAGGTTCGATAATCCTTCAACATCTATATTTTCAAATTCATAAGTGATGACGTCGCTTGCTTCAGCCAATTCTTCTAACGCATGTTGATCATTAAACGGTCCAACGATTTGGATGTCTGCCACTTGACCGGTAGGTGAGTCCATAGCCGGATCGAGAACTGCGATTTTGAAACCCGCTTCTTTTGCCGCAAGTGCCATCATGCGTCCCAATTGACCTCCGCCGATAATGCCAATCGTTTGTCCAGGTAAAATGGTTTTTGTCATACCAAATCCTCCGAACTCTCTAGCACCGCATCAGCTGTACGATTTCTTCTATCTTGTAAAGCCTGTGCCGCACGCTCATCAACCGTTCCGAGTATTTGAGCTGCCAACAAGCCCGCATTGACTGCACCTGCTTTGCCGATAGCTACAGTCGCAACCGGTACTCCCCCAGGCATTTGAACGATTGATAACAAGGAATCTAAACCGTTTAACGCTTTTGATTGAACAGGTACACCAATGACCGGTAAAGTTGTTTTGGCTGCTACCATGCCTGGCAAATGAGCAGCACCACCAGCTCCTGCAATAATCACGTGCAACCCGCGTTCACGCGCTTGTTCAGCGTAGCGGAACATTAAATCCGGTGTCCGGTGTGCTGAAACCACTTTCTTCTCGTAACTCAACCCCAGTTCATCCAATATGTCACACGCATGCTTCATTGTTTCCCAATCACTCGTACTTCCCATAATGACGCCAATTCGCGGATTCATCGATTGCACTCTCCTTTTAAAAAATAAAAAGCCCTTAAATAAACTGCTCACATTACGTGAAAAGCAGTTTACTTAAGGACTGTAAATGATACGAATTTTAAATGATGGCATGTACGCACATCCTTCGCTTTACGACCCAATAAGTTGCTTTCCCGCATAGTCCAGACATTTACGGTGTCTTGGTAGAGACGCAGAAGCCAATTCTTCTGCATATATGGGGTATCCTCACTTATCATAACAAGTTGAAGAAACTACGTCAATGATAAAGTCGAACGATGTATTATCCATTTTTTCAATCGTTCGGATTTAAAAGAAATATACTGTTATTCTTTGAGTTTAACTCCTTTGAATTTAACGATTTGCCTAATAGGAACAGGTTGACCACCAATCTCTTGAAACAAAGGCTCTTCTTTTCGACCGACTGCAGCATAGCCTTCTGCCTTCATTCTTTCAAGACATTCTGAAATAGATTCATGTTCTTCCACTTCAAACCAGATTGTACTTTTACTCATTTATATAAATTTCCTTTCTTTACTGTTTTCACCCAGAATCCCCCATGAATTGTTTTTGCTTCATAGGCAATAATAAATGCTTTAGGATCGATTTCTTGAATAGCTTTATACAATTTTAACTCCATTTTACGCGGCGTTAAAATTTGCATGGATTGTCGTCCACCATCTCGTCCATTCGCATTCCAATCCGTGACACCATACCCTTTTTCACGGAGCATCTTTGGAAGGTATTCCCCAGCCTCACTTGTAATGACATTGACTGTAATATAGCCTAGCGCCATTTTCTCTTCAATTTTGGAGCCGATAATAACACCCGAACCGTAACCTAACGCATACGCAATCAGATTTTGAAGCTGATCAAGATTATCCAGTACCAAGCCAAGTCCTACTATATAAATAACGACTTCGATCATGCTGACACCGGCAGCTAAATAACGATAGCCTTTTAAGGTCATAATCATTCGTATTGTAAAAAACGTTACATATACAATATTGATTGAAAAAATGATTAGCACCATAATCCATGGGTTTACATCCAATCTCTACACCTCTATCTTTTAATGACTAATGGGAATTAATTTTTATACTAGGGGAAATAGGGATAGAAAGCAAGAGAGAAAAGACTGATAGTCCTTGATACATAAGGAATTCTTTTCCCAAGTTTATTTGTAGCTTTAGTAAAGCCCAAATCGTAAAGCCAGTGTCCACTTTAAAATCAATAAGACGCCATAATAGAGATGGCGATCCAAAATGCATCTTGGTTTCTTCACCTTGTTATTTGTCGGTTCATGATACGAGAAGTCTCTGAAGATTTCTTGAAATTCACTCAAACATAAACGGCACTTCCACAATTTCGTTAGGTGCAAATAAAAAAAGCCGTTACCGGAATCGGTAACGACTTTTCGTACTACACTAGACCAGCGACGTCTTACTCTCACAGGGGGAAACCCCAACTACCATCAGCGCAAAAGAGCTTAACTGCCGTGTTCGAGATGGGAACGGGTGTGGCCTCTTTGCCATCATCACTGGACTATTTTAATTGAGTGCTTGTTCACTCAAAACTGGATAAACGACAGATGAAACAAATCGTGCATGATTCGCGTACAGTTTGTTGGTTAAGTCCTCGATCGATTAGTATTCGTCAGCTGCACGTGTCGCCACGCTTCCACCTCGAACCTATCTACCTCATCGTCTTTGAGGGATCTTACTTGCTTGCGCAATGGGAAATCTCATCTTGAGGGGGGCTTCGTGCTTAGATGCTTTCAGCACTTATCCCGGCCACACATAGCTACCCAGCGATGCCCTTGGCAGAACAACTGGTACACCAGCGGTGTGTCCATCCCGGTCCTCTCGTACTAAGGACAGCTCCTCTCAAATTTCCTGCGCCCGCGACGGATAGGGACCGAACTGTCTCACGACGTTCTGAACCCAGCTCGCGTACCGCTTTAATGGGCGAACAGCCCAACCCTTGGGACCGACTACAGCCCCAGGATGCGATGAGCCGACATCGAGGTGCCAAACCTCCCCGTCGATGTGGACTCTTGGGGAGATAAGCCTGTTATCCCCGGGGTAGCTTTTATCCGTTGAGCGATGGCCCTTCCATGCGGAACCACCGGATCACTAAGCCCGTCTTTCGACCCTGCTCGACATGTACGTCTCGCAGTCAAGCTCCCTTCTGCCTTTACACTCTGCGAATGATTTCCAACCATTCTGAGGGAACCTTTGGGCGCCTCCGTTACTCTTTAGGAGGCGACCGCCCCAGTCAAACTGCCCGCCTGACACTGTCTCCCAAGCCGATCAGGCTTGTGGGTTAGAATTTCAATACAACCAGGGTAGTATCCCACTGACGCCTCCGCCGAAGCTGGCGCTCCGGAATCTAAGGCTCCTACCTATTCTGTACAAGTTGCACCAAAATTCAATATCAGGCTACAGTAAAGCTCCACGGGGTCTTTCCGTCCTGTCGCGGGTAACCTGCATCTTCACAGGTACTATAATTTCACCGAGTCTCTCGTTGAGACAGTGCCCAGATCGTTACGCCTTTCGTGCGGGTCGGAACTTACCCGACAAGGAATTTCGCTACCTTAGGACCGTTATAGTTACGGCCGCCGTTTACTGGGGCTTCAATTCGCACCTTCGCTTGCGCTAAGCACTCCTCTTAACCTTCCAGCACCGGGCAGGCGTCAGCCCCTATACGTCACCTTACGGTTTTGCAGAGACCTGTGTTTTTGCTAAACAGTCGCCTGGGCCTATTCACTGCGGCTCTCTCGGGCTATTCACCCTACCAGAGCACCCCTTCTCCCGAAGTTACGGGGTCATTTTGCCGAGTTCCTTAACGAGAGTTCACTCGCTCACCTTAGAATTCTCTTCTCGCCTACCTGTGTCGGTTTGCGGTACGGGCACCTCCCGCCTCGCTAGAGGCTTTTCTTGGCAGTGTGAAATCAGGGACTCTGAGGTAAACCTCTTGCCATCACAGCTCAACGTATCAGGAATGGGATTTGCCTCATTCCACGCCTCACTGCTTGGACGTGCACAACCAACGGCACGCTCTCCTTATCCTTCTGCGTCCCCCCATTGCTCAAACGGCGGGGAGGTGGTACAGGAATATCAACCTGTTGTCCATCGTCTACGCCTATCGGCCTCGACTTAGGTCCCGACTAACCCTGAGCGGACGAGCCTTCCTCAGGAAACCTTAGGCATTCGGTGGACGGGATTCTCACCCGTCTTTCGTTACTCATACCGGCATTCTCACTTCTAAGCGCTCCACCAGTCCTTCCGGTCTGACTTCAACGCCCTTAGAACGCTCTCCTACCACGGATCTCCGAAGAGATCCATCCACAGCTTCGGTAATCCGTTTAGCCCCGGTACATTTTCGGCGCAGTGTCACTCGACCAGTGAGCTATTACGCACTCTTTAAATGATGGCTGCTTCTAAGCCAACATCCTGGTTGTCTAAGCAACGCCACATCCTTTTCCACTTAACGGATATTTGGGGACCTTAGCTGGTGGTCTGGGCTGTTTCCCTCTTGACTACGGATCTTATCACTCGCAGTCTGACTCCCAAGCATAAATCACTGGCATTCGGAGTTTGTCTGAATTCGGTAACCCGGGATGGGCCCCTAGTCCAAACAGTGCTCTACCTCCAGGATTCTCTATCTTGAGGCTAGCCCTAAAGCTATTTCGGAGAGAACCAGCTATCTCCAGGTTCGATTGGAATTTCTCCGCTACCCACACCTCATCCCCGCACTTTTCAACGTGCGTGGGTTCGGGCCTCCAGTAAGTGTTACCTTACCTTCACCCTGGACATGGGTAGATCACCTGGTTTCGGGTCTACAACTACATACTCTGTCGCCCTATTCAGACTCGCTTTCGCTGCGGCTCCGCCTTCTCAGCTTAACCTTGCATGTAATCGTAACTCGCCGGTTCATTCTACAAAAGGCACGCCATCACCCATTAACGGGCTTTGACTACTTGTAGGCACACGGTTTCAGGATCTATTTCACTCCCCTTCCGGGGTGCTTTTCACCTTTCCCTCACGGTACTGGTTCACTATCGGTCACTAGGAAGTATTTAGCCTTGGGAGATGGTCCTCCCAGATTCCGACGGAATTTCACGTGTTCCGCCGTACTCAGGATCCACTCTGGAGGGGAAGGGTTTTCGGCTACGGGGCTGTTACCCGCTGTGGCGGACCGTTCCAGGTCGCTTCGCCTAATCCTTCCTTTTGTAACTCCGTATAGAGTGTCCTACAACCCCAAGAGGCAAGCCTCTTGGTTTGGGCTGATCCCGTTTCGCTCGCCGCTACTCAGGGAATCGCATTTGCTTTCTCTTCCTCCAGGTACTTAGATGTTTCAGTTCCCTGGGTCTGCCTTCTCATGTGCTATAGATTCACACATGGATCCTGTCCCATTAAAGACAGGGGGTTCCCCCATTCGGAAATCTCCGGATCATCGCTCACTTACAGCTCCCCGAAGCATATCGGTGTTAGTGCCGTCCTTCTTCGGCTCCTAGTGCCAAGGCATCCACCGTGCGCCCTTTCTAACTTAACCACTGGTTAATTAAAAAGTTGTGGCATCAAGTGCCACGCGTACTTTGAATCCATGTTTCATTTGTTTCAATGTCGTTTTATCCAGTTTTCAAAGAACAAGTCTGAAAGTCACAAAAAAAGGCGTTGCCGCCTGAAGATGAACCTTCAAAACTGAACGCAAAACGTCAACCCCGGAGCGCCTAGGGCGTCCGGTTCCGAATTTATCCTTAGAAAGGAGGTGATCCAGCCGCACCTTCCGATACGGCTACCTTGTTACGACTTCACCCCAATCATCCGTCCCACCTTCGGCGGCTGGCTCCACAAGGGTTACCTCACCGACTTCGGGTGTTACAAACTCTCGTGGTGTGACGGGCGGTGTGTACAAGGCCCGGGAACGTATTCACCGTGGCATGCTGATCCACGATTACTAGCGATTCCGGCTTCATGCAGGCGAGTTGCAGCCTACAATCCGAACTGAGAACGGTTTTCTGGGATTAGCTCCCCCTCGCGGGTTGGCAACCCTTTGTACCGTCCATTGTAGCACGTGTGTAGCCCAGGTCATAAGGGGCATGATGATTTGACGTCATCCCCACCTTCCTCCGGTTTGTCACCGGCAGTCACCTTAGAGTGCCCAACTGAATGCTGGCAACTAAGATCAAGGGTTGCGCTCGTTGCGGGACTTAACCCAACATCTCACGACACGAGCTGACGACAACCATGCACCACCTGTCACCACTGTCCCCGAAGGGAAAAGTGTATCTCTACACCGGGCAGTGGGATGTCAAGACCTGGTAAGGTTCTTCGCGTTGCTTCGAATTAAACCACATGCTCCACCGCTTGTGCGGGCCCCCGTCAATTCCTTTGAGTTTCAGCCTTGCGGCCGTACTCCCCAGGCGGAGTGCTTAATGCGTTAGCTGCAGCACTAAGGGGCGGAAACCCCCTAACACTTAGCACTCATCGTTTACGGCGTGGACTACCAGGGTATCTAATCCTGTTTGCTCCCCACGCTTTCGCGCCTCAGCGTCAGTTACAGACCAGAAAGTCGCCTTCGCCACTGGTGTTCCTCCACATCTCTACGCATTTCACCGCTACACATGGAATTCCACTTTCCTCTTCTGTACTCAAGTTCTCCAGTTTCCAATGACCCTCCACGGTTGAGCCGTGGGCTTTCACATCAGACTTAAAGAACCGCCTGCGCGCGCTTTACGCCCAATAATTCCGGACAACGCTTGCCACCTACGTATTACCGCGGCTGCTGGCACGTAGTTAGCCGTGGCTTTCTGGTGAGGTACCGTCAAGGTGCCAGTAGTTACTTGGCACTTGTTCTTCCCTCACAACAGAGTTTTACGATCCGAAAACCTTCGTCACTCACGCGGCGTTGCTCCGTCAGACTTTCGTCCATTGCGGAAGATTCCCTACTGCTGCCTCCCGTAGGAGTCTGGGCCGTGTCTCAGTCCCAGTGTGGCCGATCACCCTCTCAGGTCGGCTACGCATCGTTGCCTTGGTAGGCCATTACCCCACCAACTAGCTAATGCGCCGCGGGCCCATCCTGCAGTGACAGCCGAGACCGTCTTTCCGTGCAGCCTCAGGAGAGGCCGCAAACTATTCGGTATTAGCACCGGTTTCCCGGAGTTATCCCGATCTGCAGGGCAGGTTGCCCACGTGTTACTCACCCGTCCGCCGCTAAACCAAAGGAGCAAGCTCCAATGGTTCCGCTCGACTTGCATGTATTAGGCACGCCGCCAGCGTTCGTCCTGAGCCAGGATCAAACTCTCCATTATAGAGAACATTTGACTGCTCTAGTTGTTGCTGGCACCATCCGAAGATGGCTTGATCTGCATAACGCTGATCAGTAAGTTTTTGCGCGGGCCGTTTTGCGCGACCGTTGCGATTTGTTGACGTTTTGCTGTTCAGTTTTCAAGGTTCAAGTAATTGTGTTTGTTTGCCGCACTCATTGGCGACTCAATTAATATAACACGCTTAAATTAAAGAGTCAACACTTAAATACATTTTCTTTAACATTGTTATTATAACATAAAAACTGATAATTCTAATTACAAACGTGTTACAAATTTGAAAGGAACTTTACTCTTTACATTGAATAGTTCTCCTTAAATTAATAAGCTTCCCTTTCTTGGTCAGCTCTTGAAATTTTTCAATAACAAAGTCATGCTCCTATTTTCCTTCTCTCCTTACAACTCACCAAAGGATTTAAGTTCCCCACTCTTTTATAAGTTAATTAAATTTCTTCTATAAATTACATAAGAATATGTAAATTTTTAAGATGTAACAAAGAAAAAGTCCGCCAAACTAACTTGGCGGACTTTCAAGCTCAAACTAAGAAAATAAAGTACAGTATAAAGATAACAAACAACCCATACATAATCGGATGAATCTGTTTGCCTTTTCCTGCTACAAGCATCGTAATTGGATAGAAGATAAAACCAATCGCAATTCCCGTTGCAATGCTGTAGCCAAGTGGCATCGTAATCATTGTTAAGAAAGCCGGTACTGCAATTTCAAATCTAGACCAATCAATTTTTCCTAATGCTGAAACCATTAAGACTCCTACAATAATTAAAGCAGGCGCAGTTACTGCACTTGTTATTACTTCAAGAACTGGATAAAAGAATATTGACAGAAGGAACAATATTCCTGTAACAACTGCCGCAAAACCAGAACGCGCTCCTGCTGCAACTCCTGAAGTAGATTCAATATAAGAAGTCGTCGTTGACGTTCCGAAAATTGCTCCACTAACTGTCGCAATTGAATCTGCTAATAAGGCTTTGCTTGCTCTCGGTAGTTTATTGTCTTTCATCAAGCCGGCTTGGTTTGCTACAGCCACCAATGTCCCAGCAGTATCAAAGAAATCAACGAACAAGAATGTTAATACAACAACTAGAAATTGAATATTCATTAATGAACCAAAATCATTGAAAATGGGTTCAAGCGCTACGCCAAAAGTCGGAGCCATGCTCGGAAGGCTCAAATCAATTACTGCACTCGGCAAGTTGACGACACCAAATATCATGCCAACTACCGCAGCGATTAAAATCCCGAAAAAGATTCCGCCTTGAATCCCTCGAACCATAAAGATTACCGTAACAACTAACCCAAAAATGGCAAGTAATGCTGAACTGTTTGAAAGGTCGCCTAATCCAACCAAAGTTGCTGGATTATCAACAATAATTTCAGCGTTTTGCAATCCGATAAACGTAATGTAAAGACCAATCCCCGCTCCAACAGCGTATTTTAATTCTGCCGGAATGGCATTAATGATTGTTTCACGAAGACCCGTTAAAGTCAGCAAAATAAATATAAGACCTGAAAATAAAACACCTGTTAATGCTGTTTGCCAAGGAATTCCGTAAGTTAAAATTACTGTGTACGCGAAGAATGCATTCAAGCCCATACCTGGAGCTAAAGCGATTGGATACTTCGCCAATATCCCCATCACTAAACATCCGATCGCTGCAGCTAATGCTGTTGCCATAAAGACAGCGCCATAATCCATACGCATCGAATCGGGTAGGTCTGGTACTGACTCTAAAGTTAAAGTTAACGGGTTAACGACAAGAATATATGCCATTGCTAAAAACGTTGTTAAACCGCCAATGATTTCTCTACGGTAATTCGTTCCTAATTCTTCAAATTGAAAATATTTTTTCATGCTGATTCCTCCGACTTGCCTGCGTATAATTTCTACAAAAGAAAAACGCATACAGCAATTTCGCCGTATGCGTTCGATTTATCCCTTCACTTCAACTGAAAGGTACTCTACTCAAAAGTGAGTGGATTAAAATCGTAGTCGAGTTATTTACGGTAACTCGGTAGAAACTTTCGGGCCCTATTCCCGATTTTATACGACAAGCTTATTTAATTTCATTCGTAATATATCATGGATAAAGTGATTTAACAATACCAAACACGAACATTTATGATGAAAAACTAAAAAAAGTTCGTAAAAAAGGAAAGTGCCAACTAAATTAGTCGGCACTTCACAATTATTCCCACTCAATCGTTGCTGGTGGCTTGCTCGTAATGTCATACAACACTCGGTTAATATGATCGACTTCGTTGACTAGGCGAACGCTTATCTTTTCCAGGACGTCCCACGGAATACGAGCCCAGTCAGAGGTCATACCGTCAATCGACGTTACAGCACGAATCCCAATCGCGTAATCGTAAGTACGAGCATCGCCCATAACTCCTACGCTGCGAAGATCCGGCAGTACCGTAAAGTATTGCCAAATATCACGATCAAGGCCTGCTTTTTTGATTTCATCACGTAAAATCCAATCAGATTCACGGACAATTTCTAATTTTTCTTCTGTTACGGCTCCCATAATGCGGATACCAAGACCCGGACCTGGGAACGGCTGACGCCATACAATTTCTTCAGGCATGCCAAGTTCAGTTCCAAGAACGCGTACTTCGTCTTTGAATAATGTATTTAACGGTTCGATCAGTTTAAACTGCATGTCATCGGGTAATCCACCTACGTTATGGTGAGATTTAATCGTTTGTGCAGTTGTTGTGCCGCTTTCGATAATGTCTGTGTAAAGCGTTCCTTGTGCAAGAAAGTCCATACCTTCTAATTTCGAAGCTTCATCATCGAATACGTAAATAAATTCGTTGCCGATAATTTTGCGTTTTTTCTCAGGATCTGTGACACCTTCAAGTTTCTTCATGAAACGGTCACGTGCATCAATTTTAATAACATTCATGTTGAATTCATCAGCAAAAGTTTTCATTACACTTTCTGCTTCTCCTTTACGAAGAAGGCCGTGATCCACAAACATACACGTTAATTGATCGCCAATCGCTTTATGAATCAATACCGCAACAACTGAAGAATCTACTCCGCCACTAAGTGCGCAAAGTACTTTTTTGTCGCCAACTTCTTCACGGATTTTTTCGATTTCCAATTCAATGTAGTTTTCCATTGACCAATCATCTTCCATTCCGCAAACATCGTAAACAAATTTGCGCAATACATCATTGCCATAAATTGAGTGACGTACTTCCGGATGGAATTGAACGCCGTAAAATCCTCGACTTTCATCTGCCATTGAAGCAATCGGACAGCTTGCGCTTGTTCCGATTACATCAAATCCTGGAGGTGCAGCTGTTACTAAGTCACCATGGCTCATCCAAACAATTTGTTCTTCCGGAAGATCTTTAAAGATTTTGCTGTCTTTTGTTAGCTTTAATTCCGCTTTGCCATACTCACGATTTTGAGCTTTTTCTACTTTTCCTTTTAAATGCAATGCCATTAATTGCATGCCATAGCAAATTCCTAAAATCGGTAAGCCCATTTCAAAAATAGCATCATCGATTGAAAATGCGTTTTCATCGTAAACAGAGTTTGGACCGCCCGAGAAAATAATCCCTGTCGCGTTCATTTCTTTGATTTCTTCAGCAGTAATCGTGTGCGGATGAAGCTCACTGTAGACACCAATTTCACGAATGCGGCGCGTGATCAACTGATTGTATTGACTTCCAAAATCCAAAACGACGATTTTTTTCTGTTCTTTTAACATTGGACTAACTGGCAAAACCTTCACCTCTTCTATTCGATTCAGGCCACAAATAATAAAAGAACGCGAAAACTAGACCTCGCGTTCTTCTGCTCTACATCAAAAGGCGAATACACACATCAAAAAAGACATGCCTCATCCACCTTCATAGTCAAGTCATTTCCGGGGACTTGGTAGAGACATCCGATCCATATTACCGGACATATATGAGGGCAACTGTAATTTATAATTTAATCAATTGTACATTTTACAAGCCGTAAAATCAACCGCTTGTCCTATTGATTAAGTTTTCCCAACTTTCCTTTAACTCTTGCCAGTCAATGGATTCAGCATCATCACCATAAATCATACGTTCATAAGCCTGGGTTAACTCCGACATTTCATGTGTTCCAAAAAACGAATCGATGTACGCGGCGTATGATTTTAATGTTTGACCTGGCTTTCTAGTGATACCGTATAGTTCCAATTGTTTCAATAAATGAAGATATGCTTTTTCAAAACGATTTGAACGAACTTTACTCATTCGGTAATAAACTGTGAGCCATTTTGGCATCCACTTGAAACGAGATTTGAAAAGAATGAGCGCAATGAACGTAAATCCAACAACAAACCAAATAAGTTTCCCGCGATTCTCGGAAACGAAATTAGTAAATCGCTTAAAAACACTTGCTGTTGAAGAAGTAGTAGCTTCTTCTTCATCTATCGTTTTGGATTCTTGTTCTACTGGAGTCGCTTCAGGTTTTGGCAGTTCAGGATTTGTTGCATCTATATCTAAATCGAAATCAATAGACGCGGAACCATTAAACCCAATCGTTGGTTCGAATAACATCCAACCGATTCCTGGCATGTATGCCTCTACCCACGAATGGGCATTGTTATTTGTCACTTGGTACAAGTCTGTATCTTCTTGCGAAGTGATTAATTCTCCTTCAGTAAACCCCTTGACCCAACGAGCAGGAATATCAATGGATCGCAGTAAAACGACCATGGAAGTTGAGAAGTTATCGCAGTAGCCTCTTTTAGTATCAAATAAAAATTGATCTACGTAGTCTTCATCACCTTGTGGCACGGGAATATCTGTCTGACTGTATGTAAATCCAGACGTATTAAAATAATTTTCGATTGCCAAGGCCTTCTCATAGACCGTTTCAGTACTGCCAGTAATTTCAACAGCCAAATCCCTCACACGCTGAGGAAGTTCGTCAGGTAATTGTAGATAGCGGTCAAATTCTGCAGGCAACTCTGCTAAATCTTCTCTATTTGTTTCCCGTAAAGCTTTTAAACTGTAGATCGGCTCATTAAATGAGACATCGTACGTTTTAGGTTCAAATGCTTCACCATTTTGATAGGTTTCAAAACGTTGGTCTGCTGAACTATATTGAAAGTCTGGTGAATCTTCCATCGAAAAAGAATCAGTGCCATATGGGTATAACACAAACGGGAAGTTTTGTTCCATTGATACATTTGCTAATTCAAAATCTTCCCCGTTTGAAACAAATTCGGTATCTACTGTTTCGTTATTGCCATAAACAATAGTTTGCCCGACATTTTCTGTCAGTTCCCAACCTTTTGTTGTGTAAATATCTTTTGATTCGACTTTCCAATATTGTCCTTCTGATACTTCTGCATTTAAAACGGGTGTATCGTCACCAATAAACGAGCCACCTAAACGAGAATCGTCTACTCCGTATCCGATTCGACCAATATTCCCTCCGCTCCCAACTCCACCTTGTCCAGAAAAAGAAGTGATGAACGGTACAGGATCTGGCCAAATAGGTGCAGCTTTTGGTAAATACAAAGCCAGTGCCGTCGAAGTTGCCACAAGAATCACGAGTGGAATTGCAAAAAATGCGATTTTATTTTCTTGCTCTGAAATTCGGTGTTTCTCCATCCAACGCACCAAATACAACAACCCTGCAAGAAGAAGACCAATAACCATAATTCGAATAATGGCAGAATCGCCAGAATACGGACTGAATGTATCCAGTACGGCGATAAATATTACCGTTAATAAATAAAACAAAAAAATGCTCAATCGATAGCTAACCCAGTAATGAATCAAATAGATAGCCATCCACAGCAAAACAAAGAACAAAACGGTTCGGAACACATCTGTTGTTTGTTCCCAACTTTGTGTAGCTAATGCTGAAAAATTAATACCGAAATCGGCACTAAGGAAAGCGATTGCTTCTCCTGTAAACAATAAATTACCTGTATAAACAAAAACAACAAACCACACTATGTAAATAATTTTTAAAGGTCCTGATATCCACCAAGGAACTCTTAAAAACGCCATAAGTAACCCTACCGCTATAAAAGTCAAAAACAACGATTGATGCCCTGTTTCAGTTAAGACAATGACTGGTGTCAACCACTCCACTAACATAAAAAATACCAAAATATATAAAATCGCCATGAAAAACTTATTTTTTCGAATGGAAGTCATTAGCGGCTCACCTCCGTAAACACTGTCGCAAAATTCTCAGGGCTAACACGCTTGACAACAAAACCTTTAGACCGGGCATATTGATGTACATTTTCATCTTTTTCCAGTATGATTTCGCCTTTATTCGCTACAACTAAGCACATGCAATTGCTTAAGTTTTTAGCATTTTTTCGAATCGATTCGATCATTTCCATCGAAAGTTGACTTGTCACATATAACAAACTCGATGTGTTCATTTGTTGAAGCTCTCGTCCAATTGCTTGGACAACTGGTTTATCTAAGTCACTTTGTACTTTTGCCAAATGATACATTACTCGTTGTAAATGCGCTTCTGTTTGAACTAATGGAAAATAATTACGATTTCGACCAACAGACAAATAAGCCAAACTTGAATTAGCCTGTACAACCGCTTTTAATATAGAAGCTACTAACTCTACTTGCAATTCAAATTTCTCAGTATCATTTCGGTCATCTAGCAAAAAAAGATCTTGCGACTGACGGTCTTCAAACTCTTTTGTTCGCAATGTTTGCGTACGTGCATAGGATTTCCAGTGAATCCATGATACACGATCACCTGGTTGATAATCGCGAAGACCACTTGTCATCGTTGTGTCTTTTACTAACGTAAAAGGAGCAGCCATTGATCCATGGTCATAACGTGATTCCATTGGACGGTAAGTAATTTCTACTGTATTGGGATAAACTAAAACGGTTTGTTGAACAGGTAATAATTGAATTTTCTTTACCCAACCGAAAAAATCTGCAGTTTCTAAATGTATTCCTTCTAACACATGCTCTCCTCTTGGCATTTCATCTATCACATAAGTCCACGAATAGCTTTTACGAAATCCTGGCACGATCATTTTAGAGCCTTGACTTTCTATTTTTTTATTCAAAGATGAGGAATGGGTTTGTTCACTTAATACAGTATAAAGCAATGGAAACGGAATTTTTCTGTGGATGATGGCAGTTGCAGAAAAGCTCCCACCTTTTCGGATTTGAGTTGTATGGATTTCCCTGTGGGCTCTGATATCTTGCATTGGATAAAACGACAGCAAGATCGAATAGACAATAAATGGCAAAGACATGTAAAAAATAAACCAACTAACAAATCCGCCTTGGAACATTGCAAAAGAAAATGTCAAAAAAAGAATAAACAAGACTAAAATCAAGCGTCCCCATGAAGCTATACTTTTTTTCGACTCGCTCATTTACCAACAAGCCTTTTAACTGGGACATGTGTTTTTGCGATTATACGTTCTGTTATTTCTTCTGGTGTAATTCCATCGTAACGAGCTTCTGAACGTAACATAATACGGTGACCAAAAACAAACTTCGCTAAATACTGCACATCATCAGGCGTTACAAAATCGCGTCCTTTCAACAAAGCATAGGCCTGTGACGCTTTCATCAGCGCAATGGAACCACGCGGACTTACGCCCAGATATACATACGCATCTTGACGAGTTTGTCTAGATAAATCAACGATGTAACTCTGAATGGTTTCATCTACTTTAATGGTTTTTACTTGGTCTTGAAGCGCTAACAATTCTTCTAAAGAAATAACAGCCGTCAATTCCTCGATGGGTGCAGCCACACGCGCGCGATTTAAGACTTCCATTTCTTCTTTCGGTGTAGGATACCCCATTTTCACTTTTAATAAGAAACGGTCAAGTTGCGCTTCAGGCAATGGGTAGGTTCCTTCGTATTCAATCGGATTTTGAGTCGCCATAACAAAAAACGGTTTTGAGATTTGCATTGTCACTCCATCTATCGTGACAGATGCTTCTTCCATTGCCTCTAGCAATGAAGATTGTGTTTTCGGAGAAGTACGGTTAATTTCATCCGCCAAAATGATATTCCCCATAATAGGACCCGGTCGAAAATGAAATTCCATGTCTTTTGGGTTATAAATCGATACACCAATAACATCTGACGGTAGCAAGTCAGGTGTAAATTGAATGCGCTTAAAATCGGCTCCCACTGATTTCGCTAAAGCACGGACTAGCATAGTCTTGCCGACACCTGGTACATCTTCTAATAAGACATGACCATGAGAAAGCATCGCAACAATACTCAACTCCGCAACATCACGTTTGCCGATAATGACCTTTTCAATATTTTCAATCACTTTTTCCAACCGCTCTTTTGCATTCATCTATGAGCTCCTCCAATATAAATCAGACAATGTTTTGAATTATCGCAATCTTATCGTAATCATAACGAAATTCAACTAATAACTCAACAATACATTTTCTTTCATATCAAAAAACAGGAATCCCAAAGGCTTCCTGTTTTGTCATACGTTATTTCCAAAAATCATCAAAAACGGTTATAGGCAAATGACGCTTGTGCTGTGTTCTTAAATAATGGCCTTCAATTATTTCTTGTGCATCTGCTGGAATTTTCTTACCTTCTAAATAATCGTCGATTGTTTCGTAAGTCACACCTAAAGCAACTTCATCTGGCAATGCTGGTTTGTCTTCTTCTAAATCCGCAGTAGGAATTTTTAAATAAAGATGCTCAGGGCAATCAAGTTCTTTTAACATAGCCTGACCTTGACGTTTATTTAACCGGTACAAGGGCATCAAGTCAGCTGCTCCGTCACCAAATTTTGTATAAAATCCAGTGATGGCTTCTGCTGCATGATCAGTTCCGAGTACAGCCGCGTTATGCATCGCCGCAATCGAATATTGCGCTTTCATTCGTTCACGTGCTTTTTCATTGCCTTTTGCAAAATCAGTTAAGTGTATTCCCACTTCTTTTAACGCGCGATTACTAGCATCCACCGCTTCTTTTATATTGATCGTATACAGTTTAGTTGGCTGAATAAATTCCAATGCATCTTTTGCATCTGGTTCATCAAACTGTTCTCCATAAGGTAACCGCAAAGCATAAAACCCATAGTTGCTTTCGCCAGCTTCTTCGTTTAGCTGATCAATTGCGATTTGTGCTAATTTACCAAGTAATGTCGAATCTTGACCACCTGAAATTCCAAGTACATAGCCTTTTAAAAATGAGTGGCGTGTTACGTATTCTTTTAAAAATTGGATTGTGCGTTCAATTTCCTCTTTTGGCTGAATAGAAGCTTGAACTTTTAATTCTTCAATAATTCGTTGTTGCAGAGTAGACATTGGTATCCTCCTATTCTCCAGTAAAATCGTGCACGGCATCTCTTACTTCCTGAATATTTTTCATTTTATTGTCCCAACATTTCTGACTCAGATCAACTGGGTATTCTTCAGGATTTAATGACCGTTTGTATTCGTCCCATAGCAAATCCATATTTTGAACTGCATAGTTTTGCATTTCTTGAATACTTGGATTTTTATAAATAACTTGACCTTTTTCAATAACTTGGTGATGAATATTAATCGCTTCAAAATTCGTCACAAACTTCGAAACAAATGTATGAACCGGATGGAACATTTTCAGTCGCTCTTGTGAAGCTGGGTTTTCATCATGCATCGCAATATAATCACCCTCTGATTTGCCATTTTCTTTGTCGATAATCCGGTAAACGTTTTTCAGTCCTGGCGTCGTAACTTTTTCAGCATTTCCAGAAATTTTAATTGTGTCTTCTAGTTCGCCATTGTCATTTTCTATAGCTACCAATTTATAAACCGCTCCTAATGCAGGTTGATCATAAGCCGTTATTAATTTCGTACCAATTCCCCATGCGTCGACACGGGCACCTTGGGCTTTTAAGTTTAAAATTGTGTATTCATCCAAATCGTTCGAGACAACGATTTCTGTATCTGGAAAACCAGCGGCATCAAGCATTTTGCGTGCTTCTTTTGATAAAAACGCAATATCACCACTATCTAATCGAATTCCTTGGAAATTAATTTTGTCACCTAATTCTTTTGCCACTTTAATCGCAATTGGCAATCCTGATTTTAAAGTATCGTATGTGTCTACTAAAAAGACACAGTTTTTATGCCGTTTCGCATAGGAATGGAATGCCTCATACTCGTCTTTATAAGCTTGAACTAATGAATGTGCATGCGTACCGGCTACTGGAATACCAAATTTTTTCCCAGCACGTGCATTGCTGGTCGCTTCAAGTCCGCCAATAAAAGCAGCACGCGATCCCCAAATAGCAGCATCCATTTCTTGTGCACGTCGTGTTCCAAATTCCATTACGCGTTCATTTTTTACAATTTGTTTAATCCGACTTGCTTTTGTCGCAATTAACGTTTGGTAATTAACAATGTTCAAAAGTGCCGTTTCAATCAATTGCGCTTCTACTAGAGGAGCTTCAACACGAATCAATGCTTCATTTTGAAAAACAAGTTCCCCTTCTGCCACCGAATAGACATCTCCTGTAAATCGGACAGTTCGCAAATAATCGATGAAATCTTCCTTATACTCAAGTTCTTCTTGAAGATAGGCCAAGTCACTATCTGTAAATTTAAAATTTTTTAAGTAGTCTAATACGCGTTCTAATCCAGCAAATATTGCGTAGCCATTACCAAAAGGCAGTTTCCGGAAAAATAGTTCAAAGACAGCTTTCCGCTCATGCATTCCATCTGCCCAATAAGACTCCGACATGTTGATTTGATATAAATCTGTATGTAGCGCTAAACTATCATCTGCATAATGCTTATTCATAAAAAAATCTCCTTCTTCCACTATCCGTAATAGGTCCAATTATACACCAATATGGAAAAGACAAAAATAAAAGTCTCTTTTATCGTAAAGAACCACAGTTATCCTTCTATAAGAAAAATTTTTTACAAGTCTTAATAT
Source organism: Planococcus versutus (assembly GCF_001186155.3). NCBI lineage: Bacteria > Bacillati > Bacillota > Bacilli > Caryophanales > Caryophanaceae > Planococcus > Planococcus versutus. Next base: position 861,207 of record NZ_CP016540.2, on the reverse strand, counting down.
AACAATCTTAGCTATTGACTTTCTTTTTAAAACATGAGATAATTTATTGGTTAACATAAAGGTAACTGGTAAATTTTGATAATCTGGCATTCTACGATAATGTTTTTGAGAATACTTATTCACACTGGCGCGATTTGAGGATCGCAAGGACGTAAAAGAAGGTAGGGTTTACGTTGCTTAAGTTAGAAGGCACCAGTGGAACAATGACCGCGGTACTGAAAGTAACACTTTCAATGGAAATGATTCCCCAGTTAAATGGGTTGAAAAATTGAGTCAAAACAAATTATAGTTACCTTAAACAAACGAAGGGATGTCCTCTACTTGAGGGCATCCCTTTTCCAATTCTTTTACGCTTAGTATTTCAACGCAACATTTTTCAAAATTGTATAGTTGCGTAAAGCTTCGAGACCTTTTTCACGTCCAAATCCACTTTTTTTGTATCCTCCGAATGGCATTTGCACACCACCACCCGCACCGTAGTTATTAATAAAAATTTGACCTGCACGAATTTTACTTGCGACTCGATGTGCTCGTGCTCCGTCTTTCGTCCAAATGCCTGCTACTAATCCGTAATCTGTTCCATTGGCTAACTCAACTGCTTGCTGCTCAGTTTCAAATGAAAACGCTACTACAACTGGTGCAAAAATTTCTTCTTGCGCTACATAACTTCCGGGTGCTAATCCATCGATTACTGTTGGTTGGAAAAAGTAGCCGTGTTCAAGCCCAGCTTTTTTTTCACGCTCGCCACCGGTTAAAAATGTAGCTCCTTCTTCACGTGCAACGGTCATAAATTCAAGAATGCGTTCAAATTGTTTTTCATTTAATATCGGACCTAAATCTAAATCATCTATCCCTTTACCAATTTGGATTGCGGCCATTTTGACTGTAACTTTTTTTAAAAACTCGTCTTTAATTGATTGTTGCACCAAAAGACGAGAGCCTGCCGAACAGGTTTGCCCAGCATTTTGAATAATTGAACGAACTGCCCAATCTGCCGCTTCTTCTTGGTCACAATCTTCAAAAATAATGTTTGGTGATTTTCCGCCAAGTTCTAAGGTTACAGGTTTAACGTTTTTTGCTGCTCCCATCATGACGGCTGAACCTGTTTGTACAGAGCCTGTAAATGTAATGTGGTCAACACCCGGATGTTCAGAAATTGCGGCTCCTGCTTCAGCGCCATAACCTGTCACTAAATTGAAGACACCTTTTGGTAAATGCGTTCCATCTAAAATTTCTGCTAATTTAATTGCGGTTAGTGGTGTGTCTTCTGCTGGTTTTGCTACAATTGTATTGCCTGTTGCAATTGCTGCTGCTGTTGAACGAGAAAGAATTTGCAATGGGTAATTCCATGGCACAATGTGAGCAGTGACACCAATCGGTTCACGCAATGTGTAGTCAAGAATGCCAGGTTGAACTGGAATCGTTTCTCCGAAGATTTTATCCGCCATTCCAGCATAGTATTCAAAATACAAAGCAGCCGCTTCAACATCTTTTCGCGCCTGTGTTAATGGCTTACCTGTATCTAATGTTTCAAGCAATGCAATTTTTTCTGCATCTGCTCGCAAGGCATCCGCTACTTTGTGTAGAATCCGTCCTCTTTCAATTGGCAAAAAGGATTGCCATTCTTCAGACTCAAAGGTTTCGCGAGCTACTTTTACAGCAGCATCCACATCTTCTTTTGTCCCTCTTGGTACTTCTGCCAAAACTTCGCCTGTCGCAGGGTTTTTTGTTTTGATCCATTGTTTCCCTACACTACCTATCCATTTTCCATTCACATACATTTGCTGTTTTTCCACTTTTGCGTTCTCCCCTTTGTCAGATTCCGCGGCCTCCGTCAACATTTACTACGCTGCCCGTCATCATTTTCGCTAAATCAGAACTGAGGTATAACACACAGTTCGCAATTGCTTCAGGTGTAATCAATTCCCCTAATGGTACAGACTTACGGAATATATTTTCTTTTGTATCTCCTTCATCGCTGCCAGATGCTGTAAATTCACCAAGCATTTTCGTATCAGCTGGACCTGGGTTGATGGCATTTACTCTTATGTTATAGGGAGCTAGTTCGATTGCTAACGCTTTTGTCAAAGAAATCGTTGCACCTTTAGAAGCTACATAAGCATTCAGACCTGGGCGTGGTCGGTCTACAGAAACTGAAGCAATATTAATAATAGAGCCGCTCTTTTGTTGTTTCATATACGGAACGACCGCTCGAGAAGTTAAAAATACTGCCGTGGAATTAATCGCCATGATGCGCTCCCAATCGGCTAACGAAACATGTTCAATATCCGTAGCAGCTTGCGCTATTCCTGCAACATTCGCTAAAATATCAATTCGTCCCAAATTCTCAGCAGTTTTTTTAATGGCATGTTCTACACTTTTCTCGTCAGTCAAATTGCATTGAATAACGACTAACTGCTGTGGATATTTCCCTGCTAAGTCCTCGAGTCCATCAATATGTAAATCAATCGCACCTACACTTGCACCTCGCTCAAGAAATTGTTCAACCACTACTTTGCCCATACCTCCACCGGCACCGGTAACAATTGCTACTTTTTTTGCTAGTTCCATTCTTCATTCCTCCTAGTTTTATACTAAGTGCTTCACTTTTTCTGCAATTGCCGAGCCAACTTCTTGAGTTGTTGAAGTGCCTCCTAAGTCGGGTGTTAGTACGTTTCTTTCTTGAATAACTTGTTCAATCGCTTTAACAATCGCTACTGACAGATCAGGTCGCCCTAAATGTTCAAGCATCAAGGCAGCTGACCATATTTGTGCGATTGGGTTGGCAATTCCTTTACCTGCAATATCAGGTGCTGAGCCATGAATCGCTTCAAACATAGAAGGGAATTCCTTTTCGGGATTGATATTTCCAGATGGTGACATCCCCATTCCTCCTACTAAAGCAGCACCAAGGTCTGTTAAAATATCACCAAACAAATTTGATGCAACTACTACTTCAAACGATTCGGGTCGCATGACAAAATAAGCTGCCAACGCATCAATAAAATTGCTTTCAAGTTCAATGTTTCCATAATCTTTGGCGACACTTTCCACAACTTCATCCCAGAGTTTCATTGAATGAATAATCGCGTTGGATTTTGTTGCACTTGTCACTTTAGATTTGTTATGTTTTTCGGCATATTCAAATGCATATTTTGCGATACGTTCGACACCTTGTTTTGTAATAACCGTATTTTGAATGGCCATTTCTTGCGATTGTTGTTCGTATAAACGACCTCCGATATTCGAATATTCGCCTTCCGCATTTTCGCGAAACACCATAAAATCAATCGCTTGTTCGTTTTTCAATAAAGACTCAATGCCGGCTAGTCGTTTTATTGGTCGCATATTAACATACTGCTGAAAGTTTTTGCGAATCGGCATAATCAATTCCCATATGGTCACTCTATCTGGTACGCGCTTGTCTCCAACTGCACCAAACAAAATAGCATCAAAATTCTTTAGTTGATCGAGTCCATCATCAGGCATCATTTGACCGTTAGCCAAATAATATTCGCTACCCCATTCAAATTCTTTAAATTCAATCGCGAATGTAGAATTTTGTTGATTGATCGCTTCTAATACTTTTACGGCTTCTTTTGTAACCTCTGGACCAATGCCATCTCCTGGTAAGACCGCTATTTTAAATGCTTTCATAGTTTTCCTCCAAATCTTTAATCTCCAATAAGGAATAACGTAATTCCAGGAATAAATGAAATAATCAAAACATCAACAATCATCACCAAAATAAATGGAACAATTGCCTTTAATAAGCTTTCAAATTTCGTACCAGCGATATTCGCGGCAACAAATAAATTGATGCCTACTGGTGGCGTGATAAAGCCGATACCCAAGTTGACAATCATAATAATTCCGAAATGCACCAAATCAATTCCAAGCGCGTTCGCGATCGGCACAAGAATTGGCGTTAAAATGATAATAGCTGCTGACGTTTCTAAGAAAACTCCACAGACCAACAATAATAAGTTGATAATCAATAAAGCAATGATCCAATTATCTGTTACGCTGAGCATTAATTCTGTTAATTCTGCTGGGATTCGCTGACGTGTCAAATAATAACCAAATACAGAAGCTCCTGCAATAATAAACATGATGACCGCGGTTACCGTAACGGAAGATGCAAAAATTCTTGTTAAATCCGTTAGTTTAATTTCACGATAAACAAAAATCCCAACAAACAAGCCGTAAACTACTGCGACAACAGCCGCTTCTGTTGGCGTGAAAATTCCACCGTAAATTCCGCCAAGTATAATTACTGGCATCATTAAAGCAAGGAATGCATCGAAAAATGCTTTGAAAAAATCCTTGAAACCAAATTTCTCTCCCCCGCCATATCCTTCTTTTAACGAAATTAAATAAACCAGCAAAATCAGTGAAACCATCACAAACAATCCAGGAACAATTCCTGCGATAAATAACTCACTGACCGAAACTCCGGCAGCTACTCCATATAGGACTAACGGAACACTTGGCGGAATCATAATTCCGATAGTGCCGCCCGCTGCTTGAATCGCTGTTGCAAAACTTTTATCATACCCTTTATTAACCATCGCTGGAATCATCAATGCCCCGACTGCTGCTGTTGTTGCAGCTGCAGACCCTGAAATAGCTGCAAAAAAAGCACATGCAACGATCGACACAATTCCAAGTCCGCCTTTTACGCGACCAAAAATAACATTCGCTAGATGAATGAGCCTCCGAGAAATCCCACCACTTTCCATCAGTTTACCCGCAAGAATAAAAAATGGAATTGCCATAAGAGGAAATGAGTCAACCGAGTTGAACATTCGCTGAATAATGACGATTAATGAAACATCACCATCAATAAAGAAAACGAACGTTGAAGCTAGTCCAAGTGCAACTGCAATTGGAACATTAATTAAAAACAAAGCCATTAACAAAAGAAATAAGACTAACGCCATTTTTAGACACCCCCGCTTTTAAAGTCTTTAGAAAACTGCGAGGTCATATTAATAATCAAAACAATTCCGCTCAATGGGATCACCATATAAATGAGTCCCATTGGAATCCTTAGAACGGGTGATGTTTGAGCCATGCCTTGCATTGCGAGATCATAACCTTCAATCACCATAAGCAGGAAAAAAAGAAGACTTGCACATGTGGCGACACTGTAGAGAATCTTGCGAACTGGAACCGCAAATAATTTGACGAAAAACTCCATTCCGATATGTGCTTTTGAAGACATGGCATACGACGCGCCTAAAAATGTTAGCCAAATCAAGCTATATCGAGCTAACTCTTCGGTCCAAGCTAAAGGTGAGTTCAAAATAAATCGAAAAATGACTTGTAGAAAAACGACTGTAACAAGTAAAGCCATAATAAGATTTAATACATGCTTAATACCAAAGTTCATATAATTGATCCATTTACTCATTTTCTTGCCTCCGATATAAAAAAGAGAGAAAGGTTTCTCTCTTTTTTGAGTCCACTTATTATCCTGTTACTGAGCATCTAGAATTTCATTTAATAGATCTTGATATTCAATTGTTTCATATACAGGTTGGACTGCTTTTTGGAAAGGAGCTACATCGATATCCTCAATAATTTCCATTCCTTGATCTTTTAACGTTTGAATTGATTCTTTTTCCATTTCTACAATCAGATCACGCTCTCTTGCTCCTGCTTTTTGTCCTTCTTCGACAACAATGTCACGTAGTTCTTCTGGTAATTTGTCATATGTTTTTTGACTCATCATATAAATTGCAACCGAATAAACGTGACCAGTTAAACTCATATACTTTTGGTTGGCATCATATAAACTAAATTGATCTGCAACAATCGCAGGATTTTCTTGTGCATCTACTACTCCTTGTTGCAATGCTGTAATCGCTTCAGTCCAAGCCATCGGAGTTGGCTGTGCACCAAGTGCTTCAAATGCAGCTAAATGAATTTCATTTTCTTGCGTTCTGATTTTTAAGCCCTCCAAGTCTTTAGGTGTTTCGATTGGGCGAACAGCATTGGTAATGTGACGATAGCCATTTTCTCCCCACGATAGGCCGATGATGCCATTGTCTTTCATTTTTGCAAACAACTCATCTCCAATATCTCCTTCGAGTACTTCTACTGCTGAATCTCGATCTTTAAATAAGAACGGGACATCCAGAACACCTAGTTCTGGTACAAAGTTAGTAACAGGTGCTGTTGAAGAAACAACTAAATCTACTGTTCCCAGCCCCATACCTTCTGTTAGTTCACGTTCTGCACCAATTTCACTATTCGCAAAAACTTCGATTGTTACTTGTCCATCTGTTCGTTCTTCAACCGCATCTGCCATTTCTATTAGACCTAGGTGATAGGGATGATCATCAGGCAAAGAATGCCCTGCCTGTAAAACAAATTTCTCGTCTGATCCTTCGCCTCCTGATGATGAATCATTATCCGAATCTCCACACGCTGTTAAAGCCAAGACACTCGCCAACATAAGTGAAACAAATCCAACCTTCTTTTTCGTCATTGTATTTCCCCCTTTTTCTTATTCAACAGGCAAGATGTCTTAACTAGAAGTTCATCTTGCATAACGAATGTTGTCTTAAACATTTTGCATCTATAGAAGATTCCTTAGCAAACCATGTCTCATTAACGATTCAAGTAGTCGGTGACTGCTCCTTTAGAAGAACAAGAAACGTTATGTGCATACTTTCCAAGAACACCTTTTCTATGAAGTGGTGGCGCGACCCAGTGCTTGCGCCGTTCTTCTATTTCCACTTCTGAGACGTCCATTGAAATTTCTTGTAGTTCAGAATCAATGGTTACGATATCTCCTTCTTCAAGCAAAGCAATGGGCCCACCAACTTGAGCTTCTGGTGCGAGATGACCAACTACTAAGCCATGGGTTCCACCTGAAAAACGACCGTCTGTTAACAACGCAACAGAGGCATCCATTCCTTTACCAACAAGAATTGCAGATACCGACAACATTTCTGGCATACCCGGCCCTCCTTTTGGTCCAACATAACGAATAACCAAGACGTCGCCTTTGTTAATTTCATTTGCCATGACAGCTGCTGTTGCATCTTTTTCATTATTGAAAACGCGAGCTGGTCCAGTGTGGCGTTTTACTTTCACGCCAGAAACTTTTGCTACCGCACCACTTGGTGATAGGTTTCCTTTTAATACAATTAATGGCCCATCTTGTCGTTTTGGATTATCGAATGGCATGATGACTTTTTGACCTTCTGACAGTCCAGGAACTTCTCGTAGATTTTCTGCTACTGTTTTACCGGTGACCGTCATACAATCTCCGTGTAAAAAGCCTGCTTCTAGTAACATTTTCATCACGGCTTGAACGCCACCCACTTCATGTAAATCTTGCATGACGTATTGGCCACTCGGTTTTAAATCTGCCAAATGCGGCACCTTTTTTTGCATAATATTAAAGTCATCAATTGTTAAATCAACTTCTGCTGCATGAGCAATTGCTAATAAATGAAGAATAGCATTTGTTGACCCGCCAAGAACCATCACAACTGTAATGGCATTTTCAAACGCTTCTTTTGTCATAATGTTTTTTGGATAAATACCAAGTTCCAGTAAATTATGCACAGCGGCTCCTGCTTTTTCACAATCTGCTCGTTTTTCTGCTGATACCGCAGGATTTGAAGAACTTCCAGGCAAACTCATGCCCATTGCTTCAGCTGCAGATGCCATTGTGTTAGCAGTATACATCCCACCGCATGACCCCGCTCCTGGACAGGCACTACATTCGATACTGCGGAGTGTATCATCGCTAATGTCTCCATTATTGTGTTGGCCAACACCTTCAAATACCGAGACAATGTCAATATCTTGACCGTTATGGCGTCCTGGAGCGATTGTTCCCCCGTAAACAAACACAGCAGGTACTTCAGAGTTTGCAATTGCGATCAAACAACCTGGAATATTTTTATCGCAACCACCAATCGCCACTAGACCATCTAAACTTTCTGCACCTACTACTGTTTCAATCGAATCTGCAATTACATCTCGACTAGAAAGAGAATATTTCATTCCTTCTGTTCCCATTGAAATGCCGTCAGATACAGTAATGGTATTAAATATAAACGGGACGCCTCCAGCTTCTCGTGCGCCTTTTTTGGCACTGATCGCTAAGTCGCCAATATGTATATTACATGGAGTTACCTCACTCCATGTGCTAGCAACACCAATCATTGGTTTTTTAAAATCTTCATCGGTTACACCAACTGAGCGAAGCATCGCTCGATTCGGTGCTTTCATGGCACCTTCAAAAACTTTACTATTGATACGCAAATCTTTTTTCATCATTATCCTACCCTTTCTTTTCTATTCATTATAGAGCAGATTTGTCAGAATTCAATGAATAAATGAATAATAGTTTTTTATTTTTTTAATTGGTATATCACTTGTGTTTGTATACGCTTACAATAGTTATTAATTAATATTCTTCTTGATATATACAATATATTCCTATATAATTACCTTTTTCAGAATAACTTTATCTATTGGAATGAAAATTTTAGTGGAGATCTTGAAATGCCCCATTGAGTTGTATTGAACTTTTATCACAATTGATAGCTATCATTTAGATATGGAGGAGATGGGGATTTGCTGATCCGTGAGGCTAAAAAAGATGAATGTCATTTGGTAAAACAGCAGCGTTTGTCATCCTATGAATCTTATAAAGATAAGCTTTCACACAAACAATGGCATTTGCTCAAATCAAATCTAGTATGTCATACTGATCAACAACCCGGGTCAAAGTATTTGTGGCGAAGTTGGATTGGAAATTGTCGGCAGTGTTGGGTTGTTTCCGGCCAAGACAAAATCTTACGTCTGGAATGGTGTGGCCACCCCTTATCCAGAAATTCGTTTATTAGCAGTTATTCCCGAGCTTCAATCACGCGGAGTAGGCACTGCACTCGTTGAACATTGCTTAGATATTTCTAAATCTCCAAACAACAGTATGTTGGATTATATACAGGTAGTTTTATGAAGCATGCCATTGCTCTTTATGAAAAAATGGGCTTTGAACGTGGCCATTCACTCGACTTGCCTCCCATTACGAGCAGCGTTGCAATTGAAGCTTTTCGTTTTGATTTATAAACACAAAAAAGCCAGAGAATCAACCGATTCCCTGGTCTTTTTAGTTGAACCTTGTCTCCGAAATTCGTAATTTCTTATAACGGCGGTAATACATTTGGACCATTTAGTATCACCATCGACAATAATCCCATATACGTAACCGATAAAATCAACAACTTTTTCTTCATCAATTCCATTCACCACCATTCTCATCCCAAAAGGATTGATAGTAATACGCTTTTTCCCATTGTTGCTGTGCGCTATAATGCGTGGCAAGTTCTGCAGCAACATTTTTTGTTTCTTTAATATAACCATTTTTTCTGAAGAATTGGAACATTATATCTTCACAATAGGTCTTAAGGTCTGGTTGGGAAAAATTCCGTTTCTCGAAATACGTGACATAGATACGAAAAAATTTGTCTTCACTTTTTGTACTGAGTGCTTTTAATTCTTGAATTTGTGTTGTTGCATCTTGTTCTGTTTCAAGCATCGATTCAACCAAACTCGTTAAAACAGCTTTATGAAAATACGTTGACGGTTCGACTTTCTCTTTTAAAGATTGCAGAATTTCCAACGATTCATAATGGGCGTGTTTCATTCGTAATAGCTCTGTGTAATTATAAAGCGTTTGATTGTGTAAGTCGGTTTGATTTGTTAAGTGTGTGTTTCGGATTAAGATTTCATATAAACTTTCTGCTTGCACTATTAAGTTTCTACGAGTGTAGTTTATAGCCAACAGCATTTGAGCGTGAAGAAGCCGTATGTAATTATGATGAAGTTGGAACGAGCGAACGGCCAATTCGGCAAAATGTGCAGACAGTTCATAGCGATCGGCTAGAACCAGCATGCGTGCTTTTTGATAATAGAATTCACCTTCGAATTTTTGCGGAATGCTTTGAATGCCACTATCGAGTGTATCAAGAAGTTCAAATGACTTTGTCTTTTCCCCAGTCATGGTAAAATAAAGGGATTGAAAAAATTGATAAATCCAATATTCAGGTGATAAAAAGGAAGCTTTCATTCGCTCTAATAACTTTTTTTGTTGCTCGGCTTTGCTTAAATTGTTGTCATAAATATAAAAGCGGAATTTATATAGTTCGTATTGATTGACCAAGTCTGTCGACTGAATGTATTCGTTTTGTCCTTCTAATTGCTTGTACACTTGGCGCATCGTATCGAGATCATAGTACAATGAACAATCAATAAACTTCTCAATTAGACGAGTTAATTGCTTATGCTTTTCTACTTCTTTGTTGAGCTGAACCCCCATTTTTAATAACAATGCCTCGATTGTAGATGGGTGAGGACTGTAGGTATTCGATTCCGTTTTGCTCAAATGGGAAATCGAACAAATGCCATCTGCTAATTGCGATTGCGTCATGTTGTTTTTAGTTCGGTAGTATTTAATAATAGACCCAACGTTCATAGTTTCACCCTTTTTAACAGAATAATTAAAATATAACACAAAAAACAACCTTGACCTACCTGTCAAGGTTGTTTTTGAAATTGCACGTTTAGTTATTGAACACGGGCAAATCCAAAGCCGGATGCATAGTCATCCCCATACCCTGCTCCCGATCCTGATAGAATGTCATACGCTTTCGCTCGACTTTGTAAATTCGCGCGAACTTGGACATTGCTTGCGCTTGGATTTGTGGCCCAAACTTTCGCCGCCAATCCGGCAGCGTGTGGAGAAGCCATAGAAGTCCCACTAATCGTAGCATAGCCACCTGTGTGCCACGCTGAATAAATTGCTGCACCTGGAGCTGAAATTTCTACATCGTATTTACCGATTGAGTAATCACCATCATAATAACTGTAACCACGTGAAGAAAAGTCTGCTACACGGTGCGTACCATTTTGAATCACATTTTCAAGTGCTGCAACAGCAACCGCATTAGGTAAAGCTCCTGGGAAACCGATAGATCCTTGGGAAGGACCCGAGTTTCCTGCTGCTGCAATTACCAACACGCCTTTGTTGTAAGCATAGTTCACAGCATTTGTAATCAAGCTGCTTTCAGCAGAAGATCCTAATGACATGTTAATGACAACTTTTGTTTTTAATGCCGTGGCTTGGTCAGCTACGTGACGAATGGCTGCTGCAATGTCATCCGATGACCCTGTGCCGTCATCTCCTAATACTTTATACGCCCAAAGGTCAGCTTGTGGAGCTACACCATATAAACCGCCATTTCCATTAGCAAGCGCTGACCCTGCTACGTGCGTGCCATGTCCTTGACGATCTGTACATGTTCCATTGGTGATACTAGAATTTAACGTAAAATCCTTGCATTGTTCCACATTAGTTGCTAAATCTGCATGATTTACATTCACACCTGTATCAAGTACAGCGATATTAATTCCTGTGCCTCCTGAAGATTGTGTTAAGTAATTATTATTGTAAATGGCTTTAATTCCCCACGGAGTTGACTGAGAAGCGGCCATTGTAGAGTAAGTTGCTAACGGCTCTGACGATGTTTCTTCTATGCTGTATTCAGGAACTTTTTCGATAGAAAGGTTTTTGTTTTTCTGTAATGCGTTAAACTGCTTTTCGTTCATATTGGTTGTGAATCCTTCATTTTCAAAATCCCATTGTACCCCGTATTGACTCTTTGCGTTTTTCATTTCTTTGCCATTTGCCGAGTCGATCAATACACGGAACTTCTCATTGCCGTTTTCTTTTTCAACAGCGTTTCCGTTTGCGCTAACGCCCATTGCTGGTATAAGCAAAGTAGCCGTTAACATTGCCGTCGTAATGAATTTTGCCGATTTTTTCATCGTTCAATCCCCTTTTCCAATATGGTTTATGGCAAGCTAACTCCAGCCACGGCGTCCCGTACTGTTGCATTGTTTGGTAAATCGCTGTGCCACACATCTAAAGTTAGCAGAAGTATCAGTTTTTTGTAATTGGGAAATTTATTCACAAAAAGAGGCGTTAAAGTCTTTATAGGTCTATAAACTCGGTCTTATTTACCTATTTTTAAAAAAAGAAAAGCTACTGCCTCTTCTTAAGAGTAGGCAGTAGCTTTTCAACTTAGTAAATTGGTTTTTTCAAAAAGTAAACACACGCTTCGTAAGGCTGCAATACACCTTTTTCACGTTTGCTGTAATTGCTTAGCAAAAGTTCAGCATCGTACGGACTGTTCCATGTACAGGTTCTTTCACTTAAATTTGATGCAATCAGCATTTTGGTGTAATGGTCTTCTCGAACATACGCATACACATCCGAACATCCTGAATCAGCTAAGTCAGTCGTTCCATAAATGAGCACTTTCCAGTTTTGTCTCAAATGAATCATTTTTTTGTAGAATGACCAAATGGATTTTGGATTGTCTTTTTGAGCCTCGACATTTAGCCACTTGTAGTTTGGATTTACAGCTAGCCATGGCTTGACCGTTGAAAACCCCGCGAAATCCTGATCATTCCATTGCATAGGCGTACGCGCATGGTCTCGACTAATTTTTTTAATCATCTTCATAATTTCTTGATGAGATGCTCCTTCTTTTCGCTTATACCGGTAAATGTTTTTTGTTTCAATATCTCGGTACATGTCGATGTCGTCAAACGGCGCGTTAGTCATGCCAATTTCTTGGCCTTGGTATATGAACGGAGTGCCTTGCATGAAAAAGTACATACACCCTAACGCTGTGGCGCTTTCAAACCAATAATTTTGGTCATTGCCCCAAATGGAAACGGTTCGTGGACGATCGTGATTTTCAATATAAAGCGTATTCCACGCAATGCCATATGCAGCTTTTTGCCACCGGTTTAATACTTCTTTTAAATCAATCACGTCTAAGCCACTCTTCAAATTGCTACTTGCTGCTTCAATGGCTTCCAATTGAAAAATCATATTAAACTTTCCGTATTTTTCTCCAATCCATTTTTTCAATCCTTGTGATTTAACGCTATTCGCTTCACCTATGGTCACAATGTCATGCTTAGCAAACGCCCGATCGCGAAGCTCCGCCAATATCGTTTGCAGCCCTTCTACTTCCGTGAACTTTTCCCAAGCCGGAATATAGGGCAAGTTTTGTGGATTCGGCATATTACGATAATCCTTTTTTAAATGATTAATGGCATCTACACGAAATCCATCCACGCCTTTAGCTAACCACCAATGAATCATGTCATAAATAGCTTCACGCATGTCTTGGTTTTCCCAATTCAAATCAACTTGGTTTTTCGAGTAAATGTGTAAATAATATTGCCCAGTTTTCGGATCAAATGTCCAAGCTGGACCTCCAAAAATACTTTCCCAATTGGTTGGTTGATCACGCCATACATACCAGTTTCGTTTTGCGTTGTGTCGCGAAGCTTTGGATTCTAAAAACCAAGGATGCTGATCACTAGTGTGATTGAGCACCAAATCGAGAATCAACCTCATTCCACGTTTATGAATTTCTTCAAGCAAACCATTGAAATCATCCATAGTTCCCATTTCTTCCATAATTGCTTGATAATCACTTACGTCATAGCCATTGTCTATATTGGGCGATTTGTAAACTGGACAAATCCAAATTATGTTTACGCCTAGTTCATCTAAATAATCTAGTTTTTCTGTTATTCCTGCTAAATCACCAATTCCATCACCATTTGAATCGTTAAAACTTCTAGGGTAAATTTGGTAAACTACTGCTTCTTTCCACCAAGTTTCTTTCAAAGCCCTCGCCTTCTTCCTTGTACTGGAATTAACTTTAGCCCAAAATAGCGGAATCATTTCTTAACTTAATTTATTCAAGATTCACTTCAGAAATCCTGCACGTTTTTGTTAGTTACTCGTTAATTCTTTTAGCAAGAAAATCCTCCACTCTCTTTTTATAGTGGAGGATTGCTCTGCTTTTTTATCGTGCTTTGTATTCTTCAAATACTTTTGCTGCAAATCCGGCAACGTAATCACTGCCACCGTTGTCTTCAATCGATTCGATCATCATAGCTAAAATAAAGTCAGGACTTTCCGAGTCGTAGGCAACGAAAAAGCCATTTTCTTTGCCATCTTCTCCAATTTTCCCTTTCAATTCAGCTGTCCCTGTTTTCCCAGCGATCTTAACCGTTTTGCTATTTGCTGATTGTGCGTAGCCTTCGACAACGACATTTCGCAACCCTTCTCGAAGAACTTCAGCATTTTCTGCACTAAGTAAATCTTCTTTCCACACTTGGCTTTTTTCTTCATCCATGAACAATAACGGTTTGTGCATAGTCCCATCTGTTAAGAACGGCTCATACATAGAAGCTAGGTGAAGAATATTGGTTAGCATTTGACCTTGGCCAAATGACGTATCTGCGAGTTGTCCTTCAGATCCAATTGTTCCTTCATTGGAAATTTGTGAAGTTTGTAATTCTAAAGCAAAAGGTATTTCTTCTTCAAAGCCGAAATTCTTTAATCCAGAAACAAATGCATTGTTTCCCATTTCGAGTGCTTGTCGTGCAAAATAAATGTTGTCAGAATAAACGAACGCTGTATTTAAATCAACTGGATTCGGTGCTTCTGGATGCAGACGAGTAACTCGGTAATCTCCCCAAGAACTGTCTTTTTGCCATGTGGTCCCATCAATCTGCAAGCCGACAGAAGGATCTAATGTTCCTGCTTCTAATCCAATTGCTGCCGTTACTGGCTTGATTGTTGACCCTGGTGCATACGCTGCTCCAAAACGATTAAACAATGGATTTAGCGGATCTTCATTTAATGCTTTAAAGCGACTTTTACTAATACCTAGCATGTATTCATTTGGATTGTAAGCAGGTGAACTCACCAGTACTAACGTTTCACCTGTTTTTGGATCTACTGCAGCACTCGTTCCTGCTTCACCTTCCATTGCATTGTAAGTGGATTTTTGTAATTCGGCGTCAATGGTCAGAATGACGGTTTCACCATCTTTAGCAGGCGTTTCCGTAATCAGTAATTCCTCGCCAGTTTCACCTTGCTTTTTAATAAGAAGCTTTCGTCCATTTTCACCATGAAGCTGCTCTTCTAGTATTTGCTCGAGTCCTCGTCTACCAATAGAGTCTGTTGATGTATAGCCTTGATCTTTTAGCTCTTCTAATTTTTCAGCTGTGATAGGTCCGATATAACCACTCAAATGTCCAAGAGCTTCTTCATACGGATATTCACGCATCTCTGTTTCTTGAAAACTTACTCCTGGAATCGATTTTACTTTTTCTAATAGTTTGGTATTGTTTTTAGCTGCTTTAGAAATCGGTACAAATTGATTTTCTTGAACCCAACTTTGGTTTATTTTTTCATCGATTGCTGCAACTGACATTTCAAGAACTTCTGCTAATGTTTTCTTATCCTCCGATTTTGTAAAGCTTTCCGGAACGACACCAATAGTGTAACCTGTTCCGTTTACAGCGATTGGCTTTTTGTTGCGATCTAGAATTTCACCACGCTGTGCAGTGGTTGTTGACACACGCACTTCGTCGCCTTTTTCTAATTGTTCAAATATAAACGAAGGGTCCCATTCAACAAACCAGTCTTCTGTTTCACCATGCGTTTCAAATAGCAAGGTCATGTTTTTTTCAAATGCTACCGGTCCTGCAACTGTATCCATTTTTACTTGTACGGGAAAATCTGCTGGTTTTTCAGTATCCCAATTTTTTTCATCTTCTAATTTTGTAAAGGTCACTTCGACATTATTGATAGATAAATCTTCATAAATTTTTTGCTGGCGCTCGACAAAATCTTCTGATGCAAATGCTTCTTTTGTTCCTTTGTTTAAATAATCACTATACATTTTTGTAAACTCACTACTGTTCCAATGGTCTATGTATGCGTTTAGTCGTTCTTCAGGCGTCGTTTTTGGCTGACAACCTGCTAACAAAATCAAGAAAGCCAACGTCAAAATGATCGTTATTTTTTTAGCCATACCATAACCCCCAATTGTTTTCTTTATTTTACCAATAAATAGCTATCAGTTGAAAGTATAATCATGTATTCTCAAAAATAGTTTTTTGCGATTTTATAGTATTCTATTAAGTACTCCGCAACTGTTCCATGAAACATGAGTCTTTGCTAGATTTAATATGGTAAACTGAATACTAAAAGACAGGAGGGTGAATATGGTTAACATCACATTTTCAGAATCTATCGGTTCTATATTAACGCTAGAAAAAAGAGCGCAATTAAAACAGATTCACGAAAATCTTTATAGTAAAAAAGGGAAAGGCTCAGACTTTCTAGGTTGGTTAGATTGGCCGAGTACGCTCGATCAATCGTTTATGGAAAAAGTCGAGAAAACTGCTGCTCAAATTCGAGAAAAAGCAGATGTCTTAGTGGTTATTGGTATTGGTGGATCTTATTTAGGTGCGAAAGCTGTATTATCTGCACTCGATCCTTATTTCAAAAATGAATCTGCTTTAGAAGTCGTTTTTGCAGGTCATCAAGTTAGCGGAGAATACTTAAAACAATTGCTTGCACACCTTGAAGACAAACGAGTCATGGTCAATGTCATTTCTAAATCGGGTAAAACAACAGAACCTGCTATCGCCTTTCGTTTCTTAAAAGAATTTATGGAAAAACGGTATGGTGAGAGAGCAGCTGAACGAATTATCGTTACAACAGACGCTGAAAAAGGAGCTTTACTCACATTAGCTGAAGAAAACGGTTACGAGCGTTTTGTTGTTCCTGCAGATGTTGGTGGACGTTATTCTGTGTTCACAGCGGTTGGCTTGGTACCAATTGCAGCGGCTGGTTATTCGATTAGCGACTTACTCGCAGGTGCCGCCAACGCTGAAGAACTTTACAACAATACGAATTTTGATGAAAACGTAGCTGCTCAATATGCAGCTGTTCGTCACCAACTATATGCAGAAGGTTATACAACAGAAGTAATGGCGACATTCGAACCAAAGCTGTCTTTCGTTCAAGAATGGTGGAAACAACTGTTTGGTGAAAGTGAAGGCAAAGAAGGCAAAGGAATTTTCCCAGCCTCTGTTTCTTTTACAACAGACTTGCACTCGATGGGTCAGTATATTCAAGACGGTAAACGCAATTTATTTGAAACGTTTCTACTTGTTCAAGAAGCAAATGAAGACTTGTCGATTTTCGAAGCCGAAAACGACGACGATGAATTAAACTATATGGCGGGACTTTCTTTGCACGAGTTTAATCACGTAGCGTATAAAGGAACATCAAGTGCACACTTAGATGGTGGTGTGCCTCAACTTAGTTTAACAATTCCTAAAATTGATGAATTCCAACTAGGTCATCTATTGTATTTTTATATGCTTACATGTGCTTACAGCGCTTATATGCTTGATATCAATCCATTTGATCAGCCTGGCGTAGAAGATTACAAGAATAATATCTTTAAGTTATTGAACAAACCAGGATATTAAGTAACATAAAAAAGCTGACCTTCTAAAAGGTCAGCTTTTTCTATATTTTTTTACGGATTCGTTTTTGTGTTAACTTAAAATAAAAATAAGTTGACTTAAATATTCCTACTCTTTATACTTAGTTTATCTAGAAAAGTAGGAGGACATCGTATGACAACAACGACCACTGCCAGATCGGCAAATCATTCTCGCACCTTGCAATTGGTGCATATCGCTTTATTTGCTGCATTAATGGCAATTGGCGCAAATATCGCTTCTTTTCTAATTGTTGGTGGTGTACCAATTACGCTTCAAACTTTTTTTGCTATTTTAGCAGGCATTCTTCTTGGTAGTCGCAAAGGCGCTTTTTCCATGATTGTTTACGCACTTATTGGCCTTGCTGGTGTTCCCGTTTTCGCAAAATTTTCCGGTGGTATGGATACTTTAATCAGTCCAACATTTGGATTTATTGTTTCATACGTTTTTGTTGCTTTTTTAGTTGGACTTATTATTGAAAAATGGCCTACTAAAAAAGGATTTGTTGTTGCGGCATTAATCGGAGTAGCCGTCAATTACTTGTTTGGCACCAACTGGATGTACGCCGCTTACAAGTTGTGGTTTGCAGCACCCGAAGGCTTTACTTACAAACTAGCGTGGGCATGGATGGCTGTTCCACTTCCAAAAGATTTAATCCTTGCTGTACTTGCCGGCTTGTTCGGTTACCGTTTAAAACCTATCATTCAAAAGTATCTTTAAAAAAACCCGGTTGCCACCAAGGCATCCGGGTTTTACTTGCTTATCTGCGGCGTGGTTGTTTAAATGGAGCGGCTTTCCATTGTTCTTCTAACCATTCTTCGAATTCTTCGCCTTTGTCGCCTTTATACGTATCGTAAATATCGCTACGCATTTTCTGTAATTTTTCTTTAAATTCTTCGTAGCTATGTCCTACTGGTAAACTTTTCTTGATACGCACAAGTACTTTAGAAGTATCTTTGATCAAATCAAATTTCTTACGTTCTGGCATATGAACGTCTTCGCCAAAGTCTTTTAATTTCTCATAGGCAGCTTCTTGTACTTGATAGACAGAGTCATGATTCATGCGATGCGTCAAAAGATCGATTGTTGGTTCACTTTTCCAATTGCCAAGCTCTTCAACTGCAGCTAAACGCTCTTTCCAGTTTGCCTGTCGATTCGCCGCTTTTTTCAATTCATCGTAATTCGGTGGCAAGTTTGTCGTTTTGTTGTCATTAGTATTGTTCGTTTGTGTCAAAATTTCATTCTCCTTTATTTATGTTCCTTTTACGGGAAATAATTTGATGCTTTCAGTTGGCGGAACAAGTTCATTTCAGTATAACACCAACTAGAACAAAAAGAAAAAAGTCGATTATTCTGCAAGTCAATGTCACAGTTGAAAAGCGACTATTTAAGAGGACTAAAGGTAATCGTACCTGTATTTTCCATAAGTCTTTCCACCCTTTTTAGTTATTTTTTTACAATATCATCAAAAATTGATTGAAAATTAAGTAAACTGTAGTTAAGATAAATCTATGTTACATATTTTACTAAAAAGGAGGAAGATATATGAAGAAAAAGTTAGTTGGAGTTTTATTAGGATCATTTCTTGTACTAGGGTCTGCATTAAACGTGGGGGCCGTAGAAAACGATAAAAATTGTGACGATTTTGCATCACATAATGATGTGCTAGCATTTTGGTATGAGAATGGTTATAGTGCTGACAACGATCCTCATGATTTGGATCGTGATAATGATGGACTTGCTTGTGAAGTCACTCAAAGTGAATATGATAGTTACGTAGCAAGTCAGGAAGCCAATGATTCATCTGGTGAGACAGTAACTGAACAAGAAACGGCTGTTGAGGATAAAACAGAAGAAGGCGCTGCATTGCCGAAAACTGCTTCAAACGGTCCCTTAATGATGCTGTTCGGCGCTGGTCTTGCTGGTGCTGGTTCACTTTTATTGTTCCGACGCAGAAAACAAAGTGCATAAATAAAACTCACTGGCAGGAAGTTTCCTGCCAGTTTTTTTGAGGTGAAGTTGATGAAAAAATGGTTGGGTGTTTTTTTACTTGTTTCAGGGCTAATAATCGGCATTTACAATTTATCCGAATGGCACACCGCCACAAGCTCTGCACAAGATCTAACTAAAGAAGAACTAAGCACAATTCAGGAATTAAAAGAAGTTGCCGCCTTTAAAGTTCAAGATGAACCCATTCCAATAGCGGATAAAGCACCAATAATCTCTTTACCTGTTAAAAAATCGGAGCCTGTTCTAACTACTTCTCTTAAGCAAGAACCTGGAGAAAAAACAGCCGATTTGCTAATTCCTGAAATTGGTCAAAAATATTCGGTTTACTGGGGAGCAGACGAAAAAACTTTAGAAAAAGGTGTTGGTCTTTTTGTCAGTGACTTAACGACCGTTCCTGGAGAAAATGGACATACCGTATTAAGTGGTCACCGTGATACCGTTTTTACTGGACTGAGTGATCTTAAAGAACAAGATAACTTGTTGATTGAGTATAACGGAGAGACTTTTGTCTACGAAATCACACAGATTTGGATTACACACGAAGACGATAGAACCGTCATTGTCGAAAAAGATCAATCCATACTAACATTGACCACTTGTTATCCGTTTAACTTTATCGGCTATGCGCCAGACCGTTATATCGTTCAAGCAAAATTGATTTCGACTCATGAAACTACATTAAAATAAACAATGCAACAGCTGTTAAACGATCAGCCGTTGCATTGTTTTTTGTAATTTATAGGTTTTTAATGGCAGCAATCAACCGCTCTACTTCTTCTTCAGTGTTATAAGGAGCAAGCCCCGCCCTTACCCATCCACCACTATCGTTAACGCTTAGTACATCGCCTAACGTAGAAGCGTAAAAATGACCAGCTGCAACGAAAATACTGTGTTCTTCTGCAAGAGTTTTGCAAATGTCCCCTGGTTTGATGTTACTCACTTGAAAAGCGACGGTTGGCGTTTTCGGAACATTTGCTCCAGCTTGTGTAACGGTTACACCTTCAATTGCTGATAAGCCTTCGCGAAGGCGATTTGCTAAAGCATTTTCATGTTTTTCAACTTCTTCAATGCCGTTCAAAATACGTTCTCTTCTCGTTTCACCTTCACCGAATTGAGCAAAAAACTCAATAGCTGATGGAATACCTGCAATACCTTCATGATTTTGTGTGCCCGTTTCCAACTTATCTGGATAATAGTCCGGAGATGTCGTTAGTTTGTAAGGTTGGAGATGTTTGAACAACTCTTCTTTAATTGCAACAATACCGATATGCGGACCAAAAAATTTGTAAGCCGAGCATAATAAAATATCAACCTGCATCTCATCTCGGTCAATTGGCAAGTGCGGCGCAGCGTGAACTGCATCAGCTACGAGCAAAGCGCCTACTTTTTTTGCTCTCTCAGCGAACGGTTTAAGATCGACTACTGTGCCGATCGCGTTAGAAGCCATACCGATGGCTACAATTTTTGTTTTTTCATTGATTAACTCGTCTAACTGTGTCAGATCTAGTGTTTTCGTTTCCGCATCGACTTTAATCCAGCGAACTGTTAGTCCACGGTCTTCTGCCATCATAATCCATGGATCGATATTAGCGCGGTGATCCATTTCTGTGACCACCACTTCGTCTCCTGCTTTAAAGTTTTTACCGAGTGCATTAGCGATAGCAATTGTTAATGTTGTCATATTAGCACCAAATGCTACTTCATTTGCTTGGACATTTAAAAAATCAGCGACCGCTAGTCTAGCTTCTGAAATGACTTTTTCGGTTTCCCAACTAGACGGGAATGCGCCGTGAAGGTTTGCACCACCTTTTTCCATGTAGTTCGTAATCGCTTGAATGGCTGTACCTACGACTTGCGATCCTCCTGGACCATCAAAATACGCGACTGTTTTGTCTTTGTATGTTCTTTTTAAAGCCGGAAATTGTTCACGAACTTTAGTAATTGGATAATTGCTTTTTGCTGTTTTCATTATATGCAGCTCCTTTAAAATAGGGTACTGTTACCGTATTCAATTTTCCGATAGAATCTCCTTTATTTTTTAGTAGTTTTGAAAAATCTATCCATTAAAAAGTAAATACGTGCCAAACTTCATTTCAACTCAAAATGCTATATTCGCAGCATTATTTTATTCCATTACTTTTTTTTGACACATTAAAATCTCACGCTTGAACAATCCTTTTTTCGCAATGCACCGGTCAGTCACGACAAATCCTGCAGCTCTGATCATATGATCCATAGTTTCGATTGTTACGACTAGCAATTTTTCAGTAAACGGATAAGCAGCTTTCAAAATCCCCAGTTGATCTTCTGGTGTGGCATGCGTGTACAAATTATATGGCATGTCAATAATTGCGACGTCGTAGTGCGAATCGACTTCTGCAATCGGCCCCAATTCTACTTTTCCAGCCAATCCAAAATGTGCAATGTTTTCACGTGAACCTTCGACAACCAGTGGATTAATATCGCGGCCAACAATATCAATGTCCATCGACAGCGCTTCAACTAACACCGTTCCGATGCCACAGCATGGATCGATTGCCTTCATCCCGATTGGATTTGGTAGGGCAATATTGGTAATCGCTCTTGCCACACGAGTACTTAGAGCCGTCGAATAAACACGCGGCTTTTTCATATGATGGTGCCAAATCGGCTCACTTTGAACATAGCGTCCTAAATACCAGCGTCCTTCAAATGGAATTAATCCAAATGTCACATTTGGCTGGTGAACGTCAGCTTCCCCAGTAATAGCTAGACCGATTGCTCGTTCAATCTCACGTTTCCCTAAAAAGTCGATTTGGTCTTGTCTAGACAAACCGTTGATTTTCAAAAAAATGACTTTAAACGTTAACTGATTCATATCGACTGCTTCCGATTGTTTTAGAATTTCTTGCAAAGTATCGCCTTCAAATAATACTTCTACTCGTTCTTTAATAAACGGGCTCCGACTTGGCTCGACTGCTACTCCGCTTTTGATAATTTTATTACTGGTGTCTTTTCCAAAAAAAGACCGCATTTCTAATTGACATAAATCTTTCTCATCATCCGTATAGGCGTAAGTATAGATGTAATCGCCCGTTGCAGTTAATCGTTTCACTTCATCCCGTCCTTATCTGTCCCATCAATCAAGACAACATCTCTAAAGTATAGCAGATTTCTTCGGAAGTTAGTCGACTTGAAGGTCATAATTTGCTTCAATAATTCGAATGATTCTTGTAATCAATTCATTATGGGGGTTTGTATACCGTGGTGTTTACCGAGGTTCACTACAGCTCCATTGATTGCTTCAATTTCTGTCTTCCGCTTATGTAAAATATCCATTAACATTGAAGATTTATTAGCAGCCACATCTTCTTGACCTATTTTTATACACTTGGCGATCATCTGTTGCGTGTTTACAGAAACTCCTTCTGCTTTAGCTACCTGTACCGCTTCTGTGACGACACTTTCGAGCAACCTCCGTCCTTCTTCAGTATTTAAAATATCGCCATTTCTCAGCCTCGTTAGCGCTGTCAATGAATTAAAGGCGACATTGACGAATAGTTTATTCCAGATAACAGTTTGTATATCTTCTGCCAACTCCGTTTCCAGACCTGAGCAATTCAGTAAATTAACAAACTCCACTAATTTTTCTTGGGCAGCAGCATTGTTAGACTGACCAATATAATTTGTTCCCCAGCCTCTGTGAAGAATCCGTCCAGCGCTTTCGATACTAGCACCGCAGCCCATTGTACCGGAAACAGCGGGATTATTCGGGAAAACTTCTGTAATTATTTCAAGGTTGCCAAGACCATTTTGCATTGTCACAAACAAAGTTTGCGTAGAAAACGAATCATTCATATGAGTTAGTACCTTTTTCGTGGCATGCGTTTTTAACATGATTAACACAACATCATACACAGCACTTGAAACTTCGTGTACAACTGTTAGAGGAACATTGGTTTCTTGATTATCACGTTCAACAATCGTTAATCCATTTTGATTGATTTTCTCTACATGCACATTTTTTCTATTATATAAAAAGATATTAGCCGTCTGCGTTTTCAAACGTCCAGCAAACAAACTCCCCATTGCCCCTGCTCCGATAATTAGGATATTCATCAAATTCCTCTTTTCAAACAGTTTTTTACGATTTGTTAGCCTGAATATACCACAAAAAAACCAGTAATCCTTAGAGTAGGAAAAACTGATTTTCTTAGGCTATTCTTTCACTTTTTTTCTGGTGTTTCGAATATCAGCCACTACCAAGACACCAAGTAATAATAAGCCGAGATATCCAACAATAGGATAAAACCAGTTTACTAATGCTGTAAGTCCTAAGAAACTTAATAAGAATGCAGCAACTCCAGAAATAATGACAAAAATACGAAAACCTTTTGTTCCCATTTTCATAAAACGTGCAGAAAAGGATAACAATAAACTAACCGCAGTATTATAAATCATTGCAAAAATGACAATTGCCATAACAATTCCTACTATTGGAGAAATGTTATCAGCTAAAGCAAGCATCGGTAAGTCAGAAGAGCCCATAATATCGACTTTTGCGAAGATTGCTAAATAACTCAATAGAATTAACACGCCAAATCCTATTCCTCCTATCAACCCACCACGTGCTGCAATTTTCGCATCTTTTTCTGCGCCACCCATTACGAGCGCCATCGATGTACCTAGAGCAATTGCTAACGATACATAATTGATAGCAGACAATAGCCAATGAGGCGTTGTAGACAATTGTTCTCTCGCAATTGGCTCTAGTACAGCAAAGCTTGAATTCATTGTGAACAAGCTAAAAATTGTAATCGCGACGGCTAATAAGATTAAAAACGGAGTTATACTACTGATGAATAGTAATAACTTTTTTAACATTTAACATGATGGTGAATACCACAAGGACAATCATAATACTGCGCCCAAAAGCTGGTGCCAAATTAAACTGTTGAGAGAAAATTGAGCCAGCGCCTGCGATCATAACAACTAGAATTCCGAATAAAGTAAGAATTAGCGTATAATCAATTGCTTTACCAAGTACTTTTCCACTAATGGTGTATACTGCGTCTTCATGAGAAGTTGTCTGCATTCGGCTCCCTAGACGCATCAAAACCATTCCCAAATATCCGAACAATGCTGTTGCTACAACAACAGCAGCGAATCCCCAATAACCAAAGCTTGTAAAATACTGCAAAATCTCCTGTCCTGAAGCAAATCCTGCTCATACGACAATTCCAATAAATGCACTTGCCAGTTTCAAGCTCTTTTTCATATTCTCATCTCCCTTAATTCCCCTCTTTTTCAACGATTTTCGAATCAATGAAATTTTCAAAACACTCTTTAGAATTAACTATCCCATTTTCCATTGCTAGCTGACATAAACATATATTTTCAAAAACTTTTATAGTTCTTGCTTTTCCTCTCTTATTAGACTATCCTTCCTTAGTAGAAAACATAATTTAGAGAGGTTGGAATCGTATGGAGCAATTCGATCAATCCCTCGAAACATTTATGAATAATGTCGGTTGGTTGGCCCCTTTTCTTTTCATCTTGTTACATTTATTGCGTCCTTTACTATTTATACCGGTTATTGCAGTATGTATTGCGGGTGGGTATCTCTTTGGCTTTTTTGAAGGTGCTTTGTTGTCGTTTATCGGCTTGACGTTGATGAGTTGGATTTCCTATGTATTGGTCAATAAATTTCCGAAGTTTCGAGAAAAAATGTCGCGTTTGAAAGATAAAATTTTTCCGAATCGTACTTTGTCAGTTGCACAAGTTATGATTTTGCGCATTATGCCTTTTGTTCATTTTCATTTGCTATCGTTGTATTTGATGGAAATAACTAAATCCCTTAAAGAATACATGGCTATTTCTGCTCTTGGTTTGATTGCACCTGCTATTCTTTATACTGCATTCGGTCAGTCTATTTCAGAGTTTCCTTGGTACGTAACCGCCAGCATGTTTATATTGCTTGCAGCTATGTTTAGCTTTATCGAAAGATGGCAAAATTCGCGAACGGAATCTGATTGATCAAGACATAGCTAGTAATTTAATGAAAATTAAAAAGCACAACAAATGTTGTGCTTTTTAATTTCGCGTAAAAACTATATTCGTATACACTTAGGGTAGACACTTAAAAGACTGTTTTAAGCATTATGAACAAAGGAGAATGACTATGCCTATTTTTACTCACAATGGAATTGAACTATTTTACGAAGACGTTGGGGAAGGCCAACCTATCTTCTTGCTCCATGGATTAACAAGCAATTCTGCTATGTTTTATAACGAAATTGATTTTTTAAAACAAGAACGTCGAGTGATTGCTTTAGATTCACGTGGTCATGGGCATTCTAGTCGTTTAGAGCAATACACTTTGCAAGATCATATAGAAGATGCACTCGCGCTCGTTTCCCATTTAGCATTAGCGACAGTAGATATTCTCGGTGTATCAATGGGAAGTTATATTGCACAAGGAATGGCACTTACGGAACCTAAAAAAGTTAGAAAGCTTATATTAGTAGCTACCAAATCTTATAGCGAGCAGTCGTCTTTAGCTGAACTTTTTGATCATTATCCTGAAAAATTTGACGGCTTGAGCATTTCTGAAAAACTCGCTGCCTCCACTAGCTATATTTATCACAATCAAAGCAAGATTCAAAAATGGAACAAACAAACTGCACAAAATAGTCGACTATTAACGATAAAAGAACAAAGTATTGCTGGAGAAGCTATTAAGCAATTCGATTTCCGCTCACAGCTTTCTACTATTACCGCTGAAACATTAGTAATTAGTGGAAAATACGACAGATTAAATCCTTCAGAAAAAGGACGAGAAACGGCAATTGCGATTCCAAATGCTACTTTTATGGAATTTAACCGTTCTGGACATGCACCAAATGTGGAACAACCCAAACTTTTTCTGGGCATTATTGAAAACTTTCTCGACTAATCTTCTTCTAGCTATGTTTATAAAACAACCAAAAAAACCCGTTCGGCACCTACTATGCTGAACGGGTTTTTTTATTGAGCGGTATAGCCACCGTCTAATACAACGGCTTGGCCCGTAATTCCAGATGCTTTGTCACTAGCTAAGAACATCGTATAATCCGAGACTTCTTTTACAGCAAGCAAACGTTTTTGAGGGATTAGTGGATACAGTACTTCTTCAAAAACTTTTTCGATCGACACATTACGCGTTTTTGCTAAATCGCTCATTTGGTTTTGTACAAGTGGTGTGTCCACATACCCTGGGCACATTGCGTTAACAGTAATGCCATGCTCTGCGCCTTCAAGTGCAGCCACTTTAGTTAAACCAATTACTCCATGCTTGGCACTATTGTAAGCTGCTTTACCAGCAAAACCGACTAAGCCATTAATGGAAGCCATATTAATAATACGTCCTGAACCTTGCTTTTTCATGATAGGAAAAGCATATTTAGTTGCAATAAATGGAGCAATTAACATAATGCGAATTAACAATTCATATTTTTCAGTAGGAAACTCTTCAAGTGGTGAAATATACTGCATGCCTGCATTGTTGATTAGCACATCAAGTGCTCCATAATGCGCAACAGTTTGTTCAATTACATTTTTAATATCTTCTTCATTTGTGACATCACATTTAATCCCGATACAATCCAATCCTTGTGACTTTAAAGACGCTACCGCTTTTATAACAGCTTCTTCGTCAATGTCGGACAGCACAATTTTAGCTCCTGCTTTCGCAAAATCATTACTGATTTCATACCCAATTCCACTGGCCGCTCCTGTTATTAATACTACTTTATTGTCTACCATTCTTTATTCCCTCCAAAATTCAATAAATACTAAGCTCTAATAAAAACAAGATAATGGCGATTGCAAGACCGAGCAATGGAACCAAGCCCATGATTGGATTTGGCCATTCTCTATTCTTTATAACCGGATTTGTTGAATGGACTTCAAAACGTTCGTTTTTCTTAACAGCTTTATCAATCATGCGTTTTTACCACTAGTAACCAAATACAGCTATAACTACTGCATACGAGCTTGTCTTTAAGTAGTCAATAGTTTTGAATTTCACTGGAACTGGCAGACGTCATTGTGAACGTCACCAATTTTAAAGCCAAAGCGACAGAAAAATCGGCTAGCTTGAATAAGCCAAATTTACCGACTAGCCAGCCTGAAATACTGTCTGTTGTCCCCATGATTTCCCATGGTCGCACTGAGAAAAATTTTTTGATAATTATAGGAAGACAATGATTGCTAAAATAGCTGCGAGGACCAGTCTATAAATCGCAAACGGCATTAACTTAATGCGTGAAATTAGTTTCAAGAAGAAACGAATGGAAATT
Source organism: Planococcus versutus (assembly GCF_001186155.3). Lineage (NCBI taxonomy): Bacteria > Bacillati > Bacillota > Bacilli > Caryophanales > Caryophanaceae > Planococcus > Planococcus versutus. The sequence continues at coordinate 833,446 of NZ_CP016540.2, read as the reverse complement.
AACGCAAAGACGAAAGCCGATACGAAGCCGACGATGTAAAAGGATAAATAATCCATCGATAACGTCTCCCAGTTTTTCATTACTGATACAAGGCTCGCCCCGAACATAATCGGAACGGCCATGATGAACGTAAAGTCTGCCGCAACTCGGTGATTTAAACCGAACAGTACGCCACCTGAAATTGTGGCACCAGAACGTGAGAACCCTGGCCATAGCGATAGACATTGCACGAATCCGATTTTCAATGCTTGAAAATACGAAATGTCATCTAGAGAATTGACAGTCGGCTTTTTGGGGCCAAATTTATCTGCTACAATCATTAGAATAGCTCCCGCAACTAACGCATAGATTACCGTTTCTACTCCAAACAAATAATCATCAATTAGATCTTTAAAAGCAAATCCTAAAACAACTGCTGGCATCATGCCAATAATAACATGCAATAAATTAAAACTTGAGCTTGCTTGTTGACCTTCGATTTTATAAAGCCCTATTAAACTGAACAGGCGTTTCCAAAATACCACGACAACCGCTAATATTGATCCTAACTGAATAACAATTTTAAATGTGTTTGCCGGATATTTTCCCAAAAACTCCTGCGATTTCAACCACATGTCATCCACGATGATCAAGTGGCCAGTAGAAGAAACCGGAGCAAATTCCGTCATTCCTTCCACAAACCCTAAAATTACTGCTTTAAATAAATCAAACCATTCCATGAATATTATTCCTGCTTTCTGTTATATAATAAATACTCAACCTCTTAGAACGTATTGAAAGATTAAAAGGTTGCTCGACTCTCATCTACTTTAGCATTTTTGAAACCATTTTGTTTGGTTGATCTGCATATGATCATAAAAAAATTCGCTTGCTCCTAAAAAAGGAATAAGCGAATTTTTTATATTATTTTTCTACAAGACTTGCATAAACAATCAAACGTTCTTCTCTTGTCCCTCGATCAAAATCATAAGTTCCTGAACAAGTGATCAACACCAATTCTGGAGTAGCAGTATAGCCAAAAACAGCTGAAACATCTGCCAGATCTAGTGGCACAGACTCCATAGTGTGAACTCTGAATGTTAATATTTTTTCCTTATTCTCCACTACCAATTCATCACCCAATTCAAGTTTAGAAAGATCCCAGAAAACTGCCGGTCCGTCTACCCCATCAACATGTCCAGCAATAACAGCACGACCATTTTGACCTGGCTTGTATCCTGGAGCAAACCAGCTGACGTCTTCGATATTATTCGGTACAGCCATTTCACCGCTCTTTGTAACACCCAACTGTTGGATTTGTGCTTCCACATCAATTGCTGGGATTTTTAACGAGTTCGGCTGAATACCTGTACGTTTTATTCCGTTAATTGGATTTTCTTTAGGAGCTGAAGGTTGAACATTAACTAGTATAGGCTCATCCTGTGCAAATCCAACGTTTTCTGAGCGTACGCTTACTTCATCAACAGGCTGTTGACACCCTGCCAATACAAACACAATCGATAGCGCTAAAAGCTTATTGTTGAAAACGTCTTCTCCAAACCAGCGTGCTAGCTGCAATGAGAACTAGTGCTCCACCAACCAATAACCACATAGACTGAGACTGATCGGGTGTTCCAAGACCAGTAGTCGGCATTCCATCTGGTGAAGCGGCCGCCTCGTAGTCAACCAATGCGATTACTTCTAAAGAATCCACTGTATTTACTGCGAAAACGCTATACACAGTATTTGCAGCTAACTGAGTGCCTTCTAGTGGCAAGACTTGTGTGCCATCTGGTAAACGAATTTCCAAGTCATACGTACCTGCATCCAATTCTGCATAATCTGTAATTCCTGGGAATTCCGCTCCGCTAAACAATGCATCTCCACCAATTACACCAACATCAACTGCGGGTGCGTCGGGTGATAAATGTCCAACTCTTACTTTTGTTTTCCCTTCCGTTACTTCCATTGAATCTTCTGCTACTACAAATTCAATTGACTCTAACAGATTTGCTGCAACAACTGTATAAGCTTTGCCAGCTTCTACAGTAAGATCTGCTTGTAGTACACCTTCACCTGCAGCATATTCTGTACCGCTTGCAAAAACTTCTACATCATGTGTTCCAGCTGGTACTTCTAAATAGCCAGAATCTGCTTTAAACGGTACTTCTTCAAGCGTTAAATCTCCATTGACATAAACATCAACTGCTGGTGCGTCAGGCGAAGCATGAACCACTCTGACTTTAGCAGAATCTCCTGCTGCCATAACGCCAGCTGCGAGCAGAGAGAACACAAGAACCATTGCGACTGAGAATGAAACTAAAATTTTCTTCATTTTTCCATCTCCTTCATGTGTGTAGTTTTTGCACAAGTATTGTACAACTTATTTATAACCTATATCTAATAGATTCGCAAGTAATAAACTTACTATTCAGATTTTTAGTTATATAGTCGCAGTGCTATTTACAAAACCAAAAAACCGCTATTAAACTGAATAATTTCGAATACTTATTCAGAGATAATCAATGATTGATTTCACTAACTGCACCTATTGAAATACCTTTTAAAGCTTGTGTGGCTAATTTGTCGGCTTCAGAGTTTGCTTTACGCGGCACTAATTCATACTCAGCTTGTATCCCGAGAACTGTTTGTTTTTCTTCAATCCGAGCAATCCATGAAGTGAGTGAATCTTCCGAGATGGCCCATTCCTGTTTCATACCATTAATTACAATGCGTGAATCCCCAATAAAGCGAACAGCCAAATGATGTACCTCTAGCTGCTCTAACTCTTGTAAAGTAAAGTAAAGAGCTGCATATTCAGATTCATTATTAGAAGATAGTTTATCTAGCTTTTGATTTACACGACGTCGATAGGTTTTTCCATTTTGGTCATAATAAATTGAACAGCCAAGACCCGCTTCTTTTGTATCTCGATCATAACCACCATCAAAATAAGCAATTACATTATGAGGTTCTGTTTCGATTTCTTTTATATACGCTTTCATTTCTTTTATTGACCACTTGCTGTCAAATTGGTCAACAAAATGCAGTGCTTTCGATCGACCGGTCTTCTCTAAATCTTCCACTATTAGTAGAGCAGTTTCTGCTGGCATTTCTTCTGAAACAAATATGGTTTCACAACCTTTTGGAATCTTGTAGCTCCATTCAATACGAATTTTCAAAATTACAGCACTCCTTTGGAATTTTAAGGTAGTCAGTTATCAACTAAAATAAAAAAAAAGCCAGTTCCATTTTATGAACCAGCTACTTTATATATTATAATGCCTTTTCTTCTAGACGCTTCAAGTCATCTTTATGACCCATAACGATTAGTACGTCACTTTGATCGACCATGTCATCAATTGCTGGTGCAATATTGACTTCTTCTTCTTTTTTAATAGCCAAAACAATACAATTAAATTCTTTGCGAATGTTCAAGTCGACTAACGTTCGATTGGCCATTTTCCCCGATGCAACCAGCTCAATGATACTGTAATCGTGAGAAAGGTCAATGTAGTCAACAATTTTTTCTGAATCTACATGGTGCGCAACGCGAATACCCATTTCTTTTTCAGGTTGAATGACACGGTCTGCCCCAACTTTATGAAGAATTTTTTCATGCTGAAGATCTCGCGCTTTTACCCATACTTTTGGTAAGCCGAGTTCTTTTAACATAAGTGTGCACAAAACGCTTGCTTGGAGGTTGTCTCCAATAGCAACAATTGCGTGTTCGAAATTACGAACACCTAAAGACTTTAACTGGCTTTCATCAGTGGCGTCTGCAATGACCGTAAATGAGGCATAATCACGCAAAGCATCAACTTTTTCAGGCTTTGTATCGATTGCCATAATTTCATGACCGAGACTATACAGCTCTTTACAAACACTACTCCCAAAGCGTCCCAGTCCGATGACAACAATCTGTTTTTTCACGCGGTTTCCTCTTTTCTATTTTGCTTCATATCCATACTTTATTCGCAAATCAAATTGAATGCAATAAAAGTCATAATCAGTGAAGACTTCACTCTATTTGACATCGCAGATTTTTACACATTTATCGATTTTTCAAGCTTTCGTTCAGCGCGCTTTGCAACAATTTTCACAAACGGGACGATCAAAACTGACACAAATAAAATCCTGAACAATTGAAAAGCAGTCACTACCGTTACATCTGCATGGACTGATGCTGCAATAATTCCCATTTGATCAAGACCTCCTGGCACAACACTTAAAAAACTAGTCGAAAAGCTCAAGCCGTAAAGTTGTTGCAAAGCAAAGCTAATTCCGTAGGCACATGCAATCAAGACTGCTCCTGAAAAAAACGAATAAGCTATCATACGTTTTGTTAGTTTTAAATCTTCTTTTTTCAATAATAAACCGATGTAAATTCCTATAAACAGTTGTGCCATGTGCAAGAAAAGCTTTGGCATAATAGGAACGCTAATACCCATCAAATTAAAAAGCATGATTAAAAAGACCGGTCCTAATAAAAAAGCGGTTGGGATACGTATTTTTTGTGCAACTATTCCTGCTCCATAACACAGAATTAGTAACCCAAGTAATGGCGCAGAATAATCTCCTTGCCCTACCTTTTCTACATGAGAAGGTTCTCCGCCCGCAACAATAAACGGGACAATTGCAACAATCATCAAGACGCGAAGAACATGATAAAAAGTTACAGCAGTCAAATCAATGTTTTTTTGTTCTTCGGTAAACGTTACAATTTGTGAAAGACCTCCAGGGACACAACATGTCATGGCTGTTGCTTGGTCCACCTTTGTCCACACAGTCATCAATTTACTAATTAACAGAAATAAGATAAAAAATACGCAGTTAATAACTAGCATCGATAGAAAATATTCCTTCATTCCTTGCAATGCTTGCAATGTAAAAGCAAAACCGATTACATAACCTGCAATAATCAATCCAACATTGCGAAAACGAGGGTGCCATTTTAAAGTTATTGGCGTAAATAACTGAAGCAATAGTACTGCAAATAACGGACCTAGTAACCATGGCATCGGTGCTCCTGCTACGATAAACAGTCCTGCTCCTATCAAACCAATTACAAAAGCTTTTATCATCGGATGAAGCGTCATAATGTCATCTTCTTTCTTATGTGCTAACAATTGATTTATTCACTTTAACTACTCTGGTCTTTGAAAAACCCTCCACTTAAAAGGGATGTCTTTTAAGACTGTATAGTTTTTTAACTTTCTTTTATTAGTGAACAATTTGGATCGCTTGCCCATTCGTTTAATGACCCATCGTAAATAGCTACATTTTTTTGACCGAGTTTATTGAGCATTAACGCGGTCCACGTCGCCGCAATTCCTCCACCGCAATAAGTAATCACTTTTTTGTCTGGGTTTAACGCACCCGTTTTTTCGAATTGTTCTCGTAAAATAGCATCAACATAGATTTCTTTTGTTTGGTTATCGGCATGCTCAGCAAAATACATATTGACGCTAGTCGGAATGTGTCCTTTTCTTGCATAGGTATCGCTCTCGCCCTTGTAGTCTTCTGGAGACAAACTATTAATTAAAATCGTTTGGTCGTCATGTATTGCTTGCTTAACGTCTTCTTTAGTAGCTAATAATTTCGTACGTCGCTGTCCAGTATAGTGAACTGGTTTATAAACTCCGGGAATTGTTGTTAATGGACGATTTTCTTTTTTCCATTTCAATATACCACCATCTAAAATCGCGATATTGTCAAAGCCCTCATACTTCATTTGCCAAGCTAAACGTGAAGCCCAGTAAGAAGCACCAATCGACTCCCCTAGCACAGTTCCTTGATCATAAATAACCGTCAGTTTCCCGTCCCCTATACCTCTTTTAGCCATTTCTCGAATAAAATAAGAACGTGGTGGCACAGTAAACGGAAGTGACGCTTCTGGGTCAGACAAGTCATTTAATAAATTGATGTAAATTGATCCCGGAATATGTCCTTTTTGATAAGATTCTTTTCCTGAACAAATTGTAGTTGGTCCGCCACTTTCAGGAGTTTCCATAAACATTGTTGCATCGATGACACATAAATCAGAATCATTTAGTCGTTTTTCAAGCCACTCTGTCGTAACCATTAACGGAATCTGTTTCATGATCCACTCTCCTTATTTTTAAACCGACAAATCCAATATGATTAACAATTTCACGTTATACTAGTACAATAAAGTTTGAGTTCTGCTTCGTCAACTACTAAAGTACGTCTTGCATGAAGATAAAAAACTTATAAAAATATACCGACAATAAATCTCGTTACTTTTGAAAGGTGGTTTACTCCATGAAACCCTTTAATAATATTATTGAATTAATCGGTGATACGCCGGTTGTAAAATTAAATCGAATGGTTCCAGACGGTGCAGCAGATGTATACGTTAAATTGGAAATGTTCAATCCATCTAAAAGTGTAAAAGACCGTGCCGCTTATAACATGATCAAGATGGCCGAAGAAGACGGCTCTTTAGCAGAAGGAGCCACTATTATCGAGCCTACCAGTGGCAATACAGGTATCGGTCTTGCAATGGTCGCTGCTGCCCGAGGCTACCGCTCTATCTTAGTACTACCAGACAACGCTACAAAAGAACGTATTAATTTATTGAAGGCTTATGGTTCTGAAGTTGTACTGACACCGAGCGACGACAAGATGCCAGGTGCAATCGACAAAGCACTCGAGTTGCAAAGAGAGATTCCCAACAGCTTTATTCCACAGCAATTCGAAAACAAAGCCAATCCAGATATTCATCGCACCACCACGGCTTTAGAAATTTTAGAGCAGATGAGTGGTGAGTTAGATGCATTTGTAGCGTCAGCAGGAACTGGCGGCACAATTACAGGTACAGGAGAAACCTTAAAAGAACATTTACCAGAACTGTATATTGTCGTTGTCGAACCAAAAGGATCTCCCGTTTTGTCTGGTGGTAAACCCGGTAAGCATAAATTAGTCGGCACAAGTCCTGGGTTTATTCCAAGCATTTTAAATACTGGAATTTATGATGAAATCATGGCGATTAATGACGAAGACGCCATTGATGTTTTCAAGAGAGTTGCACGTGAAGAAGGGATATTCGTTGGCCCATCAGCCGGTGCTACCATTTACGCTGCGATTGAAATCGCGAAACGTCTCGGTAGCGGTAAAAAAGTATTGTGCATCGCTCCTGATACTGGCGAACGTTATTTAAGCATGAACTTGTTTAATGACTAATAATTGGTTAAAAACTAACAAGACCCATTCTACTTGCTTTTTTCCTCTCTTTTTATTTATAAGTTCTACATCGAGGTTTTTAGTCGGCTCTTTGCTACACTGATAAAGGAAATTGATTTACGAAAAGGAGCTGTCCATATGCAAAAATTAACAGGGAAAAATGCGTTGATTACAGGAGCTGGAAGAGGAATAGGCAGAGCTACCGCCATCGCTTTTGCAGCAGAAGGCATCAATGTTGGATTAGTAGGTCGTACAGCTGAAAATTTAGAAAAAGTTGCTGCTGAACTTGCACAATATGATGTGAAAACTGTTTTTGCTGTGGCTGATGTAACCAACCCAGATGCAGTCAATGCTGCAGTCGAACACGTTATCGCTGAACTAGGTTCGATTGATATTTTAATTAATAATGCGGGTATTGGTAAATTTGGCAAATTTCTTGAGTTATCACCTGAAGAATTTAAAGCAATCATTGATACCAATTTAATGGGTGTGTATTATGTAACGCATGCCGCGTTGCCACAAATGATCGAGCGTCAATCAGGTGACATCATTAACATCTCATCAACAGCTGGACAAAAAGGTGCTCCCGTCACCAGTGCATATAGCGCATCTAAATTTGGAGTTATGGGGTTAACAGAATCGTTAATGCTCGAAGTGAGAAAATACAATATCCGCGTTAGTGCTTTAACACCAAGTACTGTGGCTACTGACTTAGCAATGGGTGAAAACTTAACAGACGGCAATCCCGAAAAAGTCATGCAACCAGAAGATATGGCTGAAATGATGGTGGCGCAATTAAAACTTCATCCCCGCGTTTTACTAAAATCAGCTGGCCTTTGGTCAAACAATCCATAAACTACTAACACTACTAAGAGCTCCATTCACCTTTGTGAACGGAGCTCTTAGTTAATTTCCATTCATTTACTCACTTCTACTTTTTTGTCGACCAAAGAACAACCGGAATTAATGCCAGCGCAAGAAATCCACCGCTCAAAGCCATCACCGCATAACTTGTTTGCGCCATGATGATGCCTGAGATTCCACCACCTGTTGCACCAGCTAATGCAACAAGAACATCCACACTTCCCTGCGTTTTAGCACGCGTTGTAGGATCAGTCGAGTCAACAATTAAAGTCGTTCCGCTAATCAATCCGAAGTTCCAGCCGAGTCCGAGTAAAGCTAGCGCTACAATCAAGACCAGTAAAGAATCGCTCGGCGCAACAGCAGCAACAATTCCTGCTGCCATAAATGTAACTCCCGATGCAATCGTCATAAAAATTCGTCCCAATTTATCAACCAATATGCCCGTAACAAGAGAAGGCAAATACATCGCAGCTATGTGAAACCCAATAACCATGCCAATCGCTCCAAGGTCATGTCCGTGACGTCCCATATGAACCGGTGTCATAGTCATAATTGCAAACATAATCATTTGAGTCAGCACCATAACCGTTGCTCCTAAAACGACACCTCTTTTGTTGATGTGGGCATCTACCGGTTCTGTTTTTGTCAAACTTACTTCTAAAACTTGCTGGTGTTCAGTAATCGCTTTTGATACGAGTAGTGGGTCAGGTCGCAGAAAGATCAACAGTACAAGTCCTGCCATCAAATAAGCCGCTGCCGCTAAAATGAACGGACCTGCTAAAGCCGGAATACCAATCGATTCTGCAAACCGCCCCATCACACCTACTAAGTTAGGACCCGCAAATGCCCCAAATGTTGTAGATACTAATGCGATGCTAATAGCAGTTCCTCGTTGTTTAACAGTCGCTAAGTCTGTTCCTGCGTAGCGCGCTTGCAAATTCGTAGCAGTTCCAGCTCCATAAACTAATAAAGACACAAACAATAAAATCACATTACTTGTTACTGCCGCTACCACAACGCCCACCGCTCCAACACTGCCCGCAAAGAATCCTGAAGCTAAGCCTGTTCTTCTGCTAAAGCGCTGCGACATTCGTCCAATCATCAATGCTGCTGCTGCAGAACCTAATGTAAAAATTGCAACAGGAAGACCTGCATATTGATCTGTACCTAACATGTCTTGTGCGAGAAGTGCACCGACCGTTACACCAGCCGCTAGTCCCGCACCACCAAAAATTTGCGCTAGTACAACAATCCAAAGCGTACGTCGGTATAGCTTTTTCAATTTTTCTGGTGAATCAACAATACGTTGTAACATTGCTTGCTTTTTTCCGTCTTGCTTCATAAGACTTTCTCCTCGTTTCAAGCTGCTCTTTCAATTGAGTTCAAACTTATAGCCATCTTAACCTATTCGATCACTATTTATCCTTCTGCTGTTTCATTTCTACCAATAACAAGAAAAACTAGAATGGAGTGAAGACATGAAAAAGCTGTCAATCACACATTCAACTTCCACAATTGCTTTTTTTACTTGTTTTCACCATATTCGTTGTATCGATCATCGTTGCTTTTTTAAAAAAAGTCATTCCGTTAATCATTACGGTCGCGGAAACTGGAGTCGTAATTCTAGTATCGACTGTCTTTGAAGTTGAACTCAACTACTACCTACTGCAAGATGAACGACACGAAATGATTAGCCAATTAGTGACAGGAGGAATAAAGAAAGAAGATCTCAGTAATTCAGGTTTTGTGAATTACCACACTCCGCAAAAATACATGTTATCAAATAGAACTCCGTTTATTAATAGTGTTAAGAAAAAGTCACTTTCGCACTACTTGCTGTTCGCAGTATACGTTAGTGACTTTTTCTAATACCTACTGAGTTGTCGCTAACGCAGTGCATTATTCACAGTCAACAAACCCAGCCAGCAAGTCGACCATTTCAGACGAGTCAATTGTCCTGAAATCAACGCATACTTGCTGTTCTTGAATTCGAGTCACAATGGCTGGTGTTGCTTGTCTCAGGCGGTGCGATAATTGCTCTGCACTCAAATCGGAATGTCTAACAGCCGCAATATAAGTAGGAATTTCTACTCCAGGCATCGTACCACCTCCGATTTGAGACGTGCTTTCTTGAAGTTCACTGATGTACTTTGTAGAACTTGACTGCAACTCACTGATAAATGCTTGTGCTTGAAGGCTGATATCTTCAGCCTTGCGGATAATATCACGTACAGTTGGCAGTTCATTTATATTATCAGGTCCTGCCAAATAGCTCTTCAACGTTTCTTCTAGCGCTGCCAAGGTCATTTTGTCGACTCTCAGCACTCGTGCTAATTGATGTTTTTTCAAGTAGTCAATCCATTTTTTTTTGCCGGCAATCAATCCAGCTTGTGGGCCACCCAGCAATTTGTCTCCACTAAACGACACAAGATCTACACCACTTTCAATCACTTGTTGGACAAGTGGTTCATCTCCGATGCCATGTTTTTTATAGTCGTAAAGAGCTCCACTTCCCAAATCTTCATAAAAAATAAGAGGCTGATTCTGATTTGTCAATTCAACTAACTGAGGTGTTGCGACTGTTTCCGTAAAGCCAATTACTTTAAAATTGCTGGTGTGCACTTTCATAATTATGGCGGTTTCTTCGCGGATTGCTTTTTCGTAATCTGCTAAATGTGTCTTATTGGTCGTTCCAACTTCTACAAGATGTGCACCACTTTCTTCCATAATTGAAGACACCCGAAAAGATCCACCAATTTCCACCAGTTGCCCTCTAGACACAATCACTTCTCGTTCTTTAGCTAACGCACTTAAAATTAAAAACACGGCCGCTGCATTATTATTTACGACCATCGCAGCTTCTGCTCCAGTTGCTTCTATTAGTAACTCTTCCATGATGTCATGCCGTGAACCGCGCTGTCCTTCTGATAACCGATATTCAAGATTCGAATAGCTTGCTGCTGCCTCTGCTACGTGTGCAACTGCAGCTTTACTTAAACGAGATCGTCCTAAATTGGTATGCAAGACCGTTCCTGTTCCATTAATGACACGTGCTAATCGATTTTTTTGCCATTGTTTAAGGTGCGCTTCTGTAGACTTAAAAAGTCGTGTCGAAAAATCAAGCGCCACTCCTTCTAATTCTTGCTGTCCTATAAGTAATTCAGCTCGTAAGCTTTCGACTTCTCGCTTTAAAAACATAGTTAGTCGTGCCGTTGTCACATTATTTACTGTTTTCAGCTGTTCAAACCGTAGATCTTTTTGTAATTCATGGACTGCAGGAAGCTGTCTCAAGTATCGTTTCATGTCTTGTCCTCCATCCAATAACGCTGATTTTCTTGGCGTTTGGTATAACCCAATTGATCAAGTAACTCTAAAAAAGGAATCATGTGTTTTCTAGACAAATTAAGAACATCTTTTGCTTTTTTCAAATCAAAAAACGCGTCCGTTTCATCACGTAATTGGTGCATAGCTTTTTCAAAAGTTACTTGGTGAATCAGCGTATCTTCCCGCAACTGATAAGCTCTTTTGCTTTCAAGCAAGTAAGCTGTGAGTTCTGCAATTTCCAACTTTGGCAAAGGAGTGTTGATAAAATAATCTTGCCATTTCTCTACTTGAAACGCGTCTTTTTCTAGTTGATCAATTATTTGTTCCATTCGGTTGCGCCATTTTTTAGGTAGATGCGGGTCAAACAAAGCGAGAGAGACAAACTGAGTAACCGGTTTAATCTCATTTTGGTCGACTAGCAACTTTAAACTAAATTCAAGTAACGGCTTTGGGTAAGTGCTGCTTATCGATTGAATAAGTTCCGCTTTATCGATACCGATGCGCATTGAAAATTCTTCATGAAACTCCTGTAATCTTGTCAAAATCACAGTTTTTATTTTAGCTAAAGTTTTGGTCAAACTAACTCCTTGGCGAGGAATCGTTTGAAAAACTCCAGTTTTCATCCCTTCTGCTAGCGTTTCGTTTAATACGGTTTCATCTAATGACGTATATTGCATCAATTTCTTATTATCGAGCAACACGAATTTTGATAAGGCATCTATTATCAAATCTTCCGGCGTTCCTTGCTGAAGATAACGAAGCATCTCCATTGTTTCTTGACCAAATCGATATTTTCCACCATTTGGTTGAATTACCCAACCTCCGCCGATAGTTTCTACTGGACTCGGACGTCTTAAAATAAACCGATCGCCACGACGTACAACAATTTTTTCATCCAATCGAATTTGGCAAACGACTTCGTCAGTCGTTTGTGTTAATTCGTTCCGGTCAAAAAAGATGATTTTTCCCATCACTTCAGAAGTGCCAATGTGAAGTTTGATCGTTGTTCGTTGTTTGAGTGCTGCAAAGGATCGCCCAATTGTTTGTAACGCAACGTCAATCGTATCCGTCACTAGAAAGTGTTTGGAATCTACTAGTACATCTCCACGCTTTATATCGCTTCGTTCGACCCCACTGAGATTAATAGCTGCTCGTTGCCCTGCACGTGCAGTTTGCTGTTCTTCATGATGTACTTGAATTTGACGCGCCTTAACAGAAATGCCTTTAGGCAATACGATTAATTGCTCTGCTTTTTGTACGATTCCTTCATAGACCGTTCCTCTCACCACCGTGCCTTGTCCTTGAACCGAAAAAACTTGATCAATTGGTAATCGAAACGAGCCAAAAGCATCACGGAACTGAGTTGATGCTAATTCACTCGAAATTGTTTGCTTTAATTCTTCAATTCCTGTACCAGAAAGACTGTCTAGTAAGACAAACGGCGCGTATTGAAAAACTGTTTCTGTCAAACGTTCTTTAATATCGTCAATGACTAATTCCAGCATTACATCGTCTACACGATCTATTTTTGAAATCGCTACAATACATCGTTCAATTCCGAGAAGCTGCAAAATTTCTACATGTTCTTCCGTTTGAGGCATAATGCCTTCATCTGCCGCTACAACTAACACGACCAAATCAATTCCAGCAACGCCTGCAATCATTTGGCGAACAAACCGTTCATGTCCTGGCACATCGACAATAGATACAAAAACCTCTTCTTTTAATATTAATGGCGCATAGCCCAGTTCAATGGAAATGCCTCTTTCTTTTTCTTCTTTTAAACGGTCTGTCTCTACATTTGTCAGCGCTTTTGTCAAACTAGTTTTGCCATGATCAATATGACCCGCCATGCCGATTGTAAAATAACGTTTTTCCATTTATCCTCACACGCCTTCTCTAATTGCTTTCCCTTAACTCTAATCTCCTTCAAAGCTTGTTTCAAGCCTGAACGCCATCATTTCCGACTATCTGTATGCGATTTTCTTGCACAGAAGTTTTTTTCAGTATAAACTGATACAGGCTCACTAATAAATATGGGGTTGGATGGGTGACTGGTGTCTTCCTGGGTCTTCAAAACCCTGAGGGGCCTGCGTGTCAGGCTCGGTGGGTTCGATTCCCACACAATCCCGCCAAATACATAGAAAAGCGGAAGCGCCTGATCAGCTCCGACAGGCTTAAGACAGACTGACAATGTGGCGTCCTTTGCCACGCAGTCGGGTTGACTTAAGACCCGAGGAGCTAGGCGCTGGAGCTAGACAATAAGAAAAGCGGAAGCGCCTGCTCAGCTCCGACAGGCTTAAGACAGACTGACAATGTGGCGTCCTTTGCCACGCAGTCGGGTTGACTTAAGACCCGAGGAGCTAGGCGCTGGAGCTAGACAATAAGAAAAGCGGAAGCGCCTGCTCAGCTCCGACAGGCTTAAGACAGACTGACAATGTGGCGTCCTTTGCCACGCAGTCGGGTTGACTTAAGACCCGAGGAGCTAGGCGCTGGAGCTAGACAATAACAAAAGCGGAAGCGCCTGCTCAGCTCCGACAGGCTTAAGACAAACTGACAATGTGGCGTCCTTTGCCACACAGTCGGGTTGGCTTAAGACCCGAGGAGCTAGTCGCTGGAGCTAGGCAATAACAAAAGCGGAAGCGTCTGTTCAAATACAAACTAAACGCTTTGTCTTAAAAGATTGCCATGAAGGCAATCTTTTTTTACACCGCATGAATTCAAGTTAAGTGACAAGCGTAGTCGATTTTAGGATAATTCAAGATATTAGAAGTGTTGCAAACTTCAAATTGTCAGACCAAAGGATGATGAACATGAAAATTATTTTAGCTTCACCACATTATCCACAACTTCGTGGAAATACGATCACAGTTCAACGCATATCAGACAACCTTGAAAAATTAGATGTCGAAACGGAAATTATTTCAACAACAACTGACGCTAGCGTTCGCTCTCTTCCAACTGCTGACATTGTTCATGGATTTCACGCTTATAATTTCTATCACTTTCTGCAGCAACTAGATACAAAACCCGCACATTACATCATCACTATGACAGGTACCGACTTGAATCTGGATTTGTTTGATCCAGATAAACGATTGGATGTATTAGCTTGCTTGCACGAAGCTGATGCCATTCATGTATTTAATAAAAAAGCAGAAGAACTATTGTTGAAGGAAATTCCATGGTTAACGAACAAAGTTTTTGTTTTGCCTCAAGGAACACTCTCTTCCTTCACAGCAAGTTCTTCTTTCACTAAAGAACCCGGTAGTTTTTTGTTTTTCTTGCCCGCAGGCATTCGGAAAGTGAAAAACATCCCTGCTGCCATTACGATGCTTGAAAAATTACACAAACACTATCCACAACTTCGTTTGTGGCTTTTGGGACCTATTCTTGAAGAATCTGAGAACCAAATTGTGATGGACCTCGTCGATCAGCACAAAGAATGGATTCAATACCTTGGCCAAGTGCCACATGAAGTTATGGGCTCTATTTACCGAGAGGTCGACGTTGTCTTAAATACGTCTTTATCAGAAGGACAGCCTGCTAGCATTTTAGAAGCCATGAGCTACGCTTTACCGGTCCTAGCATCAGACATCCCAGGAAACAATCTAATTTCCAATAAAGTAACAGGGTTATTATACAAAAATCAAATCGAATTCCTTGATTATGCTGAAAAGCTCATGAATAATAACAAAATAAGGGAAAGTATAGGCCGCGCAGCTGAATCCTATGTAAGCCAATATCATTCAAGCGAACGCGAAGCTGAAACTTTTCTGAAGGTTTATCAAGCTATCTTAAAATAAATCGGAGTTACGATGGACAAGGTGTTTAAAGATAAAAAAGGAGAGATTAATATGGTTGAAAAAGAAACTGTAAGACTTACATCTTTATCTACAAAAGGCGGTTGAGGCTGCAAAATTGGTCCTGAGGACCTGGCGCAGGTTCTGCGTCACTTACCGAAAAATGTAGAAGATCCAAACTTGCTAGTTGGCTTAGAAACAGCTGACGATGCGGGTGTTTACAAGATTAACGACGACACTGCGTTGGTACAAACTTTAGATTTCTTTACACCAATTGTGGACGATGCTTATATGTTTGGCCAAATCGGTGCTGCGAACGCATTGAGTGATGTTTACGCAATGGGCGGCAAACCGCTAACGGTTATGAACATTGTGGCTTTCCCTATCAATACGTTAGACAAGAGCATTTTAGCGGATATTTTGGCAGGTGCTTCTGATAAAGTAAAAGAATCTGGTGCTGTTTTAGTGGGCGGGCATTCCATCGACGACCAAGAACCTAAATTTGGTCTTTCTGTTACTGGAACAATTCATCCCGATAAAATCCGATCAAATGCGGGTGCGAAACCCGGCGACCGTTTGATTTTAACCAAACCAATTGGAGTTGGCATTTTAACTACTGCCATCAAACAAGGAACTTTGGGCAAAGAAGATTTAGACGAAGTGATGAACGTTATGGCTACTTTAAACAAAACAGCAGCAGAAGTCATGGCATCTTACCATGTAAATGCTTGCACAGACGTTACCGGCTTTGGTTTGCTTGGTCACACGATGGAAATTGCTAAAGGTGGTAATGTCGGCGTGACTGTTATCAATCACGACGTCCCTGTCTTAGCACGAGCAAAAGAACTTGCAAAACAAGATGTTATTCCAGGCGGTACTCGAAAAAATCGTAAGTGGCTAGCAGATGACATCGATTACGCAGACGATATTTCTGAAATTGATCAACTGATTTTATGCGACGCTGTTACTTCTGGTGGTTTATTAATATCAGTGCCTGAAGCAGAAGCAAATGACTTGCAACGTCAACTTCAAGAAAATGGTGTTCAATCAGCGATTATCGGCAATGTAACTAGTGAAAATGCTGGTCGCATTCGTGTTATTTAAGATTTTTTACGTTACCATTCTACAAGGACTCTGCTTGAGTCCTTGTTTTACTGTTAAGAACGACTCAAATTTTAAATAGAGGTGCTTAAAATGAAAAAATGGCTATTACTTCTTTCGATCTTTTCTTTACTATTATTTTTAGTCGCTTGTAGCAATGACACAGAAAAAGACAACTCAGCAACATCTGATACGCAAGAACCGTTTACGATTGGTGTCATTCCTGCGCAAACTGAAGGAGAAATGCAAACTGCGATGGACAAACTACAAGAAATTTTAAGTGATAGTTTAGATCGCGATGTTAAAATTGAAGTTTATCCCGATTACAACGGTGTAGTAGAATCCATGAATTATGACCAAATAGATATGGCTTACCTGGGACCGTTAACCTATGTGATTGCTGAAGCAAACAGCAATGCTAAAGCCATTATTACACAATTAGTAGATGGCGAGCCTTTCTATCATTCTTACATCATCACACATAAAGACAATCCCGTAACTTCATTAGACGAATTACTTCAATCTGTTGGAGAAATTCAATTTGCGTTTGGTGATCCCAATTCAACTTCAGGATCTTTGATTCCTTCGATTGAATTGCAAGACCGCGAAGTCTATGAATCCGAACAAGAAAACAAATTCAAAAATGTTCGCTTTACGGGTTCACATGATGCCACTGCATTAGCTGTTCAAAACAAACAAGTCGATGCAGGCGCTGTTGACAGTGCGATTTACAATCAGTTGATTGAATCAGGTAAAATCGATTCGGAGCAATTAAAAATCATTTGGGAATCCGAGCCTTTATTCCAATACCCTTGGGCAGTTCTCGAAAGTACGGACGATGAAACTGTTACAAAACTACAAGAAGCCTTTTTAGCAATCGAAGATCCTGAAATTCTTGATGCATTTGGCGCTACTGGCTTTACAGAAGCAACCAACGAAGATTATGAAAGCATTAAACAAGCTGCAATAAAGCAAGGAATCATTAAAGAATAGAGTTGATTAGGTTGTGGTTTAAAAAACGGAATTTACTTACTGTAATAAGTGTTCTTGTGCTGGTTTATTTCAGCATGCGAATCACTGAATTTGATCTTTCCAAATTTAAAGATTTCCGCAACATGATTGACTTTCTGGCACAATGGTGGCCGATGGATTTTTCGAAGCTTCCTGGCATGGTAGAAGATACACTTGAAACATTGGCTATGGCTTTTCTCGGCAGTGTTTTCGGATTATTAGTCGCATTGCCGATCAGCTTTATTGCTGCACGCAACACGGCACCATCTAAATTTTTCTTTCACTTTACCCGTGTAGCATTAAGTTTTGTCCGCTCGATACCCGAAATTGTGTTTGGCCTTATTTTGCTAACGACACTTGGCCTTGGACCGTTCCCAGCCGTTATTGCGATCATGTTCCATAATATTGGCGTGTTTGGTAAATTGGTATCCGAATTAATTGAAGCGGCTGACCCGGGTCCGCAAGAAGCTATGCGCGCTGTGGGAGCAAAAAAATGGTTGGCTAATCTATTCAGTATTCTCCCACAAATTTGGCCAAACGTATTATCTCAATTTTTCTATCGGTTTGAAGTTGCGATTCGAACTTCTCTGATTTTAGGTTTTATTGGAGGCGGCGGAATTGGGCAACGGCTATTTAATGACTTTAAAACCTTTCAATACGCGTCAGTTTCTCTTGACGTTTTAATCATTATGGTAATGGTCATCATTATTGACTTTTTTGCCAGCACCGTTCGAAATCGCGTTATTTAAAGGAGGGGCGACATGATTCAAGTAAAAAACTTATCTGTGCATTATCCTGACACAAAAGTGAAGGCACTTACTAACATTAGCCTCTCTCTTGAAAAAGGTGATTTTGTTTGTGTCCTCGGTAAAAGTGGCGCTGGAAAATCAACGTTTATCCGTTGTTTGAATGGACTACAAAAACCAACAAGTGGAGAAATCTATTTTGATGGCAATGATATAGCTGCTCACAGTGAAGAAAAATTACGGAAAGTGCGCCGTGAAGCCGGTATGATTTTTCAGCACTTTAGCTTAGTTCCTAGACTGAGTGTGATGCAAAATGTCCTGACGGGTATGTTCGGTTACCGCTCTTCTTTCAAAAACTTGATTGGGTGGTTTACCACAGAAGAAATCGTCTTCGCTAAAAAAGTGATTGCAGATGTTGGCTTATCCGAAATGACTTACCGTAAAGTAGAACAATTAAGTGGTGGACAAAAACAACGGGTGGGAATTGCACGCGCTCTTGCGCAGCAACCTAAAGTGTTACTTGGAGATGAGCCCGTAGCAAGTTTAGACCCAGGCACTTCTAATCACATTTTCACGTTACTGACAGAAATGCATGAACGATTAGACTTACTAACTATTATTAATGTCCATGATATCGAATTAGCAAAACGCTACGCAAGTCGCATTCTTGCTTTAAAAGACGGAAAGCTTATTTTTGATGGACCGCCTGGAAACTTCACAGATGAAATGTATCAGGAAACTTATACAGCTCAACCACATCCCTCTTATTTTGATGCAGGAATTTAAATCACAAGGAGATGATTCGGATGATTAAAAGCCCATGAGCAGTTGATCAATCCAGAGTCGTGTACGACTCTACTCACCCCGAAATTATTATTCACAACCTTTCACCAAACAAAAAATCAGTAACTTTGACGTTTGATGACGGCCCAAGTAAAGTGCTGCCACAATTGTTAGATATTTTAAAACACCACGAAGTGCAAGCAACGTTTTTTTGGCAATCGCGACTGCTTTATGCTGCACGACCGTGGCGACGTGTATTGGATGATGGACATGTTATTGGTACGCATTCGTTTAAACATCGAAACTTGCTCCAGCTTTCTTATGAAGAACAGTATGAAGATATTCAAAAAAGCGTAACACACATTGAAAGCACAACGGGAACACCTATTATTTATTTTCGTCCACCGTTTGGAAATTTTAATGCAGACACAGTAAAAGCTGCCAATGCATTAGGGTTAACAACCATCATGTGGCGCATTGCTTCAATGGATTGGGAGTTAAAAAACAATCCCGACCAAATCATTCAGTATGTAGTTGATAACCTGGAAGATGGCGCGATTATTTTATTACACGAGTTGGAACAAACCGTAACGATTTTGCCTCAGCTCATCCAAGCGATTAAAAAACAAGGCTATCATTTTTCAGTGCTTCAAAACAAAAAGTAAAAAAGAACAGCGCCGGCTTCGGCGCTGTTCTTTTTGTTCCATTTAATCTTCTTCTAGCGAATCTTTTGAGGCTTGTTGCATTGCGCGTTCTAAGTCTTTTAACTGAGTAACTATCTCGATCTTGAGGTGCATCTGATTCGGACTATGATTCTGACTGGTCTTCAGGAATATCTGAGTCTGCTGCTTGCACTGTTTTTAAAATAAACTCTTGTCAATGGTTCATTTAAAACAATAATTCTCATACAAAATGTATCTCATCCTCCGGTTTTCATAGACTTTTTTTCAACGTCAATCCGTCAACTAACAAATCTGTTTGATACTGCGCATACTTGCCTTGAATTCCATTTTGTAAATAACGATTTATCATGCGGTATTCCTTTCTTGTTTACTCACCCATTTCGTACAATGTAACACTTTCAACGTTGTGAATATACCGTCGCAGTTCTTTTGCTTGTTCTCTGGTAATGTCTCCTGCTGTATACATCTTATAAATTTCTGATCGTCCCATATCCATTACTACGACGCGTAACTCTTCTTTTTGTAATTCATATTTTTCATCATACAAAGCTTCTGGTTTTTTCAAACGACTGGTCATTTTTCTGTAATCTGAAATAAGGACATTGATAATTTTTTTTGGCTCGTATTTTTCAGAATGCTTTTCAAGCCATGCAAGAGCAGCTTGTAAAGTCTCCAGTTGAAGTTGAAGTCCTTCTTGAAACTCAACCAATCTTGTTTCTTCTTCACGCGAATTTTGACCTCTAAATCGTCTCCATGCGCGAATAAGTTTGCCCTGTAAGTATAGGACTGTCGAACGAACATTATCAGCTACTACTTCTTCTCGACGATCTAGGGATTTTTCAAATGCATCATAAATTTCTTGGCTTATTTCTTTCTGTTGATATTGCTTTTGAATATATTTACGCTCGATTTTTAACGCTTTTAAGCGCAACTCACGTATTTTTCGTTGGTATTTTTTATTTGCTTGAATTTCTGTTTCTTCTTCAGTTTGAATTTGACGAAAATGCAATTCGTATTCTTCGATTAACTCATAAGCCGCTGCTTCGTTTTCTTCAGTGATTTCTTTTTTTATTTTTTGAATTGATGTTATTAAAATACGACGCTGCGCTTCATCAAAATCCATTTCGCCAGTCTTTTTACCTTCTGCGAATTGTCCTTTACTAAGCAATGGCAAAAAGATTGTTGCTACAATTAATGTGAACAAAATCGTCCCTGCAGCTAAAAATAAGATGAGCGCTCGATTGGGAAACGCTTCTCCGTTCGCCATTAAAAAAGGCAATGATAATACACCGACCATTGTTACAGTTCCTCGAACACCTGTTAAACTGACATATAAGGTCAATTTCAAACTTGGTTTTGCTGCTTCCTTCATTTTCCCAAAATGGTATTCATATAAAGAAAATAAATAAGCCCAAACAAATCGGATACCCAAAATCATAAAACCAACGGCGACAACGTAAAGTAGTAGTAGAGACAAATCAATATTCGGATTTTCGAGTACACCGCTCATGGAAGTCGGGATGTTCAATCCAAGTAAAAGAAAGACAAGTCCATTAAGAATAAACAAGATAATGGTCCAAATATTTTCAGTCGCCACTTGCTCTTCTGCGATAAATGTCTCTGTTTGTTCTCTCACTAAAGAGTGTACAATTCCTGCTACCACTACGGCAATAACGCCTGATGCATGCAGAATATCTTCTGTTATAATAAAAATTAAGAACGGCGTCATAATCTGCAATAACGTATGAAATGTGACATCATTAATGCCTTGTTTTCGCAAAATAACACGAATGCTAATAATTACTAAAGCAAGTGTTAACCCGAGAATACCACCAACCAGAAATTTATATGAAAAATCTAATACCGCTTCCGACAAAGAAAAGTACCCCGTTACCACAGCTGCCACTGCGTAGTTAAATGCGACAAGTCCTGAGGCATCGTTGATAAGGGATTCTCCTCTAACCAAGCTCAACACTTTTTGAGGAATACGAATCCGCTGCGCAATGCCATTAACTGCGACTGGATCTGTTGGTGATAAAATGGCCGCTAAAGCAAATGCAGCAGCCAGGGGTATTTCTTCTATTAACCAATGAATAAAATAACCACCGATGACAGTTGTCAGCAACACCAGAACGATCGCATTTCCTAAAATTGGCCCTTTCATTCGCCACAGTTCTTCTCTTGGAAAACGACTACCGTCATTAAATAACAGCGGTGCAATAAACAGCAGTAAAAACCATTCTGTTTCAATATCAAACGAAATGTCTTCGTATACAAGAACCAACACAACACCAAGAGCTACTTGGATTAAAGCAGTTGGAATATAAGGTACATAATGGCTAACAACATTTGAAATGAGTAGACAAATTAACAACAGAAAAATAGTAAGCAATAAATCCATAGCACTCCTCCATTCTATTTTTTTACAAGTCCTCTATGTATACCCAAAACAGCTCATAAACTATGCTCTTTGTGAACCTACTAGATGGAAAATTTTAATTCATCTTTTTTTCTTGGTGTAATTTGAGATTACATTCGGGTATACATTTTTAACTTGATTAGAGAGGGGTGTTGTTTTTGTTTTATTTTAGCTTAGCTGTCATCATTGCGTTTATGCTGGTTCATATTTTAACAAATTATATAAAATTTCTAGATCGCAAGCCAAAAGACAGACTGATGTCTTTTGTTTCCGGAGGTTCTATTGCTTATGTCTTTCTTCACTTAGTTCCTGAACTCACTCACTACCAAGAAGTTGCAGACAAAGCTACACTGCCTTTTGGGATTGAATCTCTCGATTACCCTACCTATTTAGCCGCTTTAGTAGGAATTGCTTTTTTTTATGGAATCAATCAATTAAACGAAAAATCTAAAGCAAAAAACGAAGATGAACAAAATGTTTCTCAATCAAGCTCTTTTGTTTTCGCTTTAGAAATTTTTGGATTTGCATTATATAATGTCTTAATTGGCTATCTACTCATTAATTTGAGTGGAGATAAAATTTCTGAATATCTAATTTACTTTGTTGTCTTTTCTTTTCACTTTATCGCTAATAATCGTATACTCCACTTGACACACGAGGATTTATTCACTCATATTGGTCGTTGGGTATTGGCCATTTCTGTCTTCATTGGTTGGTTACTTTATTATTTCACCGATATAACCGATTTGACGATTGCCTTCTTTTCTTCTTTTCTTACGGGAGGAATTGTGTTGAATATATTAAACGACGAACTGCCTGCTGAAAAAAACAGTAGCTATCCTTCTTTCATTGTTGGACTCATCTTAATCACGTTATTACTCGAATTTTTTATTTAAAGATGAATGTCTATTTGCTATACAGAGCACACACGATAAGTTACCGTTAGGAAATACTCAAGTTCTTACTAAATTTATGAGGTGAAACGAGTGAATATCCACAAAAACCGTGTATTTTCAATAGTAATAATCATAATGATTTTGCTTGCTGGATGCGCAAAGGCTGCTCCTTCCGACGAAAATCGTTCACTTTCTTTGGAAGCAC
Organism: Planococcus versutus; assembly: GCF_001186155.3. Lineage (NCBI taxonomy): Bacteria > Bacillati > Bacillota > Bacilli > Caryophanales > Caryophanaceae > Planococcus > Planococcus versutus. The sequence continues at coordinate 810,426 of NZ_CP016540.2, read as the reverse complement.
GACAATTCCCAATTGCTATAATGCCTGAAAAATTATCCTTAAAACATACCGCTTCTTTGTCTGCTGTGGGTGATGTATTAATTCATGATCGTGTGTATCATGCTGCTGAAGTCAATGGTGTCTTCGATTTTAATCCAATGATTGAGAAAGTCACACCTTTTCTGGAAAGAGCCGATTTGACGATTGCCAATTCAGAAAGCATGATCGGAGGCAGTGAAGTGGGTCTGTCTTCCTATCCTTCTTTTAATAGTCCTTATGAAGTGGGCGACGCGCTAAAAAATTCTGGTGTGGATGTCGTGACACTAGCAAACAATCACACGTTAGACCGTGGTTTACCTGCGATTGAAAACGCTATTAGCTATTGGGATAAAATCGGAATGGTTCATACTGGCTCTTCTTTATCGAGTAATGAGCATTCAAAAATTTCTTTGATAACCAAAAACGAGATTCGCTTTTCTTTTTTATCCTATACGTATGGTACAAATGGAATTCCAACTCCTGCTGGAAAAGATCACTTAGTCAACCGAATCGATCCGTTAATTATTCAAGAAGATTTAAAACTGGCTCGAGAAATATCCGATGTAGTCGTTCTAAGCCTTCACTTTGGACAAGAATATGAAAAAATGCCCAACGCGGATCAAATCGCCTTGGCTCGCTTTTCTGCAGACAATGGCGCCGATATCATCTTAGGTCACCATCCACATGTATTGCAGCCACCTGCATGGATAGATGCCATAGACGGACGTAAGGTTTTTGTCGTTTATTCACTTGGTAACTTTTTATCGGGTCAAGATGGAATAGATCGACAAATTGGCGCTATTTTGCATCTCGATATTACGAAAAACGTAACAACCAATTCAAGTACCATCACTTTGCAGAATCCAGCTTTCACAACCACTTTTGTTAAAAGCGCAGATTCTAAAGATTATGAAATGGATTTATTAAAGAATGTAGATAGTAATTTAAATGCTTTAACAAAAGAACATTTATCCACATGGATTAAAGACCTTGAATTTATCGAATAGTTTTTGTAAATGACCAGCTGTGAAATCTAGTGCGATTTCATAGCTGGTCATTTATCATTATTGCCTGTTTTTCTTTTAGCAAAGTATTTAAAACGTCCGGATAATTAGTGAACAGTCCGGTTACTCCCCAGTCAATCATTCGTTTCATGTCTTCACGTTTATTTACTGTGTATGGATGAATCAATAACTCTTGCTCTTGTACTTTTCGAATATAGGCTTGATCGATTCTTTTATAATTCATACCAACACCAACTGCATAACTTTTAATATGCGCAAGTTCTGCTTTTGAAACAGTCGCTTGAATCGGGTAAGAAATTAATTGAATTAATGGGATAATCGGATTCAATTTTTTTACTATCTGTAAACTATCCTCACTGAATGATTGGATAATTACGTTACTTGCATATTCCTGGTTGATAGGTAAGTTATACTTTTTTAAGATGCGCACAAGTTCTTTTTCCATTCCCGGATAAACATCAGGTGCTTTTGTTTCGATATAATAACGCGAATCTTCACCAAAAACTTCTAACACTTCTTCAAAAGTTGGAACGCATAATCCTTCATAACTTGGTTTTGCTTTTTTAGGATGAGCCTTATTAAACCAAGAACCGGCATCCAAAGCTTTAATTTCAGTGATTGTCATGTCTTTAATATATCCAGTACCATTCGTTGTGCGATCCACTCTTTCATCGTGCATAGCGATTAAAATGCCGTCTTTTGTCATTTGTAAATCGATTTCTATAGAGTCTCCATGCATTTCTCTGCCCATCTTGTAAGCAACCAGTGTATTTTCAGGTGCATGTCCTGATGCTCCTCGATGAGCGATGTTCAAAAATCGATTAAGATTAACCTGATTTTCTTTAGAGCGATTTTGTAATTCCGAAAACTTTTTCAAGTGAATCATCTCCTTATGTTTTCTTTATTGTATAGCACTAAACTTATCACTGTTTTATCATACAGGCTAAATGATCGTAAAAATGCGAGTGCTAAAACCGTTTCTAATTTAGTGACTACCTAGCTTACTCTACATTTCTTTTTACTCCCTATTCATCTATACTAAAGGGATACATACTTTTTCAATCTCCAAATTTAAAATCGATAGCACTCTACTTTTTAGAAAAGAGAATGGCATGTCATGACAGTCCTATTGACAAGAAAAGAACCAGTTGGTTGATACACAACAACATTTCACTAAGGAACATACTTACCAAGCGTGAATTTGTGCAGTCATTTTCTTTTTTAGACTCATATAAAAGTCCACATACTCGATAGATTTTTCAGCAAAGGAGTAATTACTATGGATCCACTAGATATTATTGAAGATCTGACTAAAGTAAAGCCTGCTTTTCAACCGATTATTAGTGCCGTCTCACATATCGTAATCGGTTACGAAGTTTTGGGTCGTTTCAATTTTGAAGATAATTGGCTAAGCTTGCGGGGATTTTTTCAAGATAACGATGTACCTGATGAATACAAAGTTGAAGTCAATAATCATTTACTCAAATTAGCTATTGATCAAATGCTCCATTCTAACAGTCAAGGATTATTATTTATCAATCGAAATGTTAAACAATTACTCATCAATAGCGGTGAAGACTTTTTAGCGACACTTCAAACTTATCAAAAAAACGGATTTTCTATGAATCGAATTGTTTTGGAAATCACTGAACATGAATTTGATGAGGACTTCGATGTACTTCACCATCTATTGATGTACTATAAAACTTATGGCATTCAAATTGCCGTAGATCATGTAGGAGCAAAGAGCTCTAATATTGATCGAATTCGTCAACTTCGACCTCATATTTTGAAAATTGATACAAATCTTGTTCGCAATGCCAATCCCGGTGCATTTCAAGATGTTATTCAAACCTTAACGGTATTGGCCCGAAGAATAGGTGCAAAACTTTCTTACGAAAACATTGAAGACAATTACCAATTGTATTTTGCTTGGAAAAACGGAGGTCATTTTTACCAAGGACTTCATTTAGCAAAACCAAATTTTGAAATTCCAACAACTCATTTCACTTCATACGATGTAGGAGAAAAAATTACTGTATTTGTCCAGAGAGAAAAGCTTTCGATTGAAAAGCGTTATGCCTTCACTGATAGTTTAGAAGAAAAACTAAAAAAAGTACTGTCAAAATGGCAGGGACCTGAAACAGCAGATCGATTTATTGAATCTGTGTCGCAGTCTTTTGATAAAGAAAGTTTCCGTTTGTATATCTGCAATAGCGACGGTCGACAAGTATCTTCTAATTTTCAAAAACGAGAAAAGCTTTGGGTTTTCGAATCTGAGCATTTCGGCTCGCATTGGGCATTCCGGCCTTATTTCCTTGAAAACGTGATGCAAATGAAAACGTGGAATCGTGGCATTTTATCAGACGTGTATTCAGATATTGAAACAACTAAAATGATACGCACATTTAGTTTCCCATTATCTGGTGACTGTTATTTATTTATCGATATTAGCAACGAATTTGTTTCAGAAGCGGATTACCTACTATTTCAATAATGTCTCTATACTTTCGCACAAAAAAACTCTTCAGTTATTGTACTGAAGAGTTTTTTAAATTTGGTGTTTTCATGAAGTTATCATCTTTTCTGAAGTTCCCCATGACTTCCATCGTTTCGCTAATGCTGACAAACGCGTTTGGATCGATTCTTTTAATCAATGGACGTACGAAAGCCAATTCATGACGACTAATGACACTATAAAGAACTTTTACTTTAGCTGCTGAATAAGCCCCTTCGCCATCTACTACTGTGATACCGCGATATAAATTATCAAGCAACTCTTTTTTGACAGCATCGCCTTGACTCGTTACAACCATCAAGCTGAGTTTAATGTGACGGGTATGGACGCGGTCAATGACAAGTCCTGAAATATAAATCGAAGCCATAGTATACATCGCCAACTCCCATGAGAAAACAAAACCAGAAACAAAAACAACTGCACTGTTAAGGACAAAAACAAGCGCACCGAGTGGGATATCTCGTTTCATCGATAACAATAAGCCAATAACATCAAATCCACCTGTCGAACTATAGTAACGAATAATAATTCCCATTGCAGCTCCGGCAATCACTCCGCCAAAAACAGTCGAAAGCAAGGCATCTTCCGTTATTTTGACAACTGGAATATACAACATCGAAATTGATGTCACGATAACTGAAAACAAGCTGTTAGCAATAAAATTCTTACCGAGTTTCATCCACCCTATAATCAAAATTGGGATATTCAACAAAATCATCCAGATCCCTGCGTTTAAAGGTGTTACCAATCCCAGCATCATCGCGATGCCTGTTACTCCACCTGCCAATATTGCATGTGGCAGTAAAAACATATTAAATGCTACTCCCAAAACAATCGAAGAAATAAAAACAATTAATAATCTCATCCATTTATTCATAATTAAACTCCAATCCTAAAGAAAATCTCAGTCAGTCTATTTTGTTCATGCCACAAAAAAAGGGCGTGCATTTGCACGTCACCTTAAGATTATTTATCAGAATGTAATTTTTGTTCAACTAAAAACTACGAGAAAGCGAATAAAATTTTCTTTTTTATGGTGAACCAACGTTTCATATTATAGTAGCATTTGGGCTAAGAATGCAAGCCTTTCTGCTTTTGTTCATAGACTGTTCGAAATTTTCTAGGAGAGTTCCATCGCATTCTACTCTTCTTCTAATTTACGAATTGCTTTTTCCAATCGCTCTTTTTCTTCCCCTTTAATTTCAGGATAGTAAGGATTGATTTTCTCTAACACTTCCACCATTACTTCTGCAACAATATATCTCGAAAACCATTCGTCATCAGCAGGAAGCGCATACCAAGGTGCATGTTCTGTCGATGTATTGTTCAATACATCTTCAAAAATCTCTTGATAACCATTCCAATATTCACGTTCTTTTACATCATTAAATGAGAATTCCCAGTTTTTCTCTGGATTTTTCATGCGTTCGAGCAAGCGACGACGTTGTTCATCGAATGACATATTGAAAAAGAACTTCACAACTGGGAATCCATTTTCAGACATATATCGTTCAAAATCATTGATTTGGCGATAACGAACATTCCAAATGTCGTCATCGATTAGTTCATCAGGAAGCGGCGTGTCTCCAAGCAAATCATGAACTCTCGGTGCAATTACTTCTTCGTAATAAGAACGATTTAAAATTCCAATCTGTCCTCTTGCTGGCATGCCTTCTCGAAAACGCCATAAGTAATCATGTGCAAGTTCTGCATCAGAAGGTTTTTTGAATGATGTTGTTTTTAGACCTTGTGCTGTTAAGTTAGAAAAGATATAGGTGATTGTTTCATCTTTTCCCGCCGCGTCCATTGCCTGCAACACAACAACGATTCCTTTTTGTTCTTGGGCATGCAACTTCATATGTAATTTTTTTAATTTTTCAAGGCTTTCCGGAATTAGTTTTTCGGTCAACTCTTTTTCGCTATATCTATTGTCATCTGTCGTTAAGTAGTGTGACAGTTTTATTTTTTCATCTTGTTTAACAATGAATTTTTGAGTATCCATGCTTTGCCTCCTCTATGCTGCATCTTCACGTGTCTCTTTTTAACATACCCACATCGAGCGCAATTCTAACCGATCATAGAAAAACCGCAATCCTATTTTGGATTGCGATTTGTTTCATTTATTGGGGCTACTTAAAACTTCATAATAATTCGCGATGAATCGCCTTTTGCTAAAAGATCGAACCCTTTGTTGATCTCATCTAATGTAATAAAATCAGTAATCAGTTTATCAACAGGCAATCGATTTTGTTGAAACAAACTCATATAGCGAGGAATATCTCGACTTGGTACGCAACTACCCACATACGAGCCTTTAAGCGTTCGTTCTTCGGCCGTCAAGGAAACATAGGGAAAAGAAAATTTATTGTCTGGGTGAGGCAAACCAGTAGTAACAGTTGTCCCTCCTCGTTTTGTAATACTATAAGCAACTTCTAGCGCTTGAACAGCACCCGCCGTTTCGAATGTATAGTCTAGTCCTCCTCCTGTTGCTTTGCGGATTTGTTCGATAACATTCTCGTTTTTTGAGTTATAAACTTCGGTAGCACCTAGTTCTTTTGCTTGTTTGAGTTTTGTCTCATTAATATCGACTGCCACGATATGACTAGCCCCCGCAGCAATCGCTCCTAACAAAGCACTAAGACCAACACCGCCAAGACCTACTACTGCTACTGTGCTTCCAAGCTTAATCGCTGCCGTATTAACTACTGCACCCACGCCTGTTATAACGGCACAGCCAAATAACGCTGCTTTTTCAAAAGGAATTTCTTTATCCACTTTGATAATCGAATTTCTCGATACTACTGCATGATCCGAAAAAGCCGATACGCCTAAATGATGATTAATGGTTTCCGTTCCACTATGAAGACGGTTTCCCCCGCTCAATAAAGTACCTGCTGTATTAGAAACTGCTCCTGGTTCACATAAAGCAGGACGCCCTTCACGACACGGACCACAATGCCCACAACTTGGGACAAATACACAGGCAACATGATCTCCAACTTCTAAGTCGAATACATCATCTCCTATTTCTACAACTATACCTGCTGCTTCGTGGCCAAGAGCCATTGGTACTGGCCGTGGCCTACTGCCATTTATTACTGATAAATCGGAATGGCATAAACTGGCTGCTTTTATTTGAATGAGTACTTCACCTTTTTCAGGAGGGTCCAATTCTATTGTTTCTATATGAATTGGTTGACTTTTTTCATAAGGAGCTTCAGCTCCAATTTCTCTTAATACTGCAGATTTGATTTGCATAATTCCACCCTTTTCTCTTATGATTTTTGAATATCAAAATAAAAATTTTCTGTTCAACGCTATTTCTGTCACTCTTTCTAACCGATTTATTTACGTTATCCTCCTTTTCAACTCGTAGGCTTTTGATGTTTAGAACATGTTTATATAGAAACTTGGTTACTTCATATATTATTCTCTTTTATACTATTGTCAATATTCTGATAAGTAAAGAAAGAGGTATCTTCTTCTTCAAAAAAAGAATCTACTCCAATGGAGAGATTCTTTTTTTCGACATCCTTATTTTGCAAGTGGAGAAATTTCACCATCTGTCATTAAGAAATCATGACAATTAATCAATAATTCTTTCAGTGAAACGGTAAGACGGGAAGCATCGTAAGCACATACCGAAATCGCTTGAATTTGCGGAATCAGCTCATTAATTGCTTGTTCATATTCGTTAAGCTCTTTAGTAAGTTCATCATTATCTCGCCACTCGATATGTCCCCAAGTTCGAAAACTCAATTCTTTCTCTACAAGAGGATCAATCAAACTAGAAAAATGTTTTAAAATCGTTGGTGGATGAAAATTGCCGTTTCGCCAATAAAAGGTAAAATTATTAACGTAATGAATATTTTGTAATTGTTCTTCAGAAAGAAACTCTTCGAGACGAGCTACTATTTTTGGGAAAAGACGTTCATTTTCAACAAATAGCACTTGGTCTCCTTGTTTAATACCTTCTTCGACATACGAAATGGCATTATCAATATAACTAGTTAAGTCTTCTACATAATAAAAAATGTGGTCGCCTTTCGATAACTGTTGCTTATCTTGAATAGCTATAATTTCTTTTTCCACTTGATTGGCCTCCTTATTACAATAGTGAAATTTAATGGTTTTTTTAAACTGTCGATTTAGCTATATCTACTATACACAAATGAACAACTAAAAGATAACGCTAGCTTTTGTTTTCTATAAATAAGATTCTTACTTGCATGTAACGCAGTAATATTGTTGTATATAATACATATAGCGATTTTAACTTACGTCAAAGGTGGTCTATTATGAAAACTTCTATTCGACAGCTTCAGCTGGATGATTTACATTTTTTAGAGGAGATGGAGACAGGAATTGCAGATGATTACCTGCTCCGAGTATACAAAAGAATATCTGGTGGCTCTAGCCGTTTATACGGTTTGTTCGTCGACAATCAGCTTGCGAGTATTGGAGGCTACACGATTTTCGCTGAGCATTACATAATGCTTGGTCGAATGCGCAGTGATTTGCGCTACCGTGGCAATAATTTATCCACACAATTGATGGCTCATGTATTGGAACAAAGCTTTGCCCTTCCTGCCATTCAATGGATTGGTGCCAATACGCAAGAAGAAAATACAGCTGCTCGTCGCGTGTTGGATAAACTGGGTCTCAAAGAAATATCTACATTATCTAGTGCTATTTCAACAAAGGTCTCTTTACTTGAAAAGAATGGCTCTTATTGGAGAGAACTTACAGAGCTATCACATAAAAGAGAATGGATCGACCAGCTTTATACGAACAAAGGTGCTGTATTTCCTTATGAATGCTATTACGCATTTCCATCTACTGAAAACTTATTTACCGACGCCAAATTAACCGAATGGTCATTTTTTGAAAATGCGCAGGAAGACCGAGTACTAATCACCAAAAAAGATTATAAACGACAATATTATTTACATGTTGTTTACCCATGGGACGACATTTCATACCAAGCCGGATTGTGGGAAACCATTTCACTGGCACAGAGTAAGTTAAGTGAACAAGTCAAAACAAATCCATTTATTTGGATGGATTTAACTCCTTCACAAGTAAGCCAATTACCAAGCAATCATCCTTTTGATTTGCCTTCACCTTGGCTGTTATATGGCATCGACCGCAGCAAAGAATAATTGACTACTTGTTTTGGTAAGAAATGTACTTTCTCTACCTAATCGAGTCATTAATAAAAGCGAGCATCTTCTTTTGATTCCAAAAAGAAGATGCTCGCTTTTATCTGTTTATTTATGAATGAAAAATTAAACGCCATCCACCAATTCATTTTCATTATCGACGCGTCGCTGGTTTGTTTTCAGCTGATCCATTTCTTCTTTTGTTAAAAATTGAACTTTGTAACCAACCAATCCCATAATAATGCCAATTATCGGTACGGTGTAATTGAGTACTGCGTAAGGTGCATATGCAAATGGATGTACAGCCAAAGTGGCTAAAATAAAGACACCACATGTGTTCCAAGGTACAAATGGTGACGTCAATGTTCCACCGTCTTCGAGTGCACGCGAAAGGTTTTTTGAATGCAAGCCTTGGTCTTGATAAGCTCTCGCATACATTCTACCTGGAATGAGAATGGAAATGTACTGCTCTGAAGCTGTTGCATTTGTAAAAAATGCAGACACGATCGTAGCAGCAATCAAACTACCTGCTGTTTTTGCGACTTTTAAAATCTGTTTAACGATGGCTCTCAACATACCTGTCTGTTCGAGTATGCCTCCTAAAACCATCGCAAAAATAGTTAAAGAGACGGTGAACATCATAGATGCGATTCCTCCGCGATTAAACAACTCATCAACCATTTCATTGCCAGAAACAATAGCATAACCGTCATGCAGTGTATTAACTGAATCTCCAACGTTTCCGCCTTGTACAAAGATTTGACACATAAAGCCAAGAAAGACGCCGATAATCAATGCTGGTAAAGCAGGTACTTTAAATGCAACCAACACGATGATTGCTCCAGGTACTAATAACAACCAAGGTGAAATTAAAAAGTTACTATCTAAAGCTGCTAAAATCGCTTCAATATTACCTTGGTCAATAGCTGATCCAGCAAATTGACGACCGAGGAAAAAATAAACGATTAATGCGATAATCAGACCAGGAACTGTTGTATAGAGCATATGTTTAATATGTTCAAACAAATTAGTATTTGTGATGCCTGCTGCTAGATTTGTTGTATCCGATAATGGCGACATTTTATCGCCAAAATAAGAACCTGAAATAACAGCTCCTGCTACCATAGCAGCTGGAATACCCATACTGATTCCGATACCCATACCCGCTACGCCAATTGTCCCCATAGTAGACCATGAGCTCCCAATAGCGAGTGCAACAATTCCACAAATAATACAGATTGTCATTAAAAATAAGGAAGGGGTAATAATTTGTAAACCATAATAAATCATGGTTGCGATAATACCTCCGCCAATCCACGAAGCAATAATCATGCCTACAACAATAATAATCAAAATAGCAGGAAGAGCAAGACGAATTCCTTTATAAGCCCCTTCTTCGATTGTTTCCCATTTATACCCAAAACGCCATGCAATAATTGCTGCAACAATTGCTCCTACAGCTAAAGGCACATGAGGACTTCCTTCAAAGACAATAATTGTGATGGCCATTACAGTGATCATAACAACTAATGGAACAAGTGCTAATAGAAAAGGTATTTCAATCTCTTGTTGTTTTGCTTTCATTGATAGATCACCTTACTCTCCGATGTAATACTTTTATAATACATCAAAAATTCAACTAATCTATCTCTTTTTTTATATCTTAAACAAAGACGTAAAAAACGCTTACTTTAAAGGAGGCGTTTTTTCTATAGAGATTAATTTTTCAGAACTATACCTTATTCAAAGCATAATGAATTTCGGCTTCAAAAAACTGTCGGTAATGATCCGCTGATTTTCTTCTAGATACGTTTCCACTTTCAAAAACACGGCGACACATATAAAATGGCGCATTGTCGTTTTCTGCGACTTGCCAGTTTCCATAAATCGACTCCTGACTTCCAAAATCTACGAAAAAATTTTGACCTATAGGATAGACTGGATACTTGCAAGCTATTTTTTCTGATTGGTTATTAGCTGACGTCTTCTTTGGTGATGTCATTGCCAACACTCCTTACTATCCTCATTTACGTAAATGATTATACCTCTTCCTTTATAAATACCCATTATCATTATGTAGTTAAACTGAAAAACGCCTTTCTTGTTTATTTGAACATGGCTATCTCTAGGTTTCTACTCTCTCTGTTAGTGGTATCTTAAAAATAATAGTTCTGTTTTTATAAAAATGTTGATCAAGCATTTTGCACTCATTATTTTCATTCGTAAAACAGAAAAACTTATCCGGAGGTGCCTGATGAAATCCCCAGAATACTGGCTTTACTTAGTATTATCTATTTCAAAAATGTGGTTATTCAGCATATACGCAGAAACGGTTTTCTCTTTTAGTTTCTTCTTTCTCAATCTTGCTTCCATTGTTGTATTGTCTAGCTGGACTTTACTCGTCAGTAAAAAGAAACGATCTTGGATTTTGTTGATCTTGTTGTTTTTACATAGCACCTTATTAGTCTCGGATCTTTGGTACTATCGTTATTTTACTGATTTTCTTTCGATTGCCTTGCTTTCTGACATTACACAGATGAGTGACGTTGGTGGCGGTTTTTTGACATTAATCGAAACGAAAGACTTTTTCTTTTTTGCTGATTTGCTCTTTTTTTCTTTTATTCTTTTTATTATGCGTACAAAACAAGAAGTCGTAACACAAAAAAGCAAACGAATCTTCGCAGGAGCTGGCTTTGTTTTAGGACTGGTTATTGTTGTAATGCCGCTTGCAATAAATTATAACGATGAGGAAAAATGGCTTGTTGATGAGTCTATCTCAAATATGCGTGAATACTATCAACTCGGCTTTTGGGGTTATCACGGACTGGACTTTGCTCGTGGAGTTGGCTCTTTTTTAAGAGATGATCACTTGTCAGCAGCAGACGAAGCATTGATTCAGAAAGTGAATCCCGAGACCCCTTTTACTGTATCCGATTCAGAAAAACCAAATATTATTGTCGTGCAATTAGAATCGTTTCAAACGTCTGTAATTGATCATCAAGTAAATGGTCAAGAATTAACACCTCATTTAAATGCATTAAAAAAAGAAGCGCAGTTTTTTCCATCGTTTTATCATCAAACACATGAAGGGCGGACTTCTGATGCAGAGTTTATTACTTTAACTTCATTATATCCTTTGAAATCAGGATCTGTTTATACACAGTACGCAGAAGAAAACGAGTTTAGCGCTTTGCCAGAGCTACTAAAGAACGCCGGATATGACACTGCAGCAATGCATGCATTTCGAAAAGACTTTTGGAACCGAGATACAGTTTACGAAAATATCGGCTTTAATCAATTTTTCAGCCGTCCTGATTTCCCCGATGAACAAGACATTGGCATGGCTGTAAATGACGAAACTTTTTTAACTACTTCCATTGAGCTTACTGAGCAGTTAACAGAACCGTATTTTGCATTTATGGTTGCACTTTCTAGTCACACACCTTATACCATTCCTAAACAGTTTAAAGAATTGGATTTCACAGGTTATGAGGATCCCTTACTAAAAGGTTATTACGAAACGGTTCATTATGTAGACGGTGCAGTGGGCACCATGATTGAACAGTTAAAACAAAAAGACATGTGGGACGACTCACTAATTGTTTTTTATGGAGACCATGATAGTGGACTCACTCAAAAAGACAGTGAAATGGCGAAAGAGTTGAATGCTAAAACAGAGATAGAGTTGTTCGAACTTGATCGTCGAGTGCCACTTTTCATTAAACCACCTCATTCCAAAGAAGGAGGCATCAATGATAGTGTTGGTGGTCAAATTGATATTGCCCCAACCATTCTTGATCTTATCGGGATTGCGCCGCCTTATATGCTTGGTCAATCATTAATGGACGAAGACAGCAATTTAACTATTTTTCGAGATGGGTCTTTCCGTTTTGAAGACCTGTATTTCAAACCTGACTTAACACAACCTGCCGGAAACGGAAGCTGTTACAATGTCATGTTAGGGGAAACAGTTCCTGATGAGTCTTGTAACAAATTCAGTAACGTCGCGGCAGAACAACTCCGTGCTTCTGATTTGATCATTCAAAAAAATGCGTTACAAAAAATAAAAAATGCTAACAACTAACAAAACGCCCATTTTCACATGAAGATGGGCGTTTATCAAGTTGTCTGAATGTATTTTATTAGATTTTCATTATATGATGTCACTACAGTAAAGTAGTAAGCAATCGATTGTAGAGGATGGTCAAGATGAAAACATTTTTAAAAATAATTTTATTATTTACCATAGTTCTTGGATTAGGCGCATGTTCGAGTTCTTCACCAGAAAGTGAAGCAAACACTAAAAATCTAGCTCCTTCTTTTGAATTGCTCGATTTGGAAGGAAACAAACAAAACCTTGCAGACTATGCTGGACAAAAAGTTTATATAAAATTTTGGGCTTCTTGGTGTTCTATTTGTTTGAGCGGTATGGAAGAACTAAATACATTAGCTGGTGAAGAAACTGATTTCGAGGTATTGACCGTTGTATCGCCAGGCTCTAACGCTGAAAAAAGTAGCGAATCCTTTACTAAATGGTTTAAAGGGTTTCCAAATGCAGAAAATATTACGGTATTATTAGATGAAGGCGGTACATTTTTCGATGAATATGGCGTACTCGGCTATCCAACATCCGTCTATATCAGTTCGGATGGCACACTTGTTAAAAGCCAGACCGGTCATTTTAGTAATGAAGAAATCAAAAAGAGCTTTGAAACAATCCAGTGAAATTTGACTAGATTTGAGTAATTACATTTTGCCATTAAAATAAGCTATGACCGAAAAAGTCTTTCGGTCATAGCTTGTTTTTTAAATGACCAGAACTTTACAACAAATAAAATCCAATGCCCATAATGAGATAAGCGGCAAGTAGCGTTAAGCCTTCAAACCAATTCGACTCTCCATCGTTCATAACATTAATGGCAAGAAATACTGCGGTAATCATTGCGACTAGCTCTGAAACCGTAAAAACTAGTGGCATTTGCTGCGGCATGAACAAAGAAATGATGACAAGTATTGGCGCTACAAACATGGCGATTTGCAGCGTGGATCCAATAGCAATTTCTACTGCTACGTCCATCTTGTTCTTCATGGCCATGATAAGTGCCGAAGCGTGTTCAGCTGCGTTTCCAATAATCGCCACAATAATAACACCAATAAACAATTCCGACCAGCCAAATTGCTCTCCTACTTCTTCAAAAGTATGAACCAGATTTTCAGAAACATACGCCACAATCATAGTAGCAATAAGCAGAATAACCATCGCCTTCTTTTTAGACCATTCCGGCTCTTCAGGCTCCGAATCTTGTTTTACATCTGCATGACTATAAACGCCGCGGTGAGTGACCAGTTTGAAAAAGAGCCCAGCCAAATACAAAAGAATCATAATAATTGAGATGCCAACACTCAACTGAATGGTCTCAGTTTCAGTCATTGTGGTTGAAAAAATTTCAGGAATGACAAATGCTACGACAACTGCAAAAATCAATAAACCCGAGTTATGCGAAGCGTCATGAACATTAAACATCTGCCGTTTAAACTTAATGCCTCCACAAAAAAACGATAAACCAACAACCAGCAAAAGGTTCCCCAGTACAGAACCCGTCAAAGAAGCTAAAACCACACCAATTAAACCGGCCTTTAACGCAAAAATGGAGATGATCAATTCGACCGCATTTCCAAATGTGGCATTTAACAATCCTCCGATACGAGGACCACTAACAATTGCCAAACTTTCTGTTGCTCTTCCCATGAAACTTGATAATGCCACAACACTTATAGAGCAAATAAAAAACATAGCAATGCTTGGCCAATCGAGAAAAGACCCGATGATCGTCAAAGGTACACCTACTGCCACCAGAATTCCAAATATTCGATTCATCCTATCCCTTCTTTCCATTCAATATTATTCAATACCCACTAGTTAAAATTGTTAACGCAAAAAACCACATACTGCTTTTGTAGGCAATGTGTGGTTAGCAAACTATTTCCTCAGATTTCTCTTTTAGTTTACTTATTGAAAAAAGGTATTTTTGTTCGTACGGTTCTATACAATGGTCCTAACAGTTTACGCAACGCATGAACTGGCGGCACTGAACTTCTACCATGCCACTGAATCCATTCTAATGCGACTAAGTTTAATATTAGCCAAATTAGCCCTGCCATATAGCCTCCCAACACATCACTTGGGAAATGAGCACCGAGATAGATTCGACTACTGCCAATCATAATAATGAGAGCGCTTAAAAGAGCAACGGTCATCCATTTGATCCAAGGCCGGTGCTGTGTGCGTATGACCAAATAAATGACAAAGCCATAAAAAATCAATGATCCCATCGAATGGCCACTTGGAAAGCTGTAGCCGATTGCGTCTATGTCGGGATTAATACTTGGACGTTCACGGACGTATAGATTTTTCAATAACACCGTTAAAAGCGAACCGCCTCCGACTGCAATGACAAAAAATAACGCACCCCATTTGTCTTTCATCTTGAATCCTAGTACGCCTAATACTACGAGAGATAACACTGTCAAAAACCAAACTGATCCCATTTCGGTAAAGACAAACATGACTTTATCTAAAGTTTCACTTGCTCTGGCTTCCATTCCGTTAATAATAAAGTTATCAAATTGAGCGACTTCCTTATCTATTACTTCTTCAGCTAATTCTGTAAACAACGCAATAAATAAAGCAGCTAGACCTAATCCACCGAGCAGCAATAAAAAAGCTAAGCCGGCCATTTTTTCATTTTTTTTCATCTTATCGCTCCTACTTCATTGTAATACTTACCTCTACCCTTTTTCAGTAAAATATATGTGAAAAAAGTTCTTTGAATCCTACCATTTGTTACATAAGCTACAACATGGTATTTTTATCATACGACAAATGACATTATTCAGGAGCTGATCGCTTGAAACAGTTAACCGGAAAGACAGCCATCATTACAGGAGCCAATAGCGGTATCGGCTTAGAAGCAGCTACAGTTTTTGCAGACCGCGGCGCGCAAATCATTATGGCTGTGCGCAATTTAGAAAAAGGAAAGGCTGCTCGCAATTCGATTCTTGATGCGAATAGCGCAGCACTTGTAACCGTAATAAAACTCGACTTGGCAGATCTTGCAAGCGTTCGATCATTTGCAGAGAGTTTTACAAACCAGTATGATTCACTCGATTTACTTATTAATAATGCTGGTGTCATGACACCGCCTTACTCAAAAACCAAAGACGGATTTGAACTGCAATTCGGTAGTAATCATCTTGGTCATTTTGCGTTAACAGGGCTGTTGCTACCTGTACTAAAAAAAACACCACATTCACGCGTCGTAACTGTCAGTAGCCTTGCTCATAAAGGGGCTAAAATCGACTTCGATAATCTCGACGGTACAAAAGGCTACAAAGCCATGAAGTTTTACGGTCAAAGTAAACTAGCAAATCTACTATTTGCGCAGGAATTGGATAAACGCTTGAAAGAGCATAATCTGCAACCCATGAGTATTGCTTGCCATCCCGGAATTTCTGCGACCAATCTTTTTAAATTCGGTAAACGAGATGCCCCCAAACTGATGAAGTCGCTCATGCATAACTTCTTGCAACCTCCAGCTATGGGTGCTTTGCCGACTATTTATGCAGCTACCGATTTACGACTTACAGGCGGCGAGTATATTGGTCCTGATGGCAAAGGTCAACGTAAGGGCTATCCAACGTTAGACACGCCTCATGCATCGGCTAGTGACCATGCAGTTTCTCAAAAACTTTGGGAAGTGTCAGAAAAGCTGACAGGTGTCCAATTTGACTTCAGCAAAGCCTGATTATAAGAGAAGCCACTTTCATTAATAAACTGAAAGTGGCTTTTTTCTTTGCTTTAAAGATTATTTCTTTATCATTTAGTAACTATTATTCTGACAGAGTGGTTAGAGTTGTTAAGGTAGTCTTCGATTACGACGCGGTGACTACCGACCAGTCTATCTGGCAATTTGTCTGGACCAAAAAACTTAAAGCTCAACGATTCTTTTTGATCAACAATCAATTCACCGTGAAATTTATTTGAATAATAAGCCGTCGTGACCACATAAAACTCATCGCCATTTTTGGCTACTACAAAATGCTTGGGCCCGGAGTAGACATTGATCAATTTCAACTCGTCAATCGCTAAACCAGTCTCTTCCATGACTTCTCGTTTGGCTGTGTCTTCTGTAGATTCCCCGAGTTCCATCAGTCCACCGGGAAGCCCCCACAAACCTTCTGGAAATTTCCTTTCTTCTAGCAGCAAACGGCCTTCTTCATCAACAATTACGACGACAGAACCAACGAGAATCAATGGCCTATGCCCCACCACCGCTCGCAATTCTTCTACATACCCCATTTACCTAACCTCATTTCTTCAGTATACGAATCGAAACCTCTATAGATCTCTCTCCATTCTACCGCTCAGCTCAACGAATAAATAATAAAAACCATACACTTTTTTATTAGCAAAGATTCCAAATCGTTCATAAAACGGCTAAAATAATAAACAGCAACTCCAGTCTTAGAAACAAAGGAAGTGTTACTTTGCTCATAGGAAAAACAGCCATCATCACAGGTGGCAATAGCGGTATCGGCTTTGAAACGGCAAAAGGTCTGCTAGCACTGGACGCACAAGTTATTCTAGCTGTCCGCAATACGAAAAAAGGAGCTCAAGCGCGCGCGACTTTACTGGCCCTTTATCCTTCTGCTCAAATTGATGTCATGAAGCTGGATTTGGCTGACCTTGAAACGGTTCGGAAGTTTACTGAACAATTCAGCAAAGCCTTCGATAAACTAGATTTGTTAATTAACAATGCAGGAATTATGGCACCTCCTTTTTCAAAAACGACAGACGGCTTTGAACTGCAGTTTGGCAGCAATCATCTTGCCCATTTTGCTTTGACAGGTTTGCTTTTGCCTTTACTAACAAACACTGCCGGTTCACGTGTCGTGACTGTTAGCAGTCGAGCACATAGCCGCGGCACAATCGACTTTGATAACCTTGATGGATCCAAGGGTTATCAGGCAAAAAAATTCTATAACCAAAGCAAGTTAGCTAATTTATATTTTGCGCTAGAGTTAGATAAGCGCTTTAAAGAACATGGCTGTCAGACAATTAGCGTGGCTTGTCATCCTGGTGTTTCTGCCACCAATATTTTAAAACTTGGCAGTTGGGAAATTCCAGCTACTGTTAAACGTGTCGCTAACCTTTTTCTTCAATCACCTAGTATGGGAGCACTGTCAGCAATTTATGCTGCGACTGAAACCAGCCTTATAGGAGGCGAATACATCGGGCCAGTTGCCCAGTTTCAACGAAGAGGCTATCCCACGTTAGGAACACCTCACGACAATGCAACTGATTCTGAAATTTCTCGCAAGCTTTGGGACGTGTCGGAAAAGCTCACAACTGTTGTTTATCCCTTTAAACGACTAAGTTAAAAGCTGATGGCATTTATTTCCGATTATTCGTGCTATAAATAGTTTTTTAATGAGACATAATTTTTGTTGTTTGGGGAATAGTTAAAGGCAGTTTGTGATTTTTGTTCTTTACCCCAATTTTACTATAATGGAGGAATTTATAACATGAGCAAAATAAATAAAGTTGTTGGTGGCATTGAATTACAATGGAATTTAGAAACAGGAGAAGCGCTTTTTGAAGGTAGAGATGTTGTTTTCTTTTGGATTTCTGCCATGGAAACTTTTTTTGATACGATCAAAGACATTTCAGGTGTGGAAGCAACACAACTTGTACTAGAAACAACAGGATTCCGCCAAGGAGTTATTGTCGGCGAAGGATTTAAAAGCTTAAAACAAATTGACACGTCTAACGTTGTCGAATGGATTTCCAATACATATGCTCCTGCTGGTTGGGGAAAAGTTGCAATCGTCAAAATGGACACTAAACACAACACCTTTACATTACATATCCAAAACGACTGGGAATATAAAATGAACTTGTTGAATAACAAAGGCGCAGAAGGCATATTCGTCCCTTCTCATTATGCGGGTGTATTGACAGGTCTGTTTGGTATCAACTTCTGGTATAAAACCATTCAGTATCAAAACGATAGTACCTCTTATAGCGTCGTCGAATATTTCCCTTCCGAAGTAACCGTTCAGCAAAACATTCGCGAGCTGTCTCGGAAACAAGAAGCTGATCAAATTCAAAAACTGGAAGCACTCGTAGACGAGCATACAAAATCACTGCAAAATTTAGTCCGAGAGCTTTCTTCTCCGATTATTCCTGTGCTTGAAGGCATTATTGTCGTACCGATGATTGGTAGTTATGATGAACAACGGACAGAAGATTTAATCGTTAAAACTTTAAGTGAGCTTCCAAAACACAAAGCTCAATACTTATTAGTTGATTTGACTGGTTTAAATCAGCAGATTACAGAACATACAGCTTCCTTAATCGATAAACTTGGAGCTTCTGCAAGACTTTTAGGAACGGAAGTCATTTTGGTCGGCATTTCACCTGAACTGGCAATAGTGATTGCGCAGTCACAAAACAGCTTAAAAAACTTTGAATCCCTTCAAAGCCTTCAGCACGGCATTTATTATGCGTTAGGCCGCAGCGGTCGGAAAATCGTTTGACACGTTTTATCTACAACTAGAACAGCGCGACCCGGATAAATTCCAGGTCACGCTATTTTTGAGAAGTTCATTCTACTTACTTCGCTCACATTTGCATTACTCTTCGACTCGGAACCAACCCGGTGCATTCGTCACCATGTTCCATAAGTTTTCAGGAATAGCTAGCTGTTGTTTTTTACTCAAATAGATTGCTTGAAAAATTTCCTCATCTCGACTTTTTTGAACTTTCGAGAGCCAGTCAGGATCCATAATTAACGCATGACCAAGAGATACTAACGGAGTAACTTCTAATGCCTCTTTTACATGATCTAGTGTTTGCAAGCCACCTACTCCAATAACCGGTACACGACTGCCAATATGCTGTTGAATAATTTCAACACGCGAGCGGCTATCCTCTTCGCGAATCGAGCCACCAAAAAATCGTCCGACCGATACGTGAATATAGTCAACGCCTTGATCGACAATAGCGGTTAGGAAAGCTAATGTCTCATCTAGTGTAATACCAGGCTCTTCTCTTTCTTCTGGACTAACACGATATCCTACAACAAATGGTTGATCGGCATACTTATTGACGGCTTGTTGGATCGATTCGATTACTGCTAGTGGAAAGTTCATACGTGAAACAATATCCCCTCCCCATTTATCGGTGCGTCTATTAGAATGCGGCGAGAAAAATTGCTGAAGCAAATACGTATTAGCACCGTGAATCTCCACTCCATCAAATCCTGCTTCAATTGCACGTCTTGTCGCTTCACCAAATGCCTCAATTGTTGCCTCAATTTCTTCAGAATTCATTTCTCGAGGTGTAGCGGCATTTGGACGTAGTGCTGCTACAGCACTTGCTGAAACTGGTTTGTTGCCTTTTAATAAGTCTTCATTTGACATACGTCCTGCGTGATAAATCTGCAAAATGGCTTTAGCTCCGCCTTCACGAATAGCTGTAGCTAGTCGTGTGAGGCTATCAATGCGGTCATCGCTGTCTGCTCCGAATGGACTCGGAAACCCTACACCAAGTGGTTCGACATGTGCACAGGCAGTAATAACAGCACCCAGTCCACTTTCAGCACGGCGTTTATAATAAATCAGTTCTTCTTTTGTGACATCACCACTAGAATCCGAAGATGAAGTGGTCATCGGTGCCATCAAAATTCGGTTTTTAACGGTTAGTCCAGATGTAAACGTAAATGGTTCGAATAGAAATTGAGTTGTAATCGTCATCTAAATCCCTCCTTATTCTAGTTCTTTACCCATCTGAAGACTCCTGCAAGCCTAGTTTTATCTGCAAAAAATCGGCTAGTAGACTGTAGGTTCACTAGCCGGTTGATTTTTTTCTAATCTATTTAACAATGCTGTAATAAACCCGAGAAGTTAAGCGATAAATAATTCAATAACTAGCTGTAAAAGCAAACACTACTCCAATAAATGAGAGCAACCATGTAATCTCGTTTGTCACACCGAAAATCAGTAAACGCTTTCGGACGATTGGATATGCAAAACTAACATGGATTGTGACAATAACTATTAGGGTTTTTCAGACACTTACTTGAAGTAGATAATTAAGTCCTTACATGACAGCTGGTTTATTCAGCTCGATCCACTGGTTCTTTTTCATGTATTCGTAATAGCCTTGTTTGAAAAAACCGCACCATTTCGTCAATTTCAGCTTGCGGTGCCGCATTCAGCACCTCAAGCACTTATTTTCCAAATTCCAGAAATGCCGAACCGTTTAATGTGTCCGCTCCAAATGGCGTGTTGGTGGAGATAACCTGCCTTATTACCATAGCTCTGCTGTCTCTTTCAGATCTTCTAAATGGTTGCTCGAACAGCTGAAACATGTTCGTCTGTTCAAGAGGGTATAATGAAAGTAAACCCTAGTTAAAGAAGGAGAATCGATAATGAGTAAAAAAGAACTTACACATACCGGATGGCAACTAGACACTAGCTATTCACGTTTGCCTGAAATTTTTTTTAGCAAGTTTTCTGTTAATCCGGTGCCAGCACCTAAGCTAGTAATATTCAATGAAAAGTTGGCGGCAACACTGGGACTAAACCCTGAGGAATTAACAAGTGAAGATGGCATTGCCATTCTTGCAGGAAATGCCGTTCCAAAAGACACGATGCCCCTTGCACAGGCCTATGCTGGACACCAATTTGGTAATTTCACGATGCTTGGCGATGGTCGCGCTTTATTAATTGGCGAACAACTAACGCCTACTGGTAATCGTTTAGACATTCAATTAAAAGGCTCTGGCAGAACGCCTTACTCACGCAGTGGTGATGGGCGTGCTGCACTCAGACCGATGCTTCGTGAGTATCTAATTAGTGAAGCAATGCATGGACTTGGTATTCCGACAACACGTAGCTTAGCCGTTGTTGAAACGGGCGAAATGATTCAACGTGAAACAGCGCTTCCAGGTGCTGTTATGACACGCATCGCCGACAGCCATTTGCGTGTTGGCACTTTTCAATATGCAGCAAAATTTGGTACAAAAGAAGAGTTGAAAGCACTTGCTGATTATGCGCTAAAACGACATTTCCCTTATGTAACAGCTGTTTCGAATCCGTACTTGGCCTTGTTTCAAGAAGTCATCAAACGCCAAGCCGAATTAATCGCTAAATGGCAATTGGCTGGTTTTATCCACGGCGTTATGAACACTGACAATATGGCAATTAGCGGTGAGACAATTGACTATGGCCCTTGTGCTTTCATGGATAGCTTTGATCCGAAAACCGTCTTTAGTTCGATTGATGTTCAAGGCCGATATGCATATGGCAATCAACCGATGATTGCCGGCTGGAACTTAGCACGTTTTGCTGAAAGTCTGTTACCTTTGTTGCACGATACACCTGACGAAGCGGTACGCATGGCACAAGCAGAACTCACCACATATATCGAGCAGTTCCAGAACCATTGGCTTGCAGGCATGCGTAACAAGCTCGGCTTGTTTACTAAAGAAGCAGAGGATACAGAGTTAGCAGAAGCATTATTAAACTTAATGCACACACATGCAGCCGACTACACCAATACGTTCCGAGCATTGACATTCGATAAGCTAAATGACAGCAAGTTGTTTAGCGCAAATGAGTTTAAAAACTGGCATCGCTCTTGGCAAGCGCGTCTCGAACGACAACAGGAGTCGCTCCAAGAAAGTCAGCAATTAATGCGCGATCACAATCCTGCGGTCATTCCGCGCAATCATCGTGTAGAAGAAGCACTAGCTGCTGCTGAATTCCAACAAGACTATAGCTTGTTGCACAATCTCCTTGCAGTTCTAGCTAATCCGTATGCACACTCTGCAGAGCAAGAAGATTATACAGAACCTCCCAAGGCAACGAATAGTCCATATCAAACCTTCTGTGGGACATAACTGTGACAAACAAGAACGTTTACAGAAAGTTCAAAAGGGAAACCTGTAAGTAGGGCTCAATTATCAATTTTTTGTAGTTTCTTCTTTATATTGTTACACTATTCAGTGAAAGAGTTTCTTTAAAGTAATTTTTTTAACATGAGTAGATTGGGTTTTAAAAATTTAGTTAAGGGGCTGGGATGATGAATCAGGAACAAATGGATTTCGTAAAAAATGGAAAAGGTTTTATTGCGGCACTGGATCAAAGTGGCGGAAGCACGCCGAAAGCATTAGCACTTTATGGCGTATCAGAAGATCAGTACTCATCAGAAGAGGAAATGTATGACTTGATTCATGAAATGCGTACGCGTGTCATGACAGCACCGTCATTTAACTCAGATTCGATTATTGGTGCTATTCTTTTTGAACAGACGATGAATCGTAAAGTAGAAGGTCACTATACACCTGACTACTTGTGGCAAAAAAAAGGCGTCGTACCTTTCTTAAAAGTCGATAAAGGACTGGCAGATGAAGAAAATGGCGTTCAAGTGATGAAGCTAATTTCTGACTTGGATGACGTATTACAACGTGCCAATGAACGCAATGTGTTCGGCACAAAAATGCGTTCAGTTATCAAAGAAGCCAATACTGAAGGCATTAAAAAAGTTGTTGAACAGCAATTTGATGTCGGCAAACAAATTTTGGCAGCTGGCTTAATGCCCATTCTTGAACCCGAAGTAGACATTAACAGCAAAGACAAAGAACAATCTGAAAAAATTCTAAAAGAAGAAATGTTGAAGCATTTGGATTTATTGAACGAAGATCAGAACGTAATGATCAAAATCACGATTCCAACAGAAGATAACTACTACAAGGAAATGATTGAACACCCACGCGTAGTTCGTGTAGTCGCATTGTCCGGTGGCTATAAACGTGATGACGCGAATAAAAAACTAGCAGCGAACACAGGCTTAATCGCCAGCTTCTCGCGCGCTTTATCCGAAGGCGTTAATGCTAGCCAAACAGATGAAGAATTTAACGCCATGCTAGAAAAATCAATTAAAAACATTTACGAAGCTTCTATTACTTGAACTTTAACTTAAAATAGCTCCGCAGCCTTTTTGGCTACGGAGCTATTTTTATAAGTTCAATAACGACGTTCTGGCACGTTGCGGAACCATTCAAATTCACTAATGTGAAGTTCGCGTAATTGATATTTCATAATTTTCCCTGTGGCATTTCGCGGTAACGAGTCCGCGATCAAGTATTTACGTGGAATTTTATAGCTAGGTAGTTTTTCCATAAAATAATCCATCAATTGATTTTCATCAATGGTTTCGCCTTCGATCGGTACGATAATTACACCGACAATCTCGCCCCATTCTTCTTCCGGTAAGCCAACAGTCGCAGCTTCTGCTACTTGTGGGTGGCTATTGATCACTTGTTCTACTTCGACTGAATAGATATTTTCTCCGGCCGAAATAATACGATCTGCTTTCCGATCAACAAGTGTGATAAAGCCATCTTCATCAATCGTTGCTAAATCACCTGTCAGCAACCAGCCATTTTTAAAAACCTCTTCGGTTTCTTTAGGTTTGTTGAAATACTCTTTCATCACCGTTCCGCCTTTGATGACAAATTCACCAATAGTGCCTGGTTCTACATCTAGGAATTCTTCGTCTACCACACGCACTTCTGTAAAGTACATTGGTTTGCCTCCAGATCCAGCTTTCGTTTCATGCTGATCTGGCAACAAGAAGATTCCGCCTGGACCACCTTCTGTTAGTGTACATAAATTGTAGAACTGTCGATGACCAAAAAGTTCCATTGCTTGTTTTACTAAATCAGTGTCAATTGAATCGACACCATACATACATTTAGTAACAGAAGCCAATTTTTCTTCAGGGACATTCGGCAACTCTAGCAACTCGTCATACATATTGGGTAAGCCGAAGAAAACCGTAATTTGAAAATCTTTAATCGCTTTAATTGTTTTGTCGATTTCAAAATCCCGCAAAATAACGTTGGATGTTCCAATCATGATTCCTGTAACTAGAAATAAGTTTAATTGGATCGGGTGAAACAATGGAGCTGCATGAAGAATGTTATCATTTGCGCTCAAATCGACGCCAAATACAAAAGATATGCTCGCAGTAGTCAGTCGCTGATGATCAAACAATGCTCCTTTTGGCTTTCCAGTTGTTCCGGAAGTATAAAGAATTTCCGCATTATCACTGCTTTGTATTTCAATAGAAGGTTCCAAAGCATTTTCACTCAGTATGCCACCCCAGCTAAAATAATCATCGTTCGCAGGTACTGGATGAACAATTACATGCTGAAGTAAAGTAGCTTGCATTTTTGCTTCAGCCACAATAGCTTCCAGTTCTGCATCGCAAAAAAGAAACCGGCTTTCAGACTGACCAAAAATGTAACCACTTTCATCGGGACTCAATCTGTAATTAACAGGGACAGCCACACCACCAGCTTTTAAAATAGCGAAAAAAGCCACTACATAATGATCCGAGTTTTTCATAAATAGTGACACTTTATCTCCTTTTTGCAAACCTGCTTCGACTAATCCATTAGCTAGTTGATTTACTTCTTCATTCAGCTGTTGATAAGTGTAACTTCTTTCCTCATACGTGATCGCCATTTTATCTGAAAATCGCTTTGCATTTTGTGTAAGTGTCGTTGTAATGTTCATTTAAAGCTCTCCCTTCTATCGATCATTAGCTCTTTCTATAATCAACTCTCCTTTTTTTAGAAATTACGAATCATTTGATATTCGCTACTTATTTCCGTATTTCCTTAAATAGTATATTTAACTTTACAGTATTCAGAAAATATAGTCAATTGTACTTATTAACTTTTCTTTATTTCCTTTGAAATTTATACAAAAACCACGCTCTATTTATATTGAAGAGTCGCGGTTTTAGCATTTGGTTTATTATTTTTTTACTCTTCGCACTCAGGTGCATTGATAGTTACTGCGACTATTTCGGCAAGCAGTTTTACACCGTGGACAATGTCTTCTTCAGTTGCGTAACTAAACGACAATCGAAGATACTCGAGTCCTTTTTCTTGATCCAAGAAAAAGTATTTACCAGGTACGTAAGAAACTCCTGCTTCAAAAGCTTGTGAAAGCATAGTCGAAGTATCAACTCCTGGGATGTTAACCCACACAAAATATCCACCTTTAGGCACAAACCATGAAACTGTAGGTGGTAGAAATTCTTTTAAAGCGGTCAACATGACATTGCATTTTGATTTATATACCTCTATCAAAGACGTTAAATGCTCATCGAAATCGATAGCTTCAAGAAATGATGCCATTGTTGCTTGATCGAATGGATGTGTCAAATCTTTTTTAAACCAATTTAATGGATCAACTAATTGCTGATCTGCCACAACCCACCCAATTCTCATACCTGGCGCTACAACTTTAGATAATGACCCAACGTAAACTACGCGATTATTCGTATCCATTGCCTTTAACAATTGAGGTCTGTCGTGAAAACCGAGTTCTCCATAAGCGTCATCTTCTATAATGAGAAAGTCATATTGCTCTGCAAGTTTTAATAGCTGCTGGCGACGCGAAAAGGACAATGTGGTCCCTGTTGGATTTTGATAAGTTGGAATGGTATAGAGCAAACGCGGAATCGACAAACTTTTTTCTTTCCGATTTGCTAACATCTCCGCTAATAATTCTGTCTGCATGCCTTCTTCATCAATCGGAATGGTTATGTACTGTTCCGTATAATTTTGAAAAATTTCTAAGGCTTCCATATAAGTTGGTGACTCAATAGCAACTACTGCTTCTTCATCCAAAAGAATACGCGCAATCAAGTCGATTGCTTGACAAGCTCCAGAAGTAACAAGTACTTCCTCATCAGTGACAGTTACTCCTCGTTGAGCCATTCTGTCTTGAAGAAACTTTTTAAGCTGTAGAATTCTCGGACTGCCCATATAATGAAGTGGCAAATCCTTTTCTTCATTCAATAAACGAGTTACCGCTAATTTAATATCTTCAGAAGGCACAAATTTAGGATCGGGATAGCCCGAGCTAAGACGCAAGCAACCTGGTGGCAAAGAAGAAAGCCATTGTCCAGGTGGATCGTTCTTAAAAGCTAGTTCAATATCTTTTGAAAAATTAAAGGTTGTTTTCATTTAAGGTATACCCCTTTCATCTAGCTGATAGAATAACACAAAATTTCTTATTCCTTATTCTACAGTGTGTAGTCAGTAATGTGTAGGTCAGCTTTCAACACATCACGTGATTACTGTAACTTTATCGGCTCTTCCCCGTTCTCATAAGTAAGATAGTTACGTATTCTTTAGTAAAGAAGGAGGTTTATTCATGAATAACAAATTTTGGCTTAGCATTATTTTACTTCTACTAGCCACTTTCAGTTTAGCAGCCTGTGGAACAGAAAAAGAAGACAGTGTTATTCCGGAAAACCCAGCGACAGAACAATCTGAACCTGAAAAAGAACCGATTGACGAAATCACAAAAGGCGCAATGGAACCAGCCATCGAACAAGTTGATGACAACACATACCGCTATACATTAGTAAACCAAACAGAACAACCTCATACTTTCGAATTCACAAGTAGCCAACGCTATGATTTTTCCTTAGCAAACGAAAAAGGAGAACAGGTTTTTCTGTTTTCATCTGTGAGTACTTACTTACAAGTGTTAGGTGATATCTCTGTCGACCAAGGCGATAAACTCACGTATGATTTCGCAATTCCTTCACTCGACCTTGAACCAGGCACTTATAAATTGACGGCTTGGTTAACACCAAAAGAAAGCGGTAATTTTGAAGTAAGTATGGAACATCTAGTAAAATAACATAGCTTAAAAAGACATAGTTGCCAATCCTATTTGGATGACAACTATGTCTTTTGTTGTTTTTGTTTACTTGCTTTCTAAAAAACGAATATATTCCTGAACAACTTCATAAACATATTCTTGATTGGCAGCTGCTGTGTCTGGATTATAAGCACCATCGTTTGTTTTATTGTTAGATAAGATACGAATTGCGAGAAAAGGTACATCGTATGCTTTTGAAATCATTGCAGACGATGCCGATTCCATTTCTTCGACGGACGTACCATAATTTTCGTGAAACCAGCTGATGCGATCAACTTCGTTATTCCATAAATCAGCTGAGCCAATTGTTCCTTCAACTACTTTGCCTTTTGTGTAGCTTTCTTTTACTTTATTTGCGGCTGTTAGAAGTTCTGAATCTGCGTCGTAATACCGTGCCTTTTCAGCATCCGGATCTTCTCCAGCACTCCCTTCAGAAGCCATGACGTCCATTGGCTTCCACTCAGTTGCTTCGATGCCCTCACCTTCAGCACGATCTCTAGTTTTCATAGAGCCAATATTGACGGTGCGTTTGCCCAAAACAATATCGAAAACATTCAGTTCTGGATCATGTCCTCCTGATGTGCCTTGGTTGATAATAGCTACTGGATTGTATTTTTCAATCGCAATCGCTGTGGCAGCTGCTGTGTTTTCCATGCCTTTTCCCGTTTTCGATACAATCACCGGATAGCCATCAACAGTACCGATATAAAACTCAAATGTCGTACCTGACTCTTCTATCTCAACATCTTCTAAGCGCTCCGCAAAATTTTCCGCCTCAATCGGCATTGGTCCTTGGATTAAGATTGGTCGTTTTGTTTCTTCTTTTTCTGTCTCACTAGATTCAGTTGTTGAACTGCATCCTGTGAGTATTACTAATAAAACCATCGCCATAATGGAAATCACCATTTGCTTGTTGATAGCTGTTTTCATTTTTCTCATCTGAATTTCCTCCTTGATGTATGCTCTACTCAATAATTGGATGCAAGTTAAAGATCCTAGAACGACATAAAGTTTCTACCATTTAGACATTTGGAGCCAAAGTATAAATTGAATGAAGAGAGCCGATGCACACACCAAGCAATAAATAAGTTTTCGGTTGAAAACCGAATAACCCAATACTTTAGCTCATAGTCCAGTTTTTTACGGAGAACTTGGTAGAAACACTCGGACCATATTACCGAGTATATACGAGCCATATATTTTTTTACTTGCCAACCATAGCAAATACAACGTGATGGGTCAACTAAATTACGAACATTTTACTACAAATAACTATATAACGTTCGTGTAAATAGGGAATTAGCAATATTTATTATGAGTCTATTTCTTGTTTCGAGAGATTTTCTTTTATTCAACTAAAATCTCTTTAAACATCCGTCAAAGTAATATGTGATAACTTAACAGAACTTACAACAGATAAATTGAGTTAGCGATAGCATTTCCACAAAAAATTTGCTTAAGTTCTTCGAAATCAAAAAACACTCTCCGCAACACACTTGAAAAGTGATTGCCAGATGTTTTGTTAAAGAGCAAATTTTAGTTGTTTTCATTCTTTACATAAATCGCTCTACTTAGAAATACGCTTATTTCCAATAGTTCATTTGCGTCAATACATCATCAAAAGAAGATGCGTAGCAGTTCCAGTGATGATACCATTTCCTAATCGTATCCAGCAGCCAGAACAGCATCGGTCTGCGGTCAATCATTGAGTACTACTCTTCATGAGCTTTTTTCAAATGCTCTCATCTCAAATCATTGCTCATCTTTATATACTCAGAAACGTCAAGCAACTTTGCTCGACTGTTTTGCAAATAGGTATAAATGCAAAGAAAACATATACTATTTCCCGTTAAATCATTGACAGTTTGTGAATTTTCGGCTAATGTTAACTACGCGATGAGCTCGTTTGCATAAGACGGACAAACACTCCTTTTAGGAACACGTTGTGGAACGTGGTTTGGAACGCCGCAAACTATCAAAACCATCTTGCCCTTGGGTAAGATGGTTTTTTTCTTTTTAAGTGGAGGATTTTTCTAAGCCTTCTTGATCGTGAAGAGATTTTAGTTAAATAATTTTTTACGCAAAACTCCGATTTTTTATGAAGCTGATTTGTGGAAGTGGACTCCTTATTTGCGAGATACGACAGTTTGTTTGCGCAATCCACTTGTTTATTTGCAAAATGATCGATTTGATCAAATTAAAAAGCCATGGTCTCAAGTAAATCACTTGAGACCATGGCTTTAACTTTATAATTCATAAACACGTGCTTCAAAAGGTACTAATTGTTTCGGGTCGCGTTGCTGATAATTATGCAACAAGCAATGTGCTGTTTCTGGTTCGTCCCAATAGCAAGCATACTGTGTTAAATTGGTGATAACCAAGATGGTTTTTTCTTCATTGGCACGGGTATAAGCATAAATGGATTCGTGTCCGACGTCTTGTAACTCGTAGTTCCCGTAGACGAGAACTTCTTGTTGCTTGCGCAACCAAATCATTTTCCGGTAAAACCAAAGAATCGAATATGGATCGCGTAGTTGCGCGGCAACATTGATTTTTTCATAGTTCGGATTGACCCGTAACCACGGTTCCACATTAGAAAATCCGGCATTCGGACTAGCATCCCATTGCATAGGCGTACGTGAGTGATCACGGCTTTGTGCTTTGATGATGGTCATCGCAGCATTGTGTTCCATTCCTTCTGAACGATTAAAATGATATAAGTTATGTGTTTGAATATCATTATAATGATCGAGTTCATCAAACGGCGCGTTGGTCATGCCAATTTCTTGCCCTTGATAAATGAACGGTGTGCCTTGCATGAAGAAATACATACAAGCGATCGCTGTGGCACTTTCTCGCCAATACTTTTGATCATCTCCCCACGAAGAAACAATGCGAGGTTTATCGTGATTTTCAACAAATAATGCATTCCAGCCTTGGCCATCTACTGCTTTTTGCCATTTCGTCAATACTTCTTTTAGCTTTGGCACATCGATGCCGGTTGATGAGTCGGTATCCCATAGGCCCATACTTTCAAACTGGAACACCATATCGAATTTGCCGTTGTCTTCTGAAATCCATTCATTGATGTCACTTGCTTCGACGCCGTTTGCTTCACCTACTGTCATAATGTCACGCTTTGCAAACGTTTCGTCACGCAATTCCGCAAGCAACGGTTGAATACCTTTAACGTTCATCATCTTTTCCCAAGCCGGTACATACAAATTTTGCTCTGGATCTTTGACGTCACTCAATTCTTTTTTTATGTGGCTGATTGCATCTACACGGAAACCATCGATTCCTTTATCTAGCCACCAATTGACCATGTCGTACAAAGCGTGTCGCACTTCTGGATTTTCCCAGTTCAAGTCTGGTTGCTTTTTAGAGAATAAATGCAAAAAGTATTGTTTTGTTTTTTCATCGTATTCCCAAGCACTGCCACCGAAAATGCTTTCCCAGTTGGTCGGCTCATCGCTCCAAATATACCAATCACGTTTGCCGTTATCTTTTGAAGAACGTGATTCCATAAACCACGGATGTTCATCGCTTGTATGATTGATCACCAAATCGATGATTAGTTTCATCCCTCTTGCATGTACTTCTTCAAGCAAGCGATCAAAATCCGTCATCGTTCCAAACTCAGCCATAATTTCCTGATAGTTGCTAATATCATAACCATTGTCGTCATTAGGTGATTTGTACATTGGACAAATCCAAATGACATCAATCCCAAGATCATTCAAATAATCCAATTTGCTTGTTACGCCATTGATATCTCCAATGCCATCTCCGTTCGAATCTTGAAAACTTCTTGGATACACTTGATACGCAACTGCTTCTTTCCACCATTTTTTTTTCATAACTAATCCCTCACAAAGACTTTAGACAGACTTCTCTCTAATTCCAGCAACATTCAATAAAAACTTATTACAAGGTGATAGTGTATCAGAATAAATTCAGAATACCTACCTATTTTACTCACTTTTTTGTCCATTATTTGAACTTACATAAATGATATAATTAATAGAACGTCCATTCTCTTGGAATACTAATTCATAAATTACGAAAGAGGTGAAAAAATGATCAAATTTATTAAAGAACTGGCTGAAACTTTGTTTCCGTCTTATTTTGCTTTTATTATGGCCACTGGCGCTTTATCAATCAGTGCCTTTTTACTTGGCATGAGAGTACTTGCTGATGCGTTTCTTTACTTGAATATTGCAGCTTTTATTATCCTGTGGATTTTGACATTGATTCGTCTAGTTCGAAATTCAAAACAGATTTTTGCTGATTTGACTAGCCATACAATTGGCTCCGGATTTTTTACTACAGTCGCTGGAACTTGTGTATTAGGAAGCCAGTTGATCATTGTCGCACAGTCGTATACAGCGGCTTTATACTTGTGGGGACTCGGTATATTCCTTTGGGTTATCGTTATGTATACTTTTTTTACAGCGGTGACGGTCGCAAAAAATACGCCAACATTAGAAGAAGGCATAAATGGAGCTTGGCTAATCGCGGCAGTAGCAACACAGTCGATTTCGATTTTAGGGACACTTCTCGTTCCATATCTTTCTAGCGGACGCGACGTGGTATTATTTTTCACTGTCTGTATGTACTTTCTTGGATGCATGTTGTATTTAAACATCATTACGTTAATTTTTTATCGATTTACATTTTTGAAACTCGATTTTACTGCAATGACACCTCCTTATTGGATTAATATGGGTGCTGTCGCAATTACCAGCTTAGCCGGTGCCACATTGATTTTGAATGCTACTTATTGGTCATTTTTAGTAGAAATCCGACCATTTTTAAAAGGTTTTACGTTGTTTTTTTGGGCAGCTGGTACGTGGTGGATTCCGTTGCTATTCATTTTGGTTTTCTGGCGTCATGTCTATCATCGCTACCCCCTCGATTACGGGCCGCAATGGTGGGCTATGGTGTTTCCGTTAGCAATGTACACAACGAGTACGTGGAAACTTGCCGTCGCGTTAGATGTTCCATTTCTCAAAGCCATTCCGCGCGTTATGTTTTATGTTGCTTTGCTTACTTGGCTGGCTGTTTTTGGGGGACTTCTTCATCATGTGTATATTCGTACTATCACTTTTTATCGAGCGCAACGAATCGAGACTCGTCGTTTATAAAAAATCGTATTAGCTTTGTGAAATTAGGGAATACAAATTAGAGAAAGCAATGAAAGGATGATGACAAGTGAAAAGTAAATTAGCAGCCAGCTTACTCGCCATTTTCCTTGGCGATTTTGGCGCACATAAATTTTATTTAGGAAAACCAGGAATGGGCATTTTGTATTTGCTCTTCTTTTGGACAGGAATCCCTGCAGTTATTGGGGTAATTGAAGGGATTTTATACTTGCTACAATCTGAAGAAAGCTTTCAGGAAAAACACGGCAGAGGTTAAAGGAGTTGTTTTATTTTGCATTTAGAACCGATTCCTGATCATTTGAAAAAAGAGTTAAAAATTTTATTCGTCGGTTTTAATCCAAGTATCCGCTCTTCTGAAACTGGTTTTCATTACGCCAATCCGACCAATCGGTTTTGGAAAATTCTTTATCAAGCGGGATTAACTCCTCGAAAATACCTTCCTGAAGAAAACATCGAATTGCTAGCTCTTGGATTTGGATTAACGAATATCGTTTCACGACCAACGAAAAAAGCAGCGGATCTTTCTAAAGAAGAATATGCAGAAGGAGCGCAATTGTTAAAAGAAAAAATCCAACAAATTCGTCCAAGAGCTGTATGTTTTGTTGGCAAAGGAGTATATCAACAATTTAGTAAACGAAAAACAGTTTCTTGGGGTGTGCAAAAAGAGCCAGTTGTGTCAGGTATTGTTGAGTACGTCGCACCGTCTTCAAGTGGTCTCGTTCGGATAAAGCTAGATGATATTATCGAAGTTTATAGTGGCTTAAACGCATACACATAAAAAGTACCGTTCTTTAAATATAAAAGGACGGTACTTTTTGTTATTGTAACAACGACCAAACTTTTCGCACAGTGTTGACATTGCGAATGGTGATACGTCTATAAAGAGTCGTTCTACTAATTTTTGACATTCCACTTTTGGTAATTTGCTTTTTATCTACAGACCATAAGATAGCATCTACATTAACTCCTCTTAGCAATGTCACATACTTCATCGAAACACACTCCTTGGAAAACAAGATTTATGTTCAGTTAAATCCATTAAATCCGATATCTTGTATGATTTTTACAAATGCTCGTTTTTGAATCTTTTTTTCAAGTTCTTTAATTAGCTCGATTAATTCAACCGAGAAGTTTTCGTAATCTCTTTTTCCCAATACTAGTTTCAATAAACATTGAACAGAATAAACCGTTGCCCCACTTAGACTTCCTTTTGCCATTGCTAACCGAGTTTCTAAATCTTCTAGTTCTACGGGATGCGTAAGATGAAAACGGTAAAGAACTTCTTCATGTGCAGATTTATTGCGATAAGGAAAAACAATCTTCAAAATAGCATCAACTTCACTCGCACGTAAAAATATCTTTTGATGCTCTTCACTATATTCCTCAGCAAAATCATTGGCAATCTGATCGCGTAACGGTTCATCAATCACAGCGTAGAAATGTGTAATCTGCCCAAGCGATAAAAAATTTACAAGTACCTGGAGTGGTACACTCTTGTGCTTATCATAAAATTCCCGTATCGCAGGATATTTTACTTTGTCACATTTTTTATGACTTTTTATCAAATTAGCGAGCGTTGAAATGATGCGATCACGCTCGTGGTGATGATGAATATTTAAACTGTAATTGCCTGGCTCTAGAAAACTCCCACTATTCTTGAACTTTTCAGAAAAACGATAAGCAGCTTTCGATTTTATATTTTTTTCGAACTTTAGCAATTCATTCAGTAACAACAATCGTAACTTTCGGTCAAAGCGATGAAGTGCATAAATATGACCAAATTCTGTTCCACTTTCAAAACATTCAAGGCCGTAGGGATTAAGCTTTTCGTCCCGTTCAAGAAACGGCTCTTTATAGCTATCAATTAATGCATAATAATTTTCTTGCGATAAAATTCGCTCGGCAGCCGCTTTGTTTAGTACATTCAAACCTCGTTGTTCGAGCATTTCTAACTGCTCGGCGTGTGTGGCAAACTCTTTCACTGAACTCATCCTTTGCAAACTCTTCTTATCCTAACTCTAAGCGAAACGATTCGATTAATAAACCTCTAACACATCAAAAAAGTCGCTCTAGTAAACACTTTACTAGAAACGACTTTTCTCATCTTTTGTTCAAACGCTTAATTTAAGCCATGGCTGACCATTGCGTCTGCGATTTTTTTGAAGCCTGCGATATTGGCACCGATAATCAAATTGCCTGGTGACCCATATTGCTCAGCTGTATCTGTACACGTTTTATAAATAGTTGTCATAACTTGTAATAGCTTTTCATCTACTTCTTCAGATGACCAAGCGTAACGCATGCTGTTTTGAGACATTTCCATTGCTGAAACAGCAACTCCACCCGCATTCGCTGCTTTAGCTGGCGCGAATAATACACCATTATTTGTTAGTACACGTATTGCTTCTTCTGTACAAGGCATATTAGCGCCTTCTCCAACCGCTTTTACCAAGTTCTCAACCATAGCTTGTGCACTTTCTCTGTCAATTTCGTTTTGTGTGGCACAAGGCAAGGCAATATCACATTTAATTTTCCATATATCTGATTTTTCATTGCCGTACTGAGCTTTAGGATGATGTTCTAGGTAATGATAAATCCGTTTTCTTTCGACTTCTTTTAATTGCTTAACGGTTTCTACATCGATGCCATCCGGGTCGTAAACAAACCCTTCAGAGTCACTGCAGGCAACAACTGTTGCACCAAACTCAATGGCTTTTTCCATCGCATAAATCGATACATTTCCAGAACCTGAAACAATAACTCTGCTATCTTTAAATGAATGTCCTTGATCTTTTAGCATTTCTTCAACAAAGTAAACCGTTCCGTAGCCTGTTGCTTCTTTCCGAATCAGACTTCCGCCATTATCGGGATTTTTCCCTGTAAAAACACCGGCTTCTGAGACGTTTTTTAATCGCTTATACTGACCAAACATATAGCCAATTTCACGTTTACCAACTCCAATATCTCCTGCTGGAACGTCGATGTCTGGACCAATATGACGACTTAGCTCTGTCATAAAACTTTGGCAAAAGCGCATGATTTCACGATCAGACTTTCCTTTCGGATCAAAGTCTGATCCCCCTTTACCGCCACCAATTGGCAAGCCCGTCAACGCATTTTTAAAAATCTGTTCAAATCCAAGAAACTTTACAACACTGCCTGTTAGCGTGGGATGAAACCGCAATCCACCTTTAAAAGGACCAAGCGTGCTATTAAATTGAACCCGATATCCACGGTTAACATGTACAGTTCCTTCATCGTCTTCCCACGTTACTCGGAATTCGATAAATCGTTCTGGTTCTGAGATGCGTTCTAAAATACCTTGTTCTACATATTCTGGATGCTGTTCAAATACTGGCTTTAACGAATCAAACACTTCCCAAGTTGCCTGCAAAAACTCAGATTGTCCTAAGTTTCGCTCTTTAATTTTTTTATGGACAGCTTGTATATATTCATAAGATGATTGTTGCTTTATTGGATTTTCTTGATGTGCAGATTTCAATCGCTTTCAATCCTCTCTTTACGAAAACACATTATCCTTGAATAATTATTCACTTTTTTTAATATTTATCTTCTATTATACAAACTGTCTTGGCCTAGTGCAAATGGATATTGTCTATCTCCTAAGGCTCTAAATCTTTTTATAGAGTAATTTTAAAAAAGAAAACGCTATCATTGCTAACAAATCAGTACTTATGTATTTTTCATAAAAAAATTTTTAAAAAAGAAAGTTTTTTAACTTTCTATATTTATGTTAAATCAAATGAATTATCTGTCAATTCTATAATAAGTAGCGTATATTGAAAGTAACGTTACCTCATCCATTTTAATTGAAAGGTTTTCCGGTGCCACAGTCTGTGAATTGAACTGTGAAGGAGTGAGTGTTTTGAAGAAATTATCAATCG
The DNA here is from genome assembly GCF_001186155.3 of Planococcus versutus. Taxonomy (NCBI): domain Bacteria; kingdom Bacillati; phylum Bacillota; class Bacilli; order Caryophanales; family Caryophanaceae; genus Planococcus; species Planococcus versutus. The sequence goes on along the minus strand of NZ_CP016540.2, from coordinate 773,814 downwards.
TACTCAGTTTCTTATTGGTTTTGTCTCTAGCTCTTCCTGTTGCTGCAGCCTCAGATGTTCCAGCATCACATTCCTTTTACGATGAAATCAATTACTTGATAAAGCGAGACATTTTACGAGGCTATCCTGATGGTACGATGCGACCTGAGAAAGAAGTAACTCGTGCAGAAGCCGTGATTATGATTGGGCGTTTAAAAAGATTTGATAGCAAACAACAAAAAACAGGATTTTCAGATGTACCCGCTTCTCACAAAGCAAGCGGTTCCATTGCAGCCGCAGCTAAAGCAAAATTAATTACAGGTTATCCGGATGGTACGTACCGTCCAAACAACACCATTACACGAGCAGAAATGGCGTTTCTCTTATCCAGATTATTTATTGTGCCGTTTCGTGCTGAAACAAACTTTACAGATTTAAAACCTAACATGGCTGTTTATGAACCCGTCCAGAAAATAGTAGCAGCGAATATTACCAACGGTTATCCAAACAAAACATTCCGTCCCAACACCAAAGTAACTCGTGGTCAATTTTCCGCATTTTTAGCACGTGGTCTTGAACCGAAATTTAAAAACAGTGCAACAATTGCACAATCGTATTTGAGAGATAAAACAAAAGACTATGTGTACGATACAGAATATGGTATTGAACGTCATGTCTATAATTACGTGCCTCAGCGCGCTGGATTGCCTTTAGGTTTTGTGTGGACCATCACCAATAAAGAAGAGTCCATGTTGATAGATTCGTTGGAATTGGAGACTTACGATCAGTATACATTTGGTATGCCTTATTCAGAATCATACACTGAGCTAGTGTATCCTGTAAAAGTTGGTCAAGCATGGTATACCGATATGATGGATACAGCTCCTCGTAAGATTACCAATACAGGCGTCACTGTAAAAACACCGTATAAAACGTTTACGAATGCTGTAGAAGTGACAGTCGTAGCAAATCCCGAGTTTTCAGAAATCGGTCATACCTACTATATGGTTAAAGGTTTTGGCGAAGTAAAGTCAGTCGATTCAGATGGTACTGTGACAAAAGAATTGATTGCTGTAGAGTAAAAACTGAAATAGAAACAAACTCCACTAAAAATTGCCTGCTATATACACGCTCAAAAGCAGAAAAAAGCTCACAGACAACTTTGGTCTGTGAGCTTTTTAATATGCGTATAGCTTTAGTTAAAATCTACCGTATCATTTATTTCTTTCTCATCTTTGTTTGTTTCATTGTTTGTCAGTTTTTTTACTAACGTTTTAACTGACTTTAACGTATTCCCCGAATCCCAATACTCTGCTGATTCTGCATCTACTTTGATCAATACGACATTGGGATCGTCATAACTAGTATCTAACACTTTATCAAAAATCGGGTTCCAGTATTCCTTTTTCTTATTCATGTCTTCAATAAATTCAGCAGTTCCGCTGATAGAAACATAGGATTTCCCTGCATAGGCTAAGTTAACGTTAGGATTGCTGGCAATTTCTTGATACTTCTCTGTGTCTTTTTTCGTTAAAAACCACAGCTCTCCATCAAATTCTACTTCTTGCGTTTGCATTGGACGTGAAATAATTTTGTTGTCTGAAGAAATCGTCGTAAACATCGCTACTTTGATATCTTTTATTAAGTCATTTACTGTTTTGATTGATTGCTGATTGTCTACCATGTTTTTTTCCTCCTAAATAATCTAGCTGTACTGACGATATTTCCCTCTATCAAGTTATTTAAACGTGTATTTTATACTCGGAAATTTTTATGAATATGCATTTCTCTTCATAATACTTTTAAACTACTATTATTGTAATTTTGTTCACAACAATATACTTAGCCTATAAAAATAAGTAAAAAAATTCGATTTAACTAAAAATTTTTTTATTTTCTTGTCACTCGATTATTTAATCATGTATAGTCTATACATGATTAAATACAAAATGCTATTTTTGACTACTCACTATGTAAAGGAGGAATTATAAATTATGCTCGAAAACGAAAAAAAGAAAATTGAACCCATCGACACTTGGAAGTTTTTAATTCCTTCTATTCTCGGCGCATTGTTATTCTTATGTCCTATCTCTTATAACGATGAAATTACGATCGGTGTCGGTATTTTAGCCTCTTTTCTCTTAACAGCATTCGGCGATGTGATTCCTGCATTTATTGTTTTTTTACTTGGATTTTCTGCACTTGCTAGTGTACTTGCCACTATTACAAAACCAACTTTCGTTCAACATTCGTCATTTTTACGGACCACGTTTATTAACGGACCATTTGGTTTAATCGTTCGTGTGCTCGCTTTTGCATTTGGCATCATGACCTTTTATGAAATTGGACCTGAAGTGATTTCTTCAAGAGCTACAGGAGGCGTTGTTCTTTTTGATTTGGCGCCTGTGTTATTAACATGGTTCTTGTTTGCGGGAATTTTGCTACCGCTACTTGTAGAATTTGGTTTAATGGAATTTGTGGGCACTTTGCTTAATAAATTTATGCGCCCCGTTTTTACTTTACCCGGCCGTTCGTCAATCGATGCGATGGCATCATGGATGGGTGCAGCTCCAGTTGGAGTCTTGGTGACCATGAAGCAATACGATGAAGGCAACTACACAGAACGTGAAGCATCTGTCATTGCAACAACGTTTTCGATTGCTTCTGTTGCTTTTAGTTTAGTCGTCGCCACCGTTGCTGAAATTCAAGATCTATTTTTCCCTTTTTACTTGTCGGTATCGGTTGCTTGTCTCATTGCCGCCATCATTATGCCACGCATCCCACCATTGTCTCTTAAAAAAGATGTTTATTACGCACCAGTCGGGAAACAAATCAATGATACCATTCCGGAAGATGCACCACTTTTGCAATGGGGTTTTGACGAAGCTCGTCGCAAAGCGAAAAACGCAGCAAGCCCGAAAAAACTTGTACAACTTGGAATTGAAACAGTGCTAGATATTTGGTTAGCGTTAATTCCTCTTGTTATTGCTCTTGGTACCATCGCGTTGATCGTAGCAGAATACACACCTCTTTTCAAAATTATTTCTTATCCGTTAATTCCAGTACTCACGCTGTTTGGCTTACCGGAAGCAGCTGAAGCCGCACCAACATTTTTAGTCGGTTTTGCAGATATGTTTTTACCTGCTGTACTTGGTAGCGGTATTGATAGTGAGCTGACACGCTTTGTTCTTGCAGGAGTTTCCTTAACACAAATCATTTACATGTCTGAGATTGGTATTTTAATTTTACGTTCGAACATTCCCGTTAAGTTTTGGGAGCTGGCCGTCATTTTTGTATTACGTACCATCATCACGCTGCCGATTCTTGTGTTGTTCGGTCATTTGTTTGTGTAACAAAAAAGCGTCACACTTGGGATTGAATTCCCTAAGTGTGACGTTTTTTTGCACTCATTTTGCCCAACGATGAAAGACGAAATAAGACATAATGAGCACAACGATGATGGCGGAGAGAACAATCATAGGCACAAAAGCAAAGGTAGCTTCCATTGAGACTCCTCCTCCTTTGTTTTTATCATACGCCCTTTTCAATTAAAATGATATAAAAAAGACTGATTATTCAAATTTTTATTGAGTCTGTTAAAAAGGCTTTGCCATTCCTATATAAGGAAACTAGCAAAGCCTTCTACCGCGCTTATTCTTTACTCAATAAGACCAGCTTCTTGCAAAAACTCTTTAGCTACAACTTCAACCATTTGGCCTTCGTTGTCTACTTTTGCATTCATCGCTTGCATAGCAGGTTCATCAATTTCCCCCGCTAACTGAAGGAGGACTTCTTCAAGTTCTGGGTATTGTTCCATGATTTCAGTTCGTACTAATGGTAACGCATGATACGGCGGGAAATAGCTTTGATCATCTTCTAAGACGCGTAAATTATACATTTGCAGTTGTCCATCTGTTGTATACGAATTGATGACGTCTACTTCTTCCGCGTTAATAGAGCGATACATCATACCATGATCCATTCCTTTTACATCTTTAAATTCTAAATCGTATTCTTCTTTAAAGCCGGGCAATCCATCCGGTCGATCGATAAATTCAAACACTGCGCCTAACGTATAGTCAGACGAAACTTTTGCAAAATCACTGAACGTGACCAAATTCAATTTTTCTGCTTGATCTTCGTCTAACGCTAGCGTATACGTATTATTAAAACCAAATGATTCCAATGCCGTAATGCCATCTGCCGAAACAAGTTTTTTGGTAGAAGCCAAAGTCTCTTCAGCATCTCCTGCTGTTTCTTGGTAATAGTTGATGACAATGGTTCCGGTATAATCTGGTATCACATCGATATTATTATTTAGCATGGCCGTCCACACTACGTTGGACCCTCCTAAATTTTCTTTATAAATGACATCAATATCCGCTTCCGCTTCAATTAACTGTCCCATAATATTCGATAAAATAATGCTTTCTGTATTGTTTCGGGATCCCACGATTAAGGAATCTTCTTCGATAAAAATACAGCCTGCAAGTGATGATGTGACGAAGAGCAGCAATAGACATTTCAACACTATGCGTTTTGTCATACAATCCCTCATTTCAAGCCTTTTGGAGTCGTCCAACGCTCTAATGAGCCGAAGAAGATTTCCAATAGAATGGCTAATAACGCAGCTGGAATGGCACCAAGTAGGATTAAACCATCAATGCCACGTGTAATACCTAAGAAAATGAAATCGCCAAGTCCGCCGGCTCCGATAAATGCAGCGAGTGTTGCGGTACCCACGTTAATCACAGCAGCTGTCCGAATACCCGCCATAATCATGGGAATGGACAAAGGTAATTCCACTTTAATTAGAATTTGCCAGCTGGTCATCCCCATTCCTTTTGCTGCTTCGACCGTGGCTTTATTGACGTCTTTAATTCCTGTATAGGTATTTCGAATAATTGGAAGCAATGAATACAAAAATAACGCAGCAATCGCTGTGTTTACACCAATTCCAAAAATAGGAATCATAAAGCCTAGTAAAGCTAAGCTTGGTATCGTTTGCATAACACCGGCTCCGCCTAATACGACTGTCGCAAGCGAAGGAACGCGCGTGATTAAAATTCCAAGCGTGACACCTAACACGACAGCGATCAGCATCGAGAAGAAAACAAGTTGGATATGGACAGAGGTGGCTTGAATCACATCTTGCCAGCGCATTTGCGCTTGTTCTACGAGCTGTTCAATGATATTTAAATTATTCATTTACTTCCTCCATTTCTGTCCACTGACTGGACAATGCAGAAAGTAATGTACCACTTGTAACGAGACCTTTTACGCGAAGCGTTTCATCGAGTATTGGAATAATGCCAAGTTGTGCCGTGGTCATCAAAACAATAGCTTCTTTCGCTGTTGCCGACAGTGGCAACACCGTTTTTGGCGCTTCCATGATTTCTTCAAGCGAGTGGATCTCGTCTATTTTTTTGATGAGTTTATAAGAAGAAACAAGACCTACTAAGGCACCTGCTTCGTTCACGATAATCAAACTCGTGATTTGATGCTGTCGTGTCATTACTAGTGCTTTCGATGGAGACATACCGATTTGTGCAGTTATCACTTTTTCTGTCATAACAGCAGAGACAGGCATCAGTTCAGGATTTTGGGTAATCCGATGTTTGCCGATAAACTCTTCTACAAAACCGTGGGACGGTTCTCGTAGTAATTTTTCCGGGGTGTCGAGTTGAAGTAATTTGCCATCTTTCATAATTGCAATACGGTCGCCTAGTTTTAACGCTTCGTCCATATCATGCGTAACAAAAACAATCGTCTTCTTTAATTTCCGTTGCAGTGAAATCAACTCAAACTGCAGTTGGTCTCGTGTGATTGGATCTAATGCACCAAACGGTTCATCCATTAAGATAATTTCTGGATTTGATGCCAGTGCTCGTGCAACACCTACACGTTGTTGCTGTCCACCAGACAATTCTTTCGGGTAGCGAGAAGCGAAAACCTCAGGATCCAGACCCACTAATTCCATTAGTTCTTTAACACGTACGCGGATTTCTTCTTTTGACCAGCCTTTTAGTTCAGGAACCGTCGCGATGTTTTTTTCAATCGTGTAATGAGGAAAAAGACCAATTTGCTGGATCACATAACCGATATTCCGGCGAAGCTCTGAAGCATTCAAACTCATAATGTCTTGCCCATTAATCGAAATCGTTCCACTTGTATGAGGAACCATCTGATTGATCATTTTCATCGTTGTTGATTTTCCTGACCCACTGGGACCAATAAGTACGAGAAATTCGCCTTCTGGAATATCAAAGCTAACCGAATCGACTGCTTTAAATCCTCCGTTAAACACTTTACTTACATTTTCAAATTTGAGCATGAGTACCTCCTTCTATAGTAGTTGAATTCAACTTTATCTCTTCAGCTGAAAACTTTTTTTCTTCCATAAAAAAAAGGACTTCTCGCTCATCCATTTAACTGGTTAGGCAAGACGTCTCTATGTCTCTGTATAGACATACAGCTTATGTAAAAAGAGTGATTTTATTAAAAATCTCCTCATTCATCTAAAAACTTTTTAGCAATTTGCTCTGATTTTTTCAGTTTACAACAAGTTCACATGCAAGAAGCATTTGATAAACCCATTCGAAACTAGTTTATACCCAGCTGCTCAAATGGTTGAATTTTTGAAATAAAACCAATTATTAAATTGATTCAACTATCTAACCATAGCACTCTTTCGGAAGTCTAACAACCTTTGCTTTAAAAATACCGCGAGTCGAATCATTAAAAAAGAAGAGTTCTTTCATTTCGCGATATTATATACAAGGCGTGGATACATAGAAAAAGGCACATCAAATAAATATTCAAAAATCTCCAAAACAGGAAATCGCATAAAACAAAAAACATCCACTCGCGTTGCTTGCGAGTGGATGTTTGAGCTTGCTAGATGAAAAATGGGATGAATATGCTAGCTAGCAGCAAAATCAATGCGCCACCTAAACGAGAAGAGATTTGTGCGAATGGCATCAATTCCATTCTCCGTGCTGCAGATAATACGGCTACATCTCCTGTCCCACCCATGTTCGCCATACAAAGACCTGCTGTAATCGCAGCTTCGATTGGATAGAAGCCCATAAACTTCCCAACAACGCCTGAACCGATTACGGCTCCAATAACAACAGCAAGTACGATAAGAACATACTCAATGCTTAATGCATCCAACACAGCAGCTAAATCTGTATACGCTACACCAATACCGATCAATAACGCATTGGTCCAGTTTCTCGCAACAAATTCGTACCACTGGCTTGCGCCTTCAACAATAACTTCTGGCATGATATTCGCTACTTTCAAACCAGCAACCAAAATAATCATGATCGCGTAAGGATGAAGCGGAATCACATCACCTAATAGATTTCCTAACATGTAAAACGATACGGCTGCTAAAACGCCAATGCCCATTTTCGCTAAACTGTATTCGGGTGCTTCTTTTTTCTCATAATGAAAGCCTTTGATTAATTGGCCATTTCCAGTCAAACTCGGATATTTTTTGCCAACAATATTTAAAATACTAGCAATAATAATAGCAAAGACGTTACCTAGTGCTAACGCTGGTACTAAAATGGACAAATAATACCCAGGTTCATTTCCTAGCATTTCCGAATACACTTGTGACATCGGTACGGCACCTGCACCCATGCCTCCACCCATAATCGGCATGGCAATGACCAGTACTGCATCTTGAACACTAAACCCAAGAACTAATCCTACTAATGCTGCTAACAACACAGCACCGGCTACAGCGGCCAGCAATGGCAATGCGTAACGAACGCCCGCTTTTACCAACACTTTTGACTCCATCCCCAAAATACTTCCGGTAATTAGCGCGGCAATATAGAAGTTTAAGAAGTCTCCATCTTTCATGAATTCTGTAATAAGCGTCGTTGTGGATTCAGGCATTAAGCCACTGTAGACCATATATGCTGAACCAAATATGGCAACAATCGCTCCACCGCCTAAAAACGTACGGACAATGGGGGTGTGGTCGCCAATCCACCCAAGCAGTTCCCCCAGAACCATGATGATTAACAACGCACCAATCATGCCTGCCGGTAGGTTATCTGTATACATCGCATAAAGTGCAATTGCAGTAAAAATAGCAAACCACAAGATGGGAATATTAAAAATCGAGAACGTTCCTAAATTATGTCTCACCGGCAGATCGGGCGGTGTGTTTTGTTTTTTTTCTTTCATTGCTGTCAACTCCGTCTTCTATTTTTTATCGATAATGTATTTCCGTTACGACTATTCCTATACTTTTTGTTGAGGGATAGCTCCAAGCAGAAAGCGCTTTCAACCTTCTACTTTTTTATGTTAGTTAAATAGTCAGAAAACAGATACCATTTGAAAGTATTGAACTTATTGTAATTAAAAAAAGCAGCCTATATGGCTGCTTTATAAGTAAGGGATAATCACGTGTCGATTCTTTCTTTTTATGAAGTAGCGATAAATCGGACGACCAATTCCGTAATCTAGGTTTTCTTCTAAGTAACCGATTTCCGTCAAAAATTTTAAATACTTTCTCACTGAGACACGTGAAATACGGCTAATTTCCGCAATATCTTCTGTTGAAAACGTATCTCTATCGATTGCCAAGGTCAATTCAATAATTTTTTTCAACGTTGTTTTCGTCAATCCTTTTGGCACTGCATCGCTACGTTGTGCAGAATGGCTCTTTTTTTGTAGCATTTGGTCAAGTTCTTGTTGATCTACTTTATTTTTTCTATCTAGGCTGAAATGATGAGCTTTGTATTGCAAAAGTGATTCCTGGAAACGGTTGAATTCAAACGGTTTGATCAAGTAATCTATCGCTCCCAGTCTAAGCGCTTGTTGAATTTGACCAACATCGGATGCTGCAGTGATAAGAATAACATCTACATCTTCTTTTTCTTCACGAAGCTGTCTTAAAAAGTCGAGCCCATCCATTCCAGGCATATGAATATCTAGCAATAGTAAATCTACTTCCACTGTTGCCAGTAATTCAACTGCTTTGCTAGAATCACTAGCGTGACCAATGACGGTAAAGCCATTTACCTTTGCCACATATTGTCGGTTTAGCTCTGCTACCATTGGATCATCTTCTACAATTAGTACATTAATCACACTAGCTCACCTCCAGCTTCATATGGAACAACGATTGAAAAAATAGTTTGGTTTTCATCAGAGAGGACATCGATAGACCCTTCGAGTTTTTCAACACTTCGTTTAGACAAGTAAAGTCCAAATCCATGATTTTTACCTTCTTTAGAAGAAATTCCTTTTGAAAAGATGGTTTCTTGCATATGTAGAGCAATACCAGGACCTGAATCTGTTACAGTCAGTTCTAATAATTCGTCTATGTAAGAAAAACGAACAGCTACACTTCGTTGTTGTTGACCTTGCACACTGTCTATTGCGTTATCAATGACATTTCCAAGAATCGTGATGAGTTCATGTGTTACAGAACCATCTTTGGGTTGAGGAATTTCTGTTTCACAGTGAACCACAAGTTCGACTTGTGTTTCTCTCGCATAACTTATTTTCCCGATGATGAAACCTGAAAGAACAGGGTCTTTTATGTGTTGTGTGACTGCTCCTACTTCATGTACTTGATGATCTGTTAACTTTGCGATAAATTGCTTAACTTGTTCATATTCTTCTAACTTAATCATACCAAGCAATACATGAAGTTGATTCATAAATTCATGAGATTGTGCGCGCAACGTATCTGCATACAACCGAATGCCTGTCAGCTGTTCTGCTAGTAAATTTACTTCTGTTTTGTCTCGGAATGTAGCAATTGCACCAATTACGTGACCGTTAACGATAAGTGGTACGCGATTTGAAATTACAGATACGCCATTAAAATTTTGCTCTTCATCCAATTCAGGTGCTGTTTGTTTTAGCATTTGTTCTAACATGGCTCCTGGCAGAAAATCACCTATATCCATGCCAATCGGCTCTTTAGTCATCAAACCAGCTTGATGAAAAATTCGTCTCGCCGATTTATTAACTAACACAACTTTTGAATCTACATCAATTGCAATAACTCCTTCGTAAACAGACTGCAGCATTTGATTTCGCTCTTCGTGAATGCGTGCAATTGAATAGGGCTCCAAACCAAACAAGCTCTTCTTGATATACCATGCCAACCAAAAAGCACCTATAATTCCGACTAATAATCCAGTAGCAGAACCCGTTAAAATTTTGAATTGGCTTTGCTGAATAGCCGACTGTACTTCTTCAAGTGAAATACCCACCACCACAACCCCAAGCTGAGTTCCCTCAGTATCCATAACAGGAGTAAATGAACGCAACGATTCTCCTAAGGTCCCTGTTGATTTTGACGTATAGTCTTTACCTCTTAATGCTTGTATTTCGTCTCCACCCATAAATGACTTACCGATTTTTTTGGGATCGGGATGTGATTTTCGTACTCCTTCCATATCTATGACGACTACAAATAGCACATTGGTCGCTTGTTGAACCGCTTGCGCATATTCTTGAATTCCTTCTTCCATTTCAGAAAACACTAAGCCACTTTTAACTATTTGCGATTCGGCAACTGTACGCGAAGTATTTATCGCTTTTTGCTCTAATTGATTTTCTATATTTCTACTCGTTACGTTCGTGATCAAAAAGATGGTGACTGATAACGAAATCAATACCACAAGACAAATAAAGAAAATAATGATTGAACTTAGTTTAAAGCGTGGTGAATTCATTGTTTGTTACTCCGTTCTTATTACAGATTAGTTATTGTTTTTTGTTGATTCCCCTCTTGAATATATGAATTCCAGTGACGTCTTTCTGCTATTCTACTACATAAACAAAATAAAAAATGCGTGTGTATAGAAAAAAACCACTGTAGGAGCTACCTCCTACAGTGGTTCAATCGTTTTCAACTTAATTTCTGACCGCAATTCGGACAGAATTTTGCACCTTCGTTTTTCTGCCCACAGTTTGGACAGAATTTCGGCACGGTTTTCCCACCACTCTCTGATTGTGAAGTTGATTCGGTCGAATGTACAGCAGCTTGTTGCTTATGGCTGTCTTCTGTTTGATCATTCATCATGTCTTTAGCGATGTTCATACCCATCATCATGCCTGCCATGTCAGATGCCGTATTGGATCCCGACGATTTGCCCATGGCATCCGCTACAGAAATTTGCTGGTATTTTGACACATCACCCACCATGCCGTGCGAGGCACTTTTGTTGATCATGTCTTGAATTTCTTTCGGATAATTAAAGCTCATGACTTGGAAGCCGGTCACTTTCATGCCGTCATCCATTAGTTGCATGTTCAAATCATCTTGAATACCTTTACCAATTTCATGCGCATTGGCTTGCAAGTTGAACATATCCCTGCCTTCTTTACTGATCCATCTCATTAAAAGTTGGTCCAGAATGGCCGTAATACGAATTTTCACGTCTTCAACTACATAACTATTGCGAACTCCTGCGATTTTATCGATCAAGCCAATGTAATCGCTGACTTTAAATTGAAATGTTCCATTCGCTCGAATAGGCAGGCCCCCAGGTAATTGAGGTGACGGAATATTAATTGGGTTTTGTGTGCCCCAACGAACCGTAAATTCTTTTGTGTTCACAAACAACACTTCTACACGCATGCCACTATTAAAGCCAAAGCGGAAACCTTTTAAAGTTGATAAGAATGGCACGATTTCTGATTCAATATCGTATTCGCCTTCGTCTTCAAAAATCCCTTCGACTTTGCCGTTGTTCATAAAGATAGCATCTTGTCCTGGACGAATAATGAGCTTACTGCCTTTTTTCACTTCATTGTTTGTCCATTTCCAGAAAATCATATCTTCTCTGAATTCTTCCCATTCGACTACGTCTGAGAATTGATTGCCGAAAAATCCCATTCTATTTTTCCCTCCTTTGATTTATTTTTTTAAAACTTGCGACCGCCTCCGCTAAATGAAGTGCCGCCTCCGGTAGTTCCTCCACCGCCAAAACCACCGCCTCCGCCTCCATTGTTCTTCGGAACCTTACGACGTGAAACGGTTTTGTTACGGAACTGGTCACGTGTACCGGTTACTCTTGTATGGTCCTCATCAACATAAGTACTTGCAGTCGTTGTCACACGCCCACCTGAATGATAAAGCATGAACCCAACAACACCTACCCCCAGCAATAATGCAACAAGAAGTTGGAACCAGCTTTTAAGAAGAATGTTTTCGGGGTTGACGCCGGGGCGATACTCCATATAACGACTTGACGTAGTCACTGTCTCACGAAAAGCATCTGCATAGTCACCATTTTGCATTTCAGGAACAATTCGATCTAAAACCATATCGACTCGTTTATCATCAAGTGTGGTTTCAGCTGTTCCAAAACCAGCTAAATAGACATCACGCGTCGCAATATTCATTGTTAGCAATACTACATTTTTTTGATTGTTTTCACTAGACCACTGATCAAAAAAATCACCCATATAATCGATAATAGAAGGCATAGTTTCATCTGCGGTTGTTAAAAACAAAAAGTCGACATTTTGCTCTCGGCTGTATTTGGCTGCAACTGCTTCTAAGTCAGTGATTTCCGATTCGCTTAATAAGTTAGCCTCGTCGTAAACATGCTCATCTACAGCAGCAAACGCTGCGACGCCACTTACACTAATGATTAGAAGCATGAAACAAAGAATTCTTAGCCAGTTAACTTGAAATGCCTTCACCAAAGAACACCTCCTACAGCAAACGCGATCGCTTTCATCACTGCAAAAGCTGAAGCTGCAATGCCAGTAAACCAAGCTGCGACTTTAAAGGCACTGATTGGTGGCTTGCCTACCACTTTACCAGTTTGACCGTTCATCGCAAAAGTGTGTTCTTTATTGTCGAAATCGTAGTAGACCATCCATACTGGAAACAGCGTATAGTAAACATTCTTTTTATTTGTTTGAATTTGTTTATTCGTATAACTAACGGTTGAGTATCCGGAAATGGTACTGCTTATATACGTATCGATATAAGGCACGATTTTCGATTCAATTCGTGAAAATAGTTCCTCATCACCGTAATCGTATTTCTCCGCAAGATATCCTGCGAGGTAAGGCATTTTAAAATCCTTGATTTCTCCATAATGATAGGGCTCGAGTTTATCCATCAGTTCGTCGTCCATCTTTTCAGATGCGTCTGCCGGTACTTTTAAGTAGCTGAGATCTATTTCTCGACGAACATCATAAAAATTGGTTTCTGTGTAAATTGTATCGCCTGCCGTATAGCTATGCACTCTAGTCGCAAGCGCTGCTACATCTACTTTACCTTCGATGTCGTACAGCCAAAATGGCACATACATACCAGTCATTTTTTTAATACGATCACCGCTAGTAAAACCGCTTGGTGTCAATCGTCCATTATTTGTCCATTTCCGAAATGCAGCAATAGCATCCTCTTTACTAATCGTAAAAGGAATCACTTTGGCCGGAGCCAAATCTCCCGTTAGCCTGTCTGCAAGTAACACGGGTGCACCACAAAAACTGCAATGTGTCGCGGTGGTTTGTGCTTCTGTTAAAATAACAGCTCCGCAGTTTTCACAATGATATTCTTTTGCTTCATCTGGGTCAAACTTCCGAATAATATTGGTTTCTGGAAATGTCTCAATTTTATCTTGCCTGCCACAATTTGGACAGGAAAGATGGCCCGATTCGCTGTCGAAGGACATATCCGATCCACAGTTTGGGCATTTATACTGAATAACCATACTGTCCTCCTCCCTTCAACTTACAGGAAACTCTCCAGATTTCGGTTATCATTCATTTTTGCCAACTTGGCTTTTCAATGCAGCTAATTCGTCGTCGACATTAATACCTGCTTTTAATGATTCTAGCTCATCATCAACAGATGACTCGTTATCGTATTTTGATGTCAAGTCTTTAATATTAGTTCCGGAGCTTTTATTTAACTCTGACATCGCATTCGCCTCATCAAGCTCTTTGTTGATTTTTTGTTCCATTTTGTCAAAAGCAGAAATTCGCTCGCCTGCTCCGTCTACAGATGAAGTAAAGTCATTCATGCGCTTTTGCGTTTTTGCAACAGAAGCTTTGCCTTTTAGTTCTGAACGACGCGACTCCAGTTCACCAATATCTGCTTCTAGCTTATCGTGCATTTGACGCATTTGTTGCGTGTTGGCAGCAGCAAGTTTTACAGCAGTTTCTTTGTCTGCCACTTTTTCAGTCAACTCAGCTTTGCGTTGCAAAAATTTACGCGCATCGTCTTCGTTATCCGCTTCTAATGCCTTTACTGCATAACGTTGCATGTCATCCATTTCTTTTTCAATTTCTTCTAATTCCCGGCGCTCTCGTTTTTCAGCTGCCATGATTGCTGCTGTTTCTGATTTCACTTTACCTAGATCACTATTCAAATCACGTAAGTACTGATCAATCATTTTTTCTGGATCTTCTGCTTTGTCTAGTAAAGCATGAATGTTGCTTGTCATAATATCTTTAAAACGTTTTAAAATTTCCATCATCATTCTCCTTTTTTTGTAGGTTTTTTGGCTTCTTTACAGATTACCCTTTCCTGATAAAGATTAAGCTTTCAAACAACTTACTCTTTGCAACTGCATGTATAAAATTAAAAATGTCTTTCTTCTAGTATACCGCATCCCTGTCTGTAGGTAAGAAGTAGAAAGAGAAAATCTAGTTTAGTCTTTTCGTTCTTTTGTATATAAAAAACAAGCGTCTTCGCGAACTACAATCTGTTCGGGAAGACGCTTATTTATTTTACAGCAGGATCACTCGCTTGTTCCCAAGCTGGCAATGTGTGGGATAGCGCTTTGTCTTCTTTATAGCCAAGAACATATTCTGCTTGCATAATAGTGTGAATTTCACGCGTTCCTTCGTAAATAACCGGTGCTTTAGAGTTGCGTAAATAACGACTAACTGGGTATTCATCAGAATAGCCATAAGCTCCATGAATTTGGAAAGCGTCATCAGCCGCTTGATTGGCAAAATCGCATGCTTGCCATTTTGCAAGCGACGTTTCACGTGTGTTGCGCTTTCCTTTATTTTTCAGTTCACCTGCCCGATAAACAAGCAGTCGACTCATTTGAAAGCCCGCCTCCATTTTTGCAATCATTTGCTGAACAAGCTGGTGGCGACCAATTTCCTTGCCGAATGTTTGACGTTCTCGGCAATAATCCACACTTGCTTCTAGGCACGCCATAATTTGACCCACGGCACCTGCTGCAACAGTGAAACGGCCATTATCAAGTGCTGCCATTGCAATTTTAAATCCTTCGCCTTCTTTTCCTAGCAAATTTTCTTGTGGCACTTTAACATCTTCGAAAAACAATTCTCCTGTATTTCCTGCACGAATTCCATGCTTTCCTTTAATGGCTTTAGAAGAAAACCCTTCCCACGTGCGTTCTACAATAAAGGCAGAAATTGCACCATGTTTTTCTGTTTGTTCACCTGTATAAGCAAACACTAAAAAATGATCAGCTATATCACATAAAGAAATCCATGTTTTTTGTCCATTCAATATATAATAATCGCCCTCTTTAACAGCAGTCGATTTCATCGCAGCTACATCGGATCCTGCACCGGGTTCTGTTAAACCAAATGCTCCAATTTTTTCTCCTGTCGCTTGTGGGATCAAATATTTTTGTTTTTGTTCTTCAGTTCCCCATTGAAGAATGGTCAAGCTGTTCAATCCAATGTGAACAGAAACAGCTGTGCGAAACGCTGTGTCTCCACGTTCTAGTTCCTCACAAACAATGGCAAGCGAATTATAGTCCATGCCACTGCCGCCATAATTCTCAGGTATGCAAACACCCATTAATCCAAGGTCTGCCAACTTTGTGTAAATAGCTGGATCTGATTTGCCCTCCCGATCCCACGCTTCGATGTACGGCATAATTTCTTTGTCCACAAATCCTCGTGTCGTGTTGCGCAACATGTCTTGTTCTTCTGTGAATGAAAATTCCATTAGAAATCGCCCCTTATTTTTGATGGTTGACTATTACCCAAAACTTCTTCATTATGTTCTCCGGCATCAGGTGGATGACGTTTCATTTCAACCGGTGTACGCGATAGCTTTAACGGACTGCCAATTAGAGTGATTTTTCCTGCGGTTGGGTGGTTGTGTTCGACAAACATATTGCGTGCTTGTAGTTGCTTGTCATGAACCATTTCTTCTACTGTCTGAATAGGCCCTGCTGGGATGTCGTGTTCTCGGCATAGTTGTTGCCAGTGCGCCGTATTTTCTTTTAGTAATGCTTGTTGTAGTAGAGGTATCAAAATTTCTCGATTTTTTACCCGCCTGGAATTTGTTAAGTACCGGTTGTCTTTTGCGTATTCTGGCTCTTTTAAGATCTGACACAATGCTGTAAATTGCTGATTTGTCCCAACGGCAATAACTATTTCGCCATCACTTGTTTGAAATAGTTGATACGGAACAATATTGGCATGAGCGTTCCCTAGAGCAGTTGGCACTTTTTTATCCATTAAATAATTGCTACCAATGTTAACGAGCGCACTAATAGCCGTGTCATACAAAGAAAGATCTATTTTTTGACCTTTGCCAGAACCGACACGTTCAAGCAGTGCTGCTTGAATACCGATGCAAGCGTATAATCCCGTCAATACATCTGTAATAGCGACGCCCATTTTTTGTGGTCCTGATTTCTTGTCGCCAGTAATACTCATCAACCCGCTCATCGCTTGAATTATAAAGTCATAGCCAGGCATGTCGCGATCGGGTCCTGTTTCGCCAAAGCCAGTAATAGAGCAATAAACAATTCGAGGGTTAATAGCGGATAAAGTTTCGTATCCAATGCCAAGGCGTTCCATTGTTCCGGTCTTGAAATTACTGACCACAACATCACTTTCTGCTGCTAACTTTTTAATAACTGCTATTCCTTCTGGAGTTTTCAAATCGACAGTGACGGATTTTTTGTTTCGATTAACACTTAAAAAATAAGCACTGACACCGTTTTGAAAAGGCGGACCCCAATTACGTGTTTCATCACTGCCACCAGGCGCTTCTACTTTGATCACTTCCGCACCTAAATCTCCTAAAATCATAGTGCAATAAGGACCTGCGAGTACACGTGACAAGTCGAGTATTTTCATACCGGTTAAGGCTCCTGGCATTGCCATGCCCCCTCTCTTTTAATTTCCACACAAAAAACCAGCCCAAAAAGACAACAGCAAAACTGCTTGTCTGGATGAACTGGCTTTTATCTACGAATAAAGCTTCTGGAAAGAAGTTTTAGCAGACTAGGCAGTATGATTTTTTCGTGTCGTGCAAAATTGATCGTGTGGAATAAACGCGTAACGTTGTGACACGATTCTTATTGTCACTGTAATACAGAAAGAAGCAGTTGTAAACAGAAATGAACGATTATTCTGAACATTTATCAGCAAAAGAGGTTAACTGTTATTTTTCAGTGGTAGGTATATCTTTCGAATGATCTTTTGCTTTTTCCATTTCGTCTGTCGCTTCATCATAATTGGTTGCTTCGTTATCGCTGTCTAACGCTTGCTTTGTTTTCTGAACTACTTTATCAATCGCTGATTCTGTAGGGGCTGATTGTTGATCTTGTGTTTTTCCTGCTGTGCCTTTTCTCGCCATTCTAATCACTCCGATTCCAAAGATTTACTTGTTGTATACCCAACAAAACTGAAGCTAACCTCTTTATTGCTGCTTCTGCTAAGATTCAGTTTTTGATAGTTGACTATTATTTTTAAGATGACCGAGAGCTTCCTTTATAACTTTCATAATGCTTAAAAAGGTCTTTCAATGCAGAAGCCAAAGCATTTCCTGCTTTTCCAAGATAATGAGCCTTTATATCTGCTAATGGTTTTTCAATACCGTCTTGCAAACTATAGCCTCTCAGTAACTGTTGGACAAACTCTTGGCCGTGAGATGTTGCCAATGTGCAGCTTGCCGATACAATCACACTGTAATTCTTATCAATTTCTGCAGTAATGGTCAACGTTTCATATATATTTTGAGCGGCCATCCCTGCTGGAAGTCTAGCATGACCCGCGATAAAAAGAGTATTCATTCGATATCTTCTCCTTTTAGTTTAACTTTACCATACTGTCTCTAGGATATTGAAAAAGAGCAATAACTCAAAAAAAATCTCTTTATTGTTAAAATCGTGCATTCGAATTTGGTTTTTTTTGTACAGAGGACTATGATATGAATATCTTTTACATACTTTAAAAGAATGGCGGGTGGAAATCATGAACAATATAGGTCAGAGTAATATTAAAGTGGTCATCGGTGGATTATTGCTAGCGATTTTAGTCGCAGCCATGGACAATACCATTGTCACCACTGCCCTTCCTTCTATTGTCGGGGAGCTTGGCGGTGTCGATAAATTTGTCTGGGTAACTTCTGCATATCTAGTTGCACAAATGGCAGGTATGCCTATTTTCGGTAAATTATCCGATATGTATGGTCGCAAACGATTTTTTATGTTCGGGCTACTTGTTTTTATGATTGGTTCAATGTTATGTGGCACCGCCGATACCATTAACGAATTGATTATTTTCCGTGCGATTCAAGGAATCGGTGGCGGAGCGTTAATGCCAATTGCGTTTACGATTATGTTTGATATCGTACCGTTAAAAGATCGCGGGAAAATGAGCGGCATGTTCGGTGCAGTTTTCGGCATCTCCAGTGTATTTGGTCCTCTTCTTGGTGCTTACATTACAGAATACATTAACTGGACGTGGGTATTTTATATTAACATCCCACTTGGCTTGATTGCCTTTATCATGGTCGCCTTTTTCTATAAAGAGTCACTCGAGCGCTCTAAAGGGAAAATTGACTGGCTAGGTGCTGCTACATTAGTTGGCGCGGTCGTTTCTTTAATGTTCGCAGTTGAACTAGGTGGTAAAGAATTCGCTTGGATGTCCCTTCAAAGCTTTGCCTTGTTTGCAAGTTTTGTCATACTCACGATTGTTTTTGTTATCGCTGAGCGTCGTGCTGTAGAACCCGTTATCGACTTTAGCATGTTTAAAGAGCGATTGTTTGCGACGAGTGGGCTAATTTCCATTTTTAGTGGTGCTGCTTTTATCACAGCTTCTGTTTATATTCCTTTTTATATTCAAGGTGTGCAAGGTGGAGATGCGACGAATGCCGGATTCGTGCTCTTGCCGATGATGGTTGGATCGGTTGTCAGTGCCTCTATTGGCGGTGCATTAATGACGAGATTCACATATCGTTCTTTCTTAGTTCCAACTCTTGCTTTGTTGACAATTGGAATGATTTTGTTAGCGACACTGTCTGTTGATACACCACGATTTATGGTTGTCGTGTTTATGATTTTGGTAGGACTTGGCATTGGAGCTTCGTTTTCCGTCATCCCTTCAGCTGCGATTCATCCGTTTTCTATTCGTAAACGAGGAGCTGCAACATCTACAGTGAGTTTTTTGCGTACATTCGGAATGACCATCGGGATCACTGTTTTCGGAATTATTCAAAGTCATTTATTCAGTCGGAACTTAACAAAGCAGTTTGGAACTGAAGCTGCTCGTTTTTCAGGAGATTCTCGTGCTCTACTATCTCCCGAAGCGCGTGCAAATATCCCTACTGACATAACAGATCAATTGATAAGTGCATTATCTTCTTCAATTTCGAGCACATTCTTCTGGGCGATTGTTCCCGCTTTCTTAGCGCTATTAACTGCCTTTCTAATGAGCAAAGAAAAACTTGGAGATAAAATCGAATAACTATTCCACACCCATCATGCATATCAAATCCCGTTTTAAGTAGTCTTTACGCGCTGCTTAAAACGTTTTTTATTGAAAAAATTTTCATTGTTAATTGACAACTAACTCATTACGATATATGGTTATATACATAAGTATATAACCATATATCGTAACACGATCATAGGAGGTGTTTTTAATGAACAATGCGTTTGATTCGAGCAAGCCGATTTTTTTGCAAATTCGTACATTAATTGAAGATCAGATTGTCAATGATCAGCTTCAAGAAGGTGATCAAGCACCATCGACCAATCAACTTGTTAATTTTTACAAAATTAATCATGCGACCATTTCGAAAGGGATTAACCAGTTAGTAGATGAAAAAATCTTGTTTAAGAAAAGAGGGATTGGCATGTTTGTAGCAGAAGGGGCAAAACAAACATTAATAAGACAACGTAAAAAAGCATTTGTTGATAATTACGTCAAAAGCCTTGTTCAAGAAGCGCAAAAACTAGGAATTACAGAAACAGAAGTCATTGAATTGATCAAAAACACGAAAGGAAGTGAAATCTGATGGCCGCTGAGGTGAATCTAAGTAATGTCACAGTAACATTCGGAAAGTTTGAAGCGTTAAAGAATATTTCATTGACACTTGAGCCCGGGAAAATCCACGGACTGATCGGTCGCAATGGTGCCGGAAAGACCACTCTTCTTTCTTTGGTTGCGGCTTTCCGTGAGCCAACACAAGGTCAAGTAGAAATTGATGGCGAACCTGTCTTTGAAAATCCTAACAAGATGCAGCAAATTACTTTTCTTTACGAAAAAAATTACAGCGAAGAAGATGATAAGATTCCGGTTATACTAGAGTTTTCTAAACGGTATCGCCCGAATTACGATGAAAAGTATGCTAATTATTTATTGCAACGCTTCCATCTACCACTAGACAAACCGATTAGTAAATTATCAAAAGGAATGCAGTCGGCTCTCACTGTGGTCATCGGCTTGGCTAGTCGTTCGCCATTAACCATTTTCGATGAAGTATATCTCGGAATGGACGCCCCTACTCGTGAAATTTTTTATCAGGAAATCTTAGCAGACCAAGAGACGCATCCTCGAACCTTTATTCTTTCTACTCACTTGATTTCAGAAATGGAGTATCTTTTTGATCAAATTGTCATTCTCGATCAAGGTCGTCTAATACTGAATGATGATTATGAAAGCATTTCTGCTCAAGGCGTTTCTATTACAGGAGCAACCGATCAAGTCGACGCCTTTGTCTCAGACAGAAAAATACTAAACGAGCAAAAACTAGGCACTACGAAATCTGTCATGGTCTACGGAACAATTTCAGAACAAGAACGACTTACCGCTCAAAAACAAGGCATTGAAGTTGGTCCTTTGTCATTGCAAGATCTATTTATTCATCTAACAGAGGAGGTGCGTTGACGTGACGCAAGTCAAACTCTACTCAAAAGTCGCAGTCGACCTTTTTTATGAACAGGTTAAATGGAGTATTTGGTTTTTCTTCTTTGTTACGGCTGCTCATGTTATTGGATTGGTTATTGCATCAAAAAATAATGCCAGTATTCAAGGGTTTTTCGCCTTTTCAACCTATTCTGTTGCTATTTTTATGTTGGTGTGCGGAATTATCGCAGCATATAGTTTTTTAGGCTATTATGTTCAACAAGGCATTACTCGTAAGGACTTGTATGCCGGAACAGTTATTTCCATATTTTTCTTGGCGTTGGCTGTTACTCTTATTCCACTTGCGCTTAACGGCATTGAGCATTTAATTTCCACTTTTGTGACACTGCCTATTGATGCAAACACTTATATGATATTCGATCTAGCGACAGGTTGGTTTTCAGCATCAGGTATGTTCTTCTTAGATATCTTTACGTTTTACCTGATTGGTTGGCTGATCGGCATTGGTTATTACCGTTTCGGATGGCTTATTGGTTTTGGCTTTATTGCAATTGCGATAGGAGCTCTCAGTCTAAATAGTTTTTTTTGGACCGGCAGTTCGATGATTCCATGGATTCCCTTTATTTCTATAGAAGTTAGTATTACACTAGCAGCAGTGGGATCATTGATGCTAATCACACTACTGCTAGTAGCTATCAGATTGCTGACAAAACGCATTCCGATAAAAATGTGAAAAAAACGTTTTACTTTTCTGCATCTCGATTTACTCAACTACCTTATGGAGGTTATATCTTGGAAAAAACATGGAGTCTTCGTTTAATACGCTTTTCAGCAGTTTTTGGATTGTTTGGTACGTTTCTTGGTTCGCAAATGGCAGGCGAAATGGATTATGCCCTACGTCCAATTCACGCACACATCCTGCTCGTTGGCTGGCTTTCCGTCTTTGCTTGGGGATCTTTTACCGCGTCTATACCATCCGTTTCAAA
This sequence comes from Planococcus versutus, assembly GCF_001186155.3. Lineage (NCBI taxonomy): Bacteria > Bacillati > Bacillota > Bacilli > Caryophanales > Caryophanaceae > Planococcus > Planococcus versutus. Next base: position 751,738 of record NZ_CP016540.2, on the reverse strand, counting down.
AAGTTAGTTGCGATTCACAGTGTACTCGCGATGGTTGGAGCTTTTACATTGACTGGAGGTATGTGGCTATACAACATTAACCCCTTCAATTGGAACGACACATTGGTGATGATTTTGTTTATCGTGGGTGGCAGCTTGTTGTTACTAGCGTTTCTCATGTTCTTAGTCATTACGTTCTTAACTGAAAAAGAATAAAACAAAAAAACCACTAAAGAAAAGCTTTTCTTTAGTGGTTTTCGTTTTGTATTCGCTTCGAGTTCAAAAATTCGCGGGCTAGTTTTTTCTGAACTTTTTCTTCTAGTTTAGTTTTCTACCACCACATGAGTTGAATTAGATTGCTTTTTTTTATAAAGGATCGTTGCCACAATTAGCACCAATAACACGAGTTGTGCGCTCAAAGTTTCAATAGATGGATAAAATCCGATAATGTTGATCACAGGCAAGTCCGCAATAATATGTGTTGGCAATACATTGGTCAACTGCAAAGTGTGGATACTGACGCCAATGATTTTAAACGCCAGCAGGTAAATAAACACAGTTGCTACACCAAAAAATAAGTGAAGTGGTATTTTTTTACTCGCTTTTGCAAAGAAAAATGCAGCGGCAACTAAGATGACTAAAGCTAAAGCAATTCCTAAAATAAAATCAAATGTAGACATTTTGGGTGCAATTCCCATATAAAAAACGACAGTTTCTGCACCTTCCCTGAATACCGTTAAAAAGCTGAGAAGTGCCATTGACCAGACACTTTGACTAGATAAAGCTTGATTCATTTGTTTAGAAATATACTGATTCCATGCAGTGACGGTGGATTTGCTATGTAGCCATACGCCTACACCCAGCATCATCGCTGCAGCCAAAAGACCAATATAGCCTTCTAACACTTCGCGACTTGCGTCGATCGTTCCCGATTGAAACAGCGTAGACATTAAAATTGCCGCTATAATACTTAGTCCAATTCCAGCTGCTGCTCCCATGTAAATATAATGCTGCAAATGCTGTTGACCCGCTTTTTTCAAAAACGCAATAAGCGCGGAAATAATGAGTAACGCTTCCAATCCTTCACGAAGCAAAATTAACGCAGAGTCCCAAAAGCTATATTCAGTATCTTGTTGAATAAAACTAATTTGTTGTTTTAACGAATCTAGTTTTTCACTGACTGCAGATGCTTGTACATCATCACGCGTTAATTCACCAACAAGAAGAGGCAGTTCTGATTCAATCTCACTATACAAACTGGCATTTTTTGTACGGACTTCCCCTTCAACAGTTGGCCAAATCACAATGAATTCTTTTAAAGTATCGGCAGCTTTTGTGTACTCTTCTTTTTTGATTGACTCTTGACTGTCGTCTAGTAAACCGATCAATGTAGCAAGAGAATACTCATCTGTCGCTTTTGTTTCTTTTATATTTCCTGCACCAAAGTTTTGAATAGTTTGTTCTAACGCTACGACTTGTTCGCTAAAAGCAGAAACTTCAAACTCTTCTTCAGCTAACGAAATGCGCATAAAGGACATTTGTGTTTCGATTTGACCGTAAGCTGCAATATTTTGCGCTTGAACGACACGTTCGTTTTTCCCCCAACTTTTCAAAAATACATCGTAAGATTCTTGAATTTCTTCTTTATCTCCAGTTGCGACTGCTGCTTTCAACTCTACAACAAACGGTTCCATCGCTTTCAAAAATTCTTGTCTTTGTGCTCTTTCATCCACTGGGTTTTCAGCTTTTTCATAAGCTGTCAGCGCTTTTGACAAGGCTGTTAATGCAGCTAAGCGTTCTTTACTCGTCGTTGCGTCAGTAGCTTTTTCAAGTGCTTTTGTGATTTCTTCCGATTCTTTTCCTGTGGTTACTGTTACTTGTTGCCAATTGGTTTCGAACTCTTCAATCGCGTTTCCAGCTTTTTCATCGTTTCCATTTTCTGTACTCATAATGGCTTCTGTAATCGACACATAGAAAGAACCAAATGACTGTTCATCTGCAGCAAGTGCGTGAGCTGGAACAACTAACAATCCAATAACAAGTACAAGCGTTTTAAAATGCACTAAAAAGTTTCTCACCAATATAACTCCCCTTTTGTACCCCAGGGAAGCAAGCGAAAACACCACTACCTCGGTGGGTAATATATTCATTCAACTTATCGGCACGTCCTAGTGCATTTTGTATGTTAATAAATTGCTGCGGGTTTTTTTGGAATGAAATAAACAACAATCCTGCATCATATGCGCCCGTTTCATCAATCAATCCACTCGCATAAGAAAATCCTCTTCGTAAAATCCGATCTTTTACTTTTCTTGCTAATGCCATATGTGAATCGGCTGATATATGTGGATTGCCAGTCGCATCTTTGGAATCCAAATCGACTTCATCAAACTCGTTTTTCTTGCCAATCGGTGCACCGCTATCACGGTGTCTGCCAAACGTATCTTCTTGAGCCTTCAAAGAAGTTCGATCCCACGTCTCCAAATGCATTTGAATTTTACGAACCACTAAATAAGTGCCACTTGCCATCCAGCTTTGCGACTCATTGGGTTGTACCCATACAACTTCATTCATATCGATATCACTTTTAGGACTTGGGTTTACTGTACCGTCTTTAAAAGCAAATAAGTTTCGCGGCGTTGCTTTTTTATCTTTTTCTTTCGGTGTTGAGGTAAATCCAGTTTGCGTCCATTTTAATGTGACTTTTCCAGAAGCCGCACGCACTAAATTGCGCACAGCATGAAAAGCGACTTGCGGATCATCTGCACATGCTTGAATACAAATATCTCCACCAGAAAACTGGTCGGCAATTTGATCTTTTGGAAAATGAGGCAACTCGTTTAGCTCGGATGGTCTTTTTGCACTTAAACCGAATTTTTTATTAGCAAATAACGAAGGACCCACCCCAAAAGTGAGGGTTAAGTTGGAAGCATCAAGACCCGCAGCTTCACCTGTATCGTCTGGTGGCGTAAAGACGCCTGGTGAAGCTTCTTCAAGCTGTTCACCATTCATTAGCCGAACAGCTAATGGCGTCCATGTCTTAAACAACTCTTGCAACTCACTTTGTGATCCAACGAGAACATTTAACGATGCAAAGTAAACATGCGTCGTAGTGTCTGTGGTGATCCCGGATTGGTGTTTGCCGTAAAACTTCACTTTGTTTTGAGCAGTTGCATCATCTTCTAAAATATCAAAACCAAAAGCTTTCGCGACACCGCCCATACCTGAAGCCAATACAGCAGCCCCTGCTGCACTAGCTCCTGTAATTTTTAGCATAGACCGTCTGGAAATTTTCTTTTCCAACCATTTTTCATCTGTCGATGTCATTTTGCTCACTCCATTATGATGCCCATTTGACTAAGTGGCTCACCTAATTGATTTACAGCTTCGGATAACTGTTTCGTATCTTCTGCAGTCAATTCTTCGTAAGAGACAAAACCATTTTCCCCTATTCGATGTTCATCTAATAATGCATATAAAGCTTCAAATTTGGCTTCAAGATTTTCTGTTAACGTTTGGTCTTTTGCTGTAATTTCTGGTTCTAAAATCCGGAAAATTTTTTCAGCACCTTCGATGTTTGCTTGAAAGTCATACAAATCAGTATGAGAATAAATTTCTTCTTCACCCGTAATTTTAGAAGTTGATACTTCGTTCAACAAATCCACTGCGCCTGTCATCATCAAGTCAGGTGTGACATCAACTGTTTCCACACGTGCACGAAGTTCTTTTGTATCCATTAATAACTGGTCTGCTACTTCTGCATAACCTTCTGTTGTGCTTTCTTCCCATAGACCATATTCAATCTTATGGTACCCCGACCAATCTTCTTCTCCTTGCCCTGCTTCTTGAATATCTGCTAAGCGCGCATCGATTCGAGGGTCGAGGTCTCCGAAGCTTTCAGCAATCGGTTCTGAACGTTCAAAATACATACGAGCGAGTGGATAAAGCTCTTTTGCTTTTTCCATATCACCACTTTTAACAGCTTCTGTAAATTTTTCTGTTTCTAAAACAAATTCATTCATTTGCTCAATCGCAAACTCTTTGTAAGCGCCTACTTCTTCTTGCAAATCTATCGGTTCTTGAGCTGCTTCAACAGGTTGCGAACTTGTTTCTTTTTCCGCGCAACCTGCCAATGCAGCAGTTATAAGCAAAGTTGATAATAAAAACGGCATTTTTTTCATGGGGGAACCCTCTTTCTCGAAGTTGTCTCTAACTAATAATGATAATCGTTATCAATGAAAAGTCAAGAAGAGTTGGACAATACGTTTAAATAAAAATAAGGAGTTGTCAAAAATTTGTCTATCAGGCAAACTTAGAATATAGACGTAACTGAGACCATCAAACTAAAGGAGGTAAAGATAATGGTACAGAAAAAAGAACTCACAACCCAACAACGTGAAGAATTGGTTCACACATTAAAAGAGCGGTTCGAGAAAAACATTGCCCGTCATAAATGGATGTCTTGGAAAAAAATTCAATCAAAGCTCGAAGAGAACCCAGAAAAGTTATGGACTCTTTTTGAAATGGAACGAACAGGTGGAGAACCTGATGTTATCGAATTTGATGAAAATCAAAATGAATACGTTTTTTATGATTGTGCTGTCGAAAGTCCAAGTGGTCGAAGAAGTGTTTGTTATGATCAGAAGGCACTAGATGATCGAAAAAAAAACAAACCTGAAAGCAATGCGTTAACACGGGCTTCAGATATGGGCATTGAGCTTCTGTCAGAAGATCAGTACCGCGAATTGCAAAAGTACGGCGACTTCGATTTAAAAACATCAAGTTGGATACTGACACCGCAAGCGATTCGCGATCGCGGTGGCGCGTTGTTTTGCGATTGCCGGTACGGTCAAGTTTTCTTGTATCACAATGGAGCAGACTCGTATTACAGTGCAAGAGGGTTTAGAGGATTGGTACGCGTTTGAACACAAAAAAGCACCACGATTTGCGATTTCAACGCAAGTCGTGATGCTTTTTGTTTTACAAGTTATTCTACTTGACTACTTTGGTAGCTATAATCAGACGGAACAATGGGTGTAAATCCGTTTGGCGTATAGAACCTCAACAAATCCCCATTAACTAGCTGGTCAGACAGTTCTAGTTCGTAATTGGATTGTTGCTGGAATTTCTCCGCTTGCTCTAATTGTGCATCTTCTATCAGCAATCCCGTTTCAGGGTTGTAGTACTTTTCACCGATCGAATAAATTTCAGGAGTGACATAATCACCATTTCTAAATGTCACTATTTCTTCGTGATCTTCAGATAATAAATCAGCGCCAAATTGAACATAATCTTCTGTTTCTACGCCCATCATATGAAGCACCGTCGGCAGCAAGTCAATCTGTCCACCATACGTGTGATCGATGCCACCTTCCATGCCGGGCACATGAATAAATAACGGCACGCGTTGAAGATCTGCATTTTCAACTGGTGTGATTTCTTTTGAAAGTATTTGTTCCATTGCGTTATTGTGATTATCAGAAATTCCGTAATGGTCTCCGTACAACACAACCATCGTATTGTCAGCTAAACCAGACTCTTCTAATTGTGTGAAAAACTGTTCGATTGCTTCGTCTGCATAGCGAGCTGTTTGGAAATAATTATCAACACTTGGGTCACCCGTTGTTGCTTTTCCAATTGTCGTTAAGTCTGGATTGATGTGATACGGAAAGTGATGCGAAACCGTCAACAATTTTGTATAAAACGGTTCTGGCAATGTCTCCAATATCTCACCTGATTGTTCGAAGAATGGTTTGTCCATGACTCCATACTCTGCCATGTCTTCAGGTGTTAGGTTTTCGTAAGACTCGATATCAAAGAAATAATCGTAACCGAACGACTTGTAGATTTCAGAACGGTTCCAAAATGTGCCATTGTTACCGTGGAATACCGCTGACGTGTAGCCCTTGTCTTTTAAAATTGCAGGTGCTGCTTGATACGTATTTTGACTTTTCGTAATAAAAGCCGATCCTTTGGGTAAGCCGAACAAGGAGTTTTCGAGCATAAACTCTGCATCTGACGTTTTTCCTTGAGCGGTTTGATGGAAGAAATTATCGAAATACAAGGTATTTTGATCTCCAGTTAACGAATTCAAAAACGGCGTTACTTCTTCCCCATTTAATTCATAATCTATCAAAAAGGTTTGGAACGATTCCAAATGAAGATAGACCACGTTCATTCCTTCAGCAGCACCAAAAAAATCTTCGTTGGGTTCTGCAAAATTAGATTTAGTGTAGTTTAAGATTTCTGTATTATCATCACTATCCGCAAGTACGCGTTGAGATGACGACTTTACTGTTTCGACTGTGTCATAAAGCGCGTAATTGTACATCCCTAGATATTTCACAATATAGTTTCTGTCAAATCCGCGCGTCAATAATTGCGGGCGGTCTGTTTCTGCTATTGCTAAGTTAAAAAACGAAATCGCCAACGCAATCGTGATAACGGGTAGGACTGCTTTTGTTTTAAAACTTCCTTTGTCTTTTTTCACTTTTTTCGACAGGATGAGATACATTAATAGCAATACATCAACAAAAAAGAAGGCATCAGTTGGTTGAATCAGTGTCAGCACACTGCCGCCCAAATCACCGAAGTTTTGTGTTTGAAACAGGGTTGGCAATGTGATAAAGTCACTAAAAAATCGGTAGTACACAACGTTTGCATACAACAATACAGACATTAATGTATAAATCAACAACAGTGACCAATATTTTCGTGCACCTTTGAAAAAGAATGACACGCTAAGAAGCAATAAGGCCGACCCAAGTGGATTGATAAACAGCAACATTTCTTGAAGTGCTCCTTCAACATCCAACTTAAACTGTGTTTTTTGGGATATATAAGTTTTAATCCACAACATCACCACTGCTAATACAAACAGTGGTATGTATTTGTTTATTGTTTTTTTATTGTTCGTTTTACTTTTTTCCATAATACACCTTCTCTATAGTTAATCTTTATAAGGATTTAGGTACTTTTTCAACATCTCAATACCCAATATTTCAACAACATCTTCTATTTTACGCTAATACACTAAGAAATGACAGTTTGGCGTTTTTTCTAAATCTTCAATTATTTTATCATTACCTCAAAAATCTATTTTTCTTAAAAAACACTACATCAGTAGTGGTAACAATAACGAGTAAGTCTATGTAGTAGAACGTCTGATGCACGCGAAAAGTTTCGAACAAAAGAAAAATCCTCTCGCTCGAAAGCAAGAGGATTCATGGAAGGAGTTTTAAAACAGGATAGTGGTCATCGACCGTCACTTGCTTATAGTTGGTGATCGGTAACAGGTAATATCGTAATGGGGTATGGGTTATTGGTTTGCCAGTAGCCATTAGAGTTGATTGCACCGAAGTACAAAAGAGGTTTCCTTCCATGCCTTGGAGCGGAGTCTCACCTCTCCAAGGTTTAGAAATACTTGTCGCTATCAAAATCCAAAACAATTGAATAGTTTTTCGTGTTGATGGCGTTTGACAACCGATTTGCCAATCGTTCTTGTTCAACTGCTTTTATGCGGTATTCTTCTGGGTCGAACATCGCTTTTCGAATAACCGGAACGCTTTCTCCATAACCAAATTGAAGCTCTTCTTGTAGAGACGTTCCAAACTCTTTAAACTTACGTGCTTTGGCACGCAACTGTGTTGCCAATTCAATTGCTTCGACAATGGCAAGCTCTTCTCCATTAAAACTTACTTTGTTTTCGAAATTCGCTTGGTACATCAATTTATCCAGCAGTCGAAAATCTCTTCGAATGTCGTCTATTTCTTGTTCTACTTGGAAAAGCGAACGCACTTGTTTTGGTGTTTTTTTGCCTTTTTCCATTTCCACAAAAGCAACGCGATCCATTTCTTCTTCCAATTCATGAATACGTTTTGCTAGGACTGATTTTAACTTTACAGCTTCTGCTAATGACAGATTCGACATGAGTTGGTCTCCTTTGGTTCGTAATCGTTCTTCTGTAGATAAGCGTAGCAGACCGCCTATTTTTTTACAATAGATTTAAACATAAAAAAAGTGCAACGATTTTATTGCACTTGTTTTTTTACGTTCTGCTCTTCTATTGTTTTGCGCCATTTCACGAGTTCACGCGCTTCGATTTGCTTTTCTATTGTTTCATCCCAGCTGCTCGTCATCGTATTCCAAACACGCGCAAAAAAAAGATCTTGTTTTTCATCGTACATTTGAAATTCCACGCAAGAAATGTATTTTGTTTTTTGCTCTATACAGCTTGTCATGCCGGTAATAATGGTTTGCAAGCTTTCTTCCCCACTGCTAACACCTTCTTTAAACAAGAGCTGTTCGATTCGGTCTTTGTTTAAGCTGCCATGAGCGGGATAGCGATAAAGTGCGAGTGCTTCGTCTGCTTCTTCCGAAGAGTCTTCTACTGCCAAACAATAGTCATCATGAATCGCGCTATACGAAATGACCGTTTGACCACCTTCCAGTTCTTCGTCGAAAATTCCTTTTTCTAAATAGCTATGTCCTTTCGGCGTTAACTTATACCCCACTTTTTCCAAATGGATTAATCCGATGCGTTGCATTTTGTAAATCAAGTCGCTTATAAACAATTCTTCTACAAACAACATCTCCGACAAGTTAGCCGCTCGACGAATGTCGGCTTGTTGAAAAGCCAACAAGAGCATCTTCATCAAAATATCCATTTTCATGCGTTTGACTTGATCAAACCCAACATCGTACAAAGCAATCGGCAGTTTCCATAGCAGTTCGTTAACGACAGAGACATCCCGATTGCTTGTTATCGTTGCACGTAAGTCCTTTCGTAAAGTGTCCACATTATTACCCCTTACTTTTTTCTAATACTCTCAAGCCGTTCTTCTTTTTAACGATGTCTAATACATGTTGATACATTTTCCGTGTTTCTGGTTGCTTTGCGCGTTTGGTAAACATCTCGGAACTGCCAACAAGTACTAGCAACTCTTTAGCACGAGATAATGCCACGTTCAAGCGGCGATAGTCTTTAGCAAAACCAATATCGCCGTGCTTGTTTTGATTATTGCGCACCATACTCAGGACAATAATATCTCGTTCGCTTCCTTGAAAACGGTCGACCGTTCCTGTTCGAACCGTTAAATGCGGTAAGCACAATTCTTGGTCGAGCATGCGTTGAAGTCGTTTCACTTGTTCGCCGTAAAAACTAATAACGCCAATACTTTTTTGTTGATCTAGAGCCATTCGTCCTGCTCGTTTCGCTTCAGCTGCTGCATCGTTTAACTCTATTAATAGACCACGAATTTCTTGAAGCTCTGCTGCATTGTATAAACTTTTTCCGCCACTCATGCGCTCTTCAAAATAGGTCGGTTCATTTGGCAAATCCAGCCACATCAAGTGATTAGTACGCTTTACACTATTCGATTCCAACAAATGGTCGCGTTCGCTATTAGAATCTGCAATCCCACACTTTAATTGTTCACTTTCTAACCGGTAAAACGGTGAGATGGTCTCCATAATATCTTCATGCATGCGGTATTGAATGGCCAACATCGTTTTGTTGGCAGTGGGTAAGTTTTTATACAAACGCTCAAATAACGATTCTTCTAATAGCTTTTCCAGCTCTTTTTTTTCTTCAAAGCCGTTATCTTCTGCAATCATTTCTTGAAGCATTTCTTCTAATGTGTCATTGCCCAGAAGTGGTGGCAATTGATGATGATCGCCCACTAAAATGATTTTTTGTCCTTTTAACATTGGCAATAATAACTCAGGTGGTGTAGCTTTTGAAACTTCATCGATAATAACCACATCAAACTCCGGATAGTTATCGATAAAGTCTTTGCGCGCCGAAGCCACGCACGTAGTTCCGATAACGTTGGCGTGTTTAATATACAGTTTTCGGATTTCGTCCAAATCGTGTTCATTCGCACCAGCCAATAAATCCAGCCATTTTTTTTGAACCGATTGCAATAAAGGCAAACTTTTCATTTCTTGGTTTAGTGATTCTTTCGTAAACGATAAACTGGCGAGTGCTTTTGCGGTTTCTTCTAACTGACGTTCAGGAGCTGAAGATAAAATCCCTGTTAAAGCAGCAAGTTGATTTTCGTAACTCGCTATGGCTATTTCGATTTGTTCAATATCAGCTTCTATTTTAATTAGCTGAGCATGATGAGTTTTGAGCCCTCCTGTTTTTTGTGCATGTTCAGCTTGCTGATCTGCTATACGCTGTTTTATTTGTTCAACCAAAGTTTTGTCTTTTTGAAGTTTTTTTAATTGTTCTTTTTGATCACGAATCGCCCCGTTAATGTCTAACGGAAGTTCTGCTGTATTTGGCAATTGCTTATAACGCAATTCAAGTGGTGTTATTTCTTCTTGTTGCTTTTCTTGTTTTTCCAACCATTTTTGGTCCCAGATGCGGTATTGTTCTTGTTGTTTAACGAGTTCTTCGCATAACGCTTTTTTCAAATCATTAAACGCACGTTTTGACTCTGCTTTATAAATATCGATTTCTTTAAACTTCGCACCTCTATGCCATAAATTACTTTGTCTTCTATATAAGCCAATGAGCGCTTTTTGCAGAAGCATCGGATCGGTTCGCTGAGAGCTCTTTAATACTGCTCTCAGCTTTTCCAAGTACTGATCAATTTCTGTAGAGCTATACGCTTGTGTTTTTAAAGAGGCTTGTTGTTTCAATTTTTCAACAGCAATATCAACTGATATTAATAATTTTTCGATATAGGTAATCGCAGTAGAAACAAGTTCGTTGTATTCATTGAGCTTGATCCAATCAGCCATATTTTCACGATTGGCTTCTAAGCGGTTAGTCAAATAGGTAATTGACGCTGTTTCTTCGATGCGTTCTTCTGTTAATACTTCAAACAAGCCGTCCATTTTTTTGATACTGTCCATATTGTTGACTGCTAATTGCTTTTGTTTAATAATGTCTGCCATTTGATCACGTCTATCTGTGATGACAGTAAGTTCTTGTCTTGTTGTTTCTAACTCTTGCTCGAGTCGTTCTCGCCCAAGAGCTCGTTGAAGTTGTTTAATGGTTGCTTGGATTTTTTGTTCTTGTGCAAGCCAGTCAATACCTTTTTTGTCTTCAATAAACAACTGATCTTGCCCAAGTATTATTTCAAAGGCATGTATCGCCTCTTCAGTAGCTCTTTTGTCACGTGCGACTTTTTCTTGTTCTTTTTTGTGTGTGGACAGCAGGATTTGTTCTTTTTCGAGTTGTGGTTGAATTTCTTGTTGCTGTTGCTGTGCTTGTTTTTTCTCTTCTACGGCCAGTAGTAAGTTTTTATACACTGGCTCTAATCTCTCTGTAGCTTGTTTGTTATGTGTAAGTTCTTTTTTTAATTCTGGTTCGCGTTTTTCACGCATCGTGTATTGTGCCGACACTTCTGCTAGCGTGTGGTCTTTCCAATATTGGCCGACGTTTTCTTCAATAAACTTTTTGCCTTCTTCTTCGATGCTTTCGGTACGGCCCACACGTAAAATCCGAATGTCTTTATTTGCGAGTAATCGCCCCAGTGCATTATCAACTGCTAAGTTTGACTGCGAAGCAACAAGCGTACGCAATCCTTTTTTTGCATTTTGTAGGCAAATTTCTGAAATAACCGTTGTTTTCCCTGTTCCTGGTGGTCCTTGTATGACGTATAAATCTTCTGCTGCTAAGGCACCGGAAACGGCTTTTTGTTGAAATTCATTTAACCGGTTATGAAAAGACAACTTTTCTAAAGATCGTAGTGGTTTAACGGGTGGCTTTTCTTCAAATAACAGTCGGTCCAAATTGGGGTTGACTGCCATCCCTTTTTCCAAGTTGGCAAACCCTTGTCGTAGCCGACGAATTTGACTTAAAGCCGCAAAATTACTAAAAATCACTTCTTTTTTATCGAGTGATGAGCCATTTTCACGCACCTGTTTGACTATATAGTTTTGAAGCTCTATTTCAACAGTTTGATTTGCTACTTTAATGACAGTCCCGACATCTCCGGAAATCCCAGTTAATCGCACCGTTAAGTTTTTTAAGGATTTCCATTCAGAATCTTTGAGCTGACAGCCTGTTAAAGTAATTCGACTAAAATCATGGCTATACGACAACTTTGAATAAGTGGTCTTGATGTCTGGAATATCCATGCCGCGTTCTTGAATCTTTAAATACCCTTCCCAACTGCTAATCCGCTTTTTAACGTACTCGGAGCTTTCTTTAGCAGGTGTCATTCGATTGACCAAGTCTATCAATAGACTAGAAGCCGTCTCACGCGAACGTTCAAATAGTACGTATTCCTCACGTTGCCAGTTGGTACCAAGTGCTTGATAAGACTTTCGTTGTGTCACGTTGGTAATCAACAAATGGTGATTGGTAAAAATCCCGTGCAAAACAATTGGTGCACTTGTCTCTTTTTCCATCAACCGAATATTCTCTGACTTGTCAAAAATAAACGCAACCGAAAGCTCGCCATCCGCATTTGAAGGATAACGCTCGATAAACACCTTAAAAGCTTTGTCTGCAACAAAAAAAGAGCGTTCGCTGATGCCGAACACGCCCATTTTTTCCGTTGCCGTCTTGGTTAGCCGTACTGATGTTTTATAAATAACTGTATGTGCTTTCTTCATGTAATCACCTGTTCTCTGAAGCTAAATAAATTTCAAATCGACGCATTGTGTCTGATCTGTTTTCATCTAATCATATCATCTATTCGAAGAAATGCGGTTTTTATCTTGTGAATTTTGAAGTTAAATTGTTATAGATGCTTAACATGATTTACGAGCATTTATTAAGACTTGTTAGCGCTCTGCAAAATCAAAAAAAATACCCTTTCAAAATCACTTGATTTCGAAAGGGCCTTTACTCGATTCAATTAGTTTATAACTAGATCAATTAAATACGACCGTTGTATACCAATCCACCATTATTCACATCAATAATTTTCAAGTGTTTATCGTATTTAACGAAAATCGTTTTATATTGTTTTTTACCGTTTTCGTCTAGTAGCAACATGATGCGGTTTCCTTGGTTATCAGTAGCTAGCTGGAACGTTAGCTCATCTGTGTTTACTTGGTCAACAATCATGTTGTATTCATCAAAAGAAGCGACATCCGCTAGTTCATTTGAATGGTTGCCGTTGTCAGTTGCATTGTCTTCCTTTTCTTCTTGCTCTACATTTTCTGCATTCTGATCTAGGATTTCACCTTTTACTGCATCAATATTAAATTCATATTCGCTCGTATTGCTGTCGATGTCAATTTCATAATAATCTCCATTTTCTTCAAAAGAAAGTTCTACTTCTTGAACTGTTCCTTCTGTATGAGAAAATGCGATTTCAAGCGCTTTTTCTGCCGTAATTCCAGATTGCCCTGCTGAGTTGTGGTCACTGGTTGCTGCAAAAGCTGCTACTCCTCCAAGACCACCTAAAACGACTGTACCTACTACTGTTCCAATTATAACTGTGTTTTTCAAAATTATTCCTCCTCTATCTGTCTACAAACCAATCATAACTTTCAAGAATGAGACAAGACTGAGAAGAACATTAGAATTTGATGAGAATTATTCGTATTTTATAAAAAAAATGCTGATGGATTTCATATTTCTTTAAGTATTTTTCAATTCGCTTCTATAAAAAGTTACTTACGACAGCCAACAAGAAAATGTCTTCTTTTTTACGGAATGAGAGCTTGTGCAATTCGACAAGCTTTCAGTAAACTATACTCCACTTTGTTTAATCTTCTTTTTAAAAGTGTTTGCCATTCCAAATCTTCAGCGCTTCCTTGTTCTGTCAAAGCCAGCAAACTGATATCCTTCAAAAGGGGAAGAACAGGCTGGTTCATCGCTAAATCTTGATCGAATCTGTCTCCACTCACATAATTGAGTGGAATAAGTTCATGTGAAATCGAGAGCATGGCATCGTTGAATGCTTTTGCGGCATCGTCACTCCAGTTTCTGTTGTGCATAACTTTGTTGAGTTGCATACCTAAACTTTCAAGTAATGTTGCTCGCTCAAGCGCTCGTGTCAGGTCTAGGCGACTGTCCGCCAATTTTTGATAATGCTCTAACGCTTTTCGAATTTCGTGCGCACCTGCTTCATGATTAAAGGGAAGAACTTTTCTCGTACAAGCGTCATGAATGACGGACACATAAATTTGACAGTCACGGCGCAAGTTAGCAGGATCTAATTTGTCCAGTGTATCTTCAGTTGTATGCCACCACCATCCAAATCCACCAGATTTGATGCCACCAAACAAACTGGCAAGCGTTTGCGAAGCCAAATTATCACTTAGTGGTTGTTCCGACATTCCCATAAATAGTGCAGGAATGCCCGTTCCCCAGAAAGATTGGTCTCCCCCTCTACCAAATCTTTTGCCGATAAAATTTTCTTGAGTTAATGCTTTAACAAATCCACCTCCATAATCTCTCGTTTCAGCCATGCAATTACTTTCACTCAGAATCGTAGCGCCTTTTCCACCTAATGAATCAGCATATACATGTAGGAAACAATTTTCGTGTAAGTCTTCCCAATGCATGTCGTTGTAATGAGTAGACCCAGAATATCGCCCATGTGAATGCCCCGACCAAAAAGCCAGCCTTAGCGTCCGTCGAAGAGGCACTTGGCATTCGGTTAGCACTCTTGCAGTTTCTAGCATTGCTGCATTGGCACTTCCATTATCCATAGCTCCATAATGCCAAGAGTCGATATGTCCACTAAACAAAACGAACTTCTCCGGCTCCACTTCCCCCTTCAATTCAGCAACTAGTGTAGGGATTTTACGCCATCCGGTATCAACAATTGTTTTCAACCAAACTTCGATGTGGTTACTAGAATGGTCTAATTGCTTAAGTAACAAATTTGCTTCGACTTCTGTAATGGATAGCACAGGAATTTTTGGGAACTCTTTTTTGGTTTCTGGAGTCGGATTGCCCCACACCCGTGATACGGTCATTTCGTGGGTGATTGTACCATTAATAAAAATGACTGCTAGACTTCCGGCTGTTTCCAACATTTCTACAGTACCTGGTGTAGCAATTCCTTTTATCAACACAATCTTCCCTATTGTATTCACATTGGAACTAAGAGATCTTATATAAACCAAATCTCCATATAAACCTTCAGTACCCGTTGTGGCAGACATCGAATGAGTGATACATGGCATGTTGATTTCCCCTACTTTTAGTTCAGCGGATACGGGTAAGCTAATAAATCCGTCATGAAACGTCAAGCGGGTTTCTGCTCCTAGCTCATCGAGTACGCTTTTGGCATATTTAAATGCTCGCAACTCTTCTAATGAGCCCGAGAGCCGTATTTCTTTTGAAATTTCTGCTGTGTATGCCATCAGACCATCCGCAGAAACAGCTCCAACCAGGCTCTTTTGAATGGCAGTCAAATTAGTGGTCATGTAAACGCTCCTTTCTTTGAGCACTCATCTATAATTAGATTAAAAAATCTTCTTTGGAATTTTTTACTTGCTCAAAGGGTTGAAATTTTCTACCCACTAACTTACTTACTGCGTCGATAAATGTATTGGTTGTATGAGGTGTATCGTAAAGGGTTTCAAAAAATGCTGGTCGTTGCTCTTTTGGAACGGAATCATACGCTTTGCCAACCATCCAACGTCCATAATAGTAAGAGGGATAATACGTCTTCTGTATAGGATGCGAAAAGAAACGATAACAATTATTTGCTTCAATTTCTCCAAGCAATCCTTTTTCCATCATGTAGGCAACAGACTCTTCTTTGTTCATCTCCCTTGTGTTAAACATATAACACGCATTTGTCATAGCCATGCGTTGCATATCAATCCAGTCACGTGCCAGTTTATACTGTTCTTTTTGCTCAAGAGAAATTTCTTCTGTCTCTTCTTCATCTCGGTCCCACCCTAAAAAGTGAAGTGCGCTTTCCGGCCCACCTTCAAATAGCGCATTGGTTGGTGAATTGATGAGATAATAAGACGCTTCTAGTGGTAGTTTATCTTGTTGGAAAAGATAGTCCCACCGGCAATAAAATGCTTGATGACCTGGGTAACTCTCATGTGTCATAATTTGTGCAAGTACCGGTTCCGTCCAAGGTCTATCAATATTGAACGTCAGATTCCCTCTGAAATCACCAGTGTATTTAGAGTAACCACTCCAAAACACATCACGAATAGATTTGATATAATCGATACCATCTTCTTTCGGTAGTTCAATGACGCGCTTTAATGTACCTATTTTACTTTTCTCCTTCATTGATTCTGCCACTTCTACTACTTTCTCAGGTGAGATCAGTGTATCTTTAAGCCAATTCTCCGCTTTGTCTTTTAAGCTTCCTTTATAGTTCAAATTAGTTAGCCCTTGTTCTACAAGTTCTCTATGCCCTTTCATCGCTTCTTCTGAAATGAGCGTGGCAGGCAGTTCTTGAATATTTGCGATATACTCAGCATATGGCAAATCATCTCCTTGCAAGCTACGCACAAAGTATCCATAGGCATTGAGCATTGAACGGAGATATCTTCCCGGATGCCCTTCAAGCTCTTGGATTTCTTTTTCTACTTCTTCAATTTTTCGCCCTATGGCGTCTAAGTTATTAATTGAAGGTTTGATTTTACTATAACTTGCTGTTGCCACTTCTGTTCCGTGCATCGATTGGGCTTGTTCATTTAGGCTTAAAACGATATCAACAATCGCATCGCCCACTGGTTGTGGTGTCCAACGTAAAGTCATATTTTTATCTCCTCTCTTGTTGCTGTTCAATTTTCCATAATGTATCAATATCTTTGAGTATCAAGTTCATCATCATGCGGTATAATTTTTCACCTTTTTCAGCTGTCGCATTTTCTGCATCACCAGAGAAAGCTTCTGGATATAATGTGGCGCCTCCATCCTTAAAACGAAAACGTTTTGCTAAAGGAATTTCGTGGCTTCCTACTCCTTCAGTAAAAGCATATTTTTCGTTAATTGCTAATACCAGTGAAGTCTCGTCTTCACCGGCATGACCTGGATTTGCTGCGATTTTTTTAATGTCTTCTCGGTAATCAACATACCAATTAATTGTCAATGTTCGAACACCGATATCTGCAAGTTTTTCAGTTACAATATCAAGACTTGAAATATTGCCTCCATGGCCGTTAAACAAAATGATATTATTAAACCCATTTTCATAAAATCCTTTGCAAATTTCGAACACGTAATTGCTAAACGCTTTTGCTGAAATATCAATGGTACCTGGGAATGATGCGAGTCCCCAAGAATGGCCGTATGTTACTTCAGGTGCCATCAAAATCTGATTACCTCTTTCTTTTTCTAATCGACGAACAAACTCACGTGGAATCAAAACATCCGTTCCAAGTGCGCAATGTGGCCCGTGCGCTTCAATCATGCCGATTGGCAACAGCACTGTGTTTACCGTTTTTTGCATTTCTTTAAATTCTTTTAAGTTTATTGTCATCATGTCCATTAATCATATGCCCTCCTTATAAGTCAAATGACGTTCAAGCAATTCAGCAATTAACGCTGCGCGATAAGGTAAATTTCCAAGCAAGATATGTTCATGTACAGCATGGGCACCATCGCCCATTGGTCCAAGTCCATCAATCGTTGGAATGCCAAGTGTTGCAGTAAAATTGCCGTCACTAGCTCCTCCAGAACCGCCCTTTTGAAGGACATAACCGTGCCCCTCAGCAATTTCTTTAAGTTCATTAAACAAAGTGAGGACTTCTTTGGTCTCTTCCATCGGATATCGGTTAATATCACCTGTAATAGTGACGACCGCTCTTTGTGAAAAAGGTAAACTGCTACGCAAAGCAGCCTCAAGTTCTTGACCTTGTACTTTCGTCGTAAAGCGCACATCAATCATCGCTTCTGCATAATCTGCTACTACATTTGTTCGGGTTCCACCGGAAATCGTTCCTATGTTCACCGAAATTCCTGCTTCGCGATCGTCTAACTTTTTAATTTTCTGTAACTGGAGAACAAGTTCATCAATGGCACTGACTCCTTGCCACGGATTGATGCCTGCGTGTACCGCGATGCCGTTAACTTCGATCTTAAAAATCCCAATGCCTTTACGGAACGTTTTGACAGATCCAGAATTAGAAATACTCGATTCAGGCACCAGCACAAGCTCGCTTTTTTTTGCTTCTTCTTCGATTAGCGCACGCGAATGCGAGCTGCCAATTTCTTCATCTGACGTTACAAGAAAGACGATTTTTTTAGTTAAGTCAATACCTGTACTCTTTAATGCTTTTAATGCCCATAACGTGACAATCAATCCGCCTTTCATATCGAATACACCAGGTCCATAAAGCACTCCATTTTCTTCACGCAACGGGATAGTTGCTTGATCCCACACTGTATCGTAGTGACCAATAATCAGTATTTGTGCAGAGCCAGAACCGACCGTAAAGCGATACTGATTGCCAACAGTTTCTTTTTCAATTACTTTTACTTGCCCTTCAACCAACTCCTCAAACAAATCTGCCAATACTTGGCCACAACGATCGGATAGTAGCTTATTGCGTGAAGGTGATTCTGCTTGAACAAGACGAATTAATGTTTCTTTCATGTCATTTTTATGTTGTTCCGAGTATTCCAGAATAGTTTGCATCATCTAAACTCCTTTTCCAATCAGTGGCGGCAACTTCACAGCTCTTAAGTGTTCAAGTTGTGCTGCAGCTTGCAAAAGCTCAATATCTCGGAAATGTGGAGCAACGAGCTGCATTCCAACTGGCAATCCATTTTCAGTGAATCCCATATTGATCGTAACCGCTGGATGTCCCGAAATATTAAATGGTCCTGTAAAAACCATTTCATCTTCTTCTGAACTGCCAATAACTGGGTCTTCAGCAGGCGCCGCAAAAGCTACCGTTGGCAATAATAAAAAGTCTATACTCTTAAATAGCCTTGTGACATCTTCAGTATATTTTTTTAAACTAAGCAAGCCGTCTAAATAATCGACCGCTTTCTTTTCCATGCCCATTTCAATTTGATGATATGTCATGGTTGCGTACTCTTTTTTTCGATCAAGCCATTGCTTATGAATTTGGGCTGCTTCCGGAAGCAAGACGTTCATAATGATATCTTCAGTCTGCGACCAACCTGGAATTGTGATTTCTTCTATTTCCCAACCGAGTGATTGTACGTGTTTAAGTGTATTTTTATAAACGCTACGAACATCTGGTGTAAGCCCTCCGAGCTGTCGCTCAGGTAAAATACCAATACGTTTATTAATCGATGCATAAAAATTTTCAATGTCGACTGCTGTAATTTTTCCTGCAAGCGAGTAAGGATCTTCCGAGTCACATCCTGAAATTGTTTCGATTACAAGCGCAGCGTCAAGCGCATTTCGAGCTATAGGCCCAGCATGATCGAGCGACTGTGACAGCGGAAAGACACCGTGTGTACTAACAAGTCCACGTGTTGGCTTTAATCCAACTACGCCGCAGTAAGAAGCTGGAATTCGGATCGATCCACCCGTATCAGTGCCTAACGAGAAAAACCCGATACCACTTGCAACTGCTGCTACCGATCCACTTGAAGAACCTCCAGAAGTTTTGGAAAGATCCCACGGATTATTTGTTTTTCCAAAATCAGGGTGAACTACACCATAAGCAAACTCCAACATATTATTCTTGCCAATCATTACAGCACCATTTTCTAAAAGCTTTTTAATAGCAGTAGCAGTAAAATCTGGTTTGAAATTTCTGAGAATATTTGAAGCGCACGTAGTCCGAATGTCTTTCGTATAAAACAAATCTTTTGCAGAAAAAGGAATTCCAGTTAATATATGAACAGATTCACGCCTTAAAAAGTGTTTTTCTGCTTCTTTTGCTTGTTGCAGCGCTTCTTTTTCAGTAAGTGAAATAAATGCGTTTAGCTGAGGTTCAACTTTTAGTTGTCGCTCAAAAGTAGCTTTTACAATTTCGACTGGTGATACTTCAGTATTTCGGTAAAGCTTGGCGAGTTCTGTGAGTGAGATATCCAATAAATGTTCCATCGTTACGCCCCCACTGCAAGTAATGGATCATTTTGATTGATTGCCAGTGAACTGACAAGAAAAAGAACAATACCCGTTGAATTCGAATATACTTCCCGAATAGTTTCACCAAATTCATCAGACAATCGACCAAGCAACTGTCCTTTTTCTACTTGATCTCCAATTGCTATCTCAGGATACCAAAGACATTGGACATCAGAACGATACCATTCAAAGACAGATAGGTATATCGAATTTCTATTGATAACTTTTCCTTTCAGTACATGGATTGATATAAGAATATTCTTTACGCCTTCTTGCAACATTAAAGATTGTTCTTTACTGAGAATTCCTTGTTGACCTGCTTCAGCGATAATTGCAGGGATCCCTTGTTCTGCAGCGCAACCATATGTTGAACCCGGTACTTGTCCATCACTTCCAATTACATATTTGATGTCAAAAAGAGAAGCCATTTCTTTAGAGATTTGAAGAACTTTTTTATCCTCTGTCACATGATAAATAGTAAATGGGACCAGTGCTTCAATCATATCGCCTCCATGAAGATCGATAATATAGTCTACTTTCTTAAAAACTATCTCATTCAGCCAATAAGCTAAGCGTTCTGCGCTTGTTCCATGTTGAATTCCTGGAAACATCCGGTTCAGATTTTTCTGATCATCAGGATGAACATAGATACTACGCGCATAAAATGAAGAGATATTCACAATTGGGAGTATGATTATCTTGCCTTGTATATACTTAGGATCCAATGAGATCCCAATTTTTAATGCGGCGTCAATAGAGGTGTACTCACACCCATGAATCCCACCCATAACAAGGACGGTTGGACCTTCATGTAATCCATTGGCTAAAAATGCAGGTAACTTTTCGTTGAGCGTTGGCAGTTCCAAATGTCCTTTTGTTTTTTCTCCTTTAGCAGCAAACAAATTACCAATTCCCCATTTAGTGCTCATCCATTCTTTCCTCCATTTCATTGGTTTACTATACAGATTGATAAACTATAGACTTCTAAAAAAGAGGGAAGCAATCGTGTTTCCACAACTGCTCCCATGACCTTTACTCTTCTTTTGTAATTTTATGGAACGGTACGTACCAAGAATTCATCGGGTTTAGTTCATACCCTTTGACCCATGTACGCATAGGTGCTTCAAGTTTCGGTTGTGCAACAAAGATATAAGGAACTTCTTCAGCCATTGTATTTTGAATTTCCATGTAATTTTGTTCTCGTAGTGCTTCATCTGTTGAAGTTCGAGCTTCTTCTAGCAAGCTATCGACTTCACTGTTTTCATAGAATGCCAAGTTGAATCCAGGGCCTTTGCTTGATGAATGAGCAAAGTACCAAAGGTTATAGTCAGGATCTGGATAGTCTGGCGTCCAAGAAACAAGGCCGAAATCATGTTTGCCGCTTGTTACCAAATCCAGGAATGTTGGCCATGCATATGTTTTGATATCTAATGTTACGCCAACTTTCTCTAAATCAGATTGCAATAACAAAGCGGTATTGCTTCGTACTTCACTGTCGTCTGAAATCGCTATTTCAAGTGTTAAACCAGTTTCATGACCTGCTTCTTTTAATAGTTTTTTCGCTTTATCAAGATCATATTCGTAAAGCTTAGCTTCCTCGCTAAATCCAAACATTCCTTTCGGAACTGCCCCACCAATACGTTCTGCCTGATCCAAATAGACACTTTCAAGAAGAGCATCGTAATTGATACTGTGAGCAATTGCTTGGCGTACTTTCACATCAGCAAGTGCACCTTTTTCTGTATTCATTGGCATATAGTCAATTTGATAGCCGTCTGCTTCAACAACTTCTACACCTTCTGTATCTCGCATCTGTCCAAGTACTTCAGGTGAAATGACCGTATTATCAATCAAATCGATTTCTCCTTTTTCTAGCATAAGACGCGCAGTAGAAGCTTCTGAAATAAATCGAATATTAACAGTTTCCATAGTTGGGGCTTCTCCCCAGTAATCTGGATTTGCTTTCATCACCATGGTTTCACCACGATTCCAGCTTTCTAAGACATACGGCCCTGAGCCCATTTCAGTTTCAGCAAGAACACTTTCTCCAAGATCATCTCCGTGCTTTTCTTCTAGTACCGGGTTGATGATATTACCGAAAGCTGTTCCTAATGTACTGATAAATGGTGCAAATGGTTCTTTCAATGTGATTTTTATCGTATAATCATCAACAACTTCGAAACTATCTTTATCAATAACTTTATTGAAAATTCCTGCAGCAGATTTCCCGACATCAATGGCTCGTGTAAATGAATACTGTACGGCTTCAGCCGTCACTGGAGAACCATCATGAAATTTTGCATCTTCGACAAGATGAAATGTATATTCAAGCCCATCTTCAGAGATATCCCAGCTCTTTGCAAGCATCGGTGTAGGTTCAGTTGATGAGCCTTCATATGTCACAAGACGATCATACATAAGATAAATAACACGAAATGTTGTATTTGCCGCTGCTCCATGGGGATCAAGTCCTGGAATATCTTGGTTAGTGGCAAAATTAAAGACTTCAGCATTGAAGTTTTCATTTGAACTTGTAGTTGTTCCTTCTGACGAACTCGTTTCTTCTTCACTATAATTTTGGCAGCCTGCAAGTACTAAAACAGCGATAACGAGGAATAAAAATAACTTTGACCACTGATTTTTGAACTTCACTGTATTTCCCCCTTTAATTTTGATGTTGATTGTGAAAGTATATTGGCAGACAACCTCTATCCCCCTTTCAGTGATTTGTACACAGATTCAGCGCTGTTTTGGATCTAGCAAATCATTCAGTCCATCTCCAAGTAAGTTAAATCCTAGTACAGTCAATAGAATGGCAATGCCTGGGAACGTTGCAGCCCACCAAGCTTCACGCAGTATTTCACGACTATTCGAAAGCATCGCGCCCCATTCTGGTGAAGGTGGCTGTGCACCGAGACCAATAAAACTGAGTCCCGCAGCAGCTAAAATAACGAATCCAAGATCCAAAGATGCTTGGATGGTAGCTGGTGCAATAGAATTCGGAATGATTTCCTTGAACAAAATCCGAAATGGATTTGCTCCGAGTGCTCGCGATGCTTCAATAAATTCCGAATGTTTGATTGACAGTACCGATGAACGAACAATTCTCGTATACCAAGGCCACCAAGTAGCGGCAAGCGCCAACATGACATTTTCAATGGATGGTCCAAGTGCAGCTGCTATTGACATTGCCAAAATGATGCCTGGAAAAGAGAGAAAAATATCTGTAATTCGCATAATCACTTGGTCGATTCGGCCGCCCATATACCCGGCAATTGCGCCGAGTATTGTACCCAATGGGAATGCTATCAATACTACTAAGAGACCGATACGCAATGAAATCCTCGTGCCGTACACAACTCGGCTGAAAATATCCCTTCCAACTTCATCCGTACCAAAAAAATGTTCAACACTTGGCGCTTCGAGTTTACTCACCAAATCCACCTCGGTTGGGCTGTGAGTAGCAATTACTGGAGCAAATAACGCAGCGATTAATATTCCTAAAACAATGAAGAGACCGAGCACTGTCAACGGGCTTCTGAAAATTCTTCGTGCCAACTCAACCACCCCTCCCTAGCTATGTTTCAATCTTGGATCAATGAAGAAATATAATGTATCGACAATCAAGTTAACAATAATAAACATGACTGCAATCAACATTGTCACACCCATAACCGCCGGGAAATCTAAGTAGTTGATGGCATTCACAGCATACTGACCTAGTCCTGGCCACGAAAACACAGCTTCTACCAGAATACTGCCTCCAAGCGCATGTCCAAATGCCATACCGAGAAGCGTGATGACTGGCATAATACCGTTACGAAGTGCATGTCCGTAAAGTACTCGATTTTCAGGCGCTCCTTTTGCAAAAGCCGTGCGGATATAATCGCTTTGTAACACAGTCAGCATACTCGACCTAGTCATTCGAGTAATCATCCCAACTGTCACCGCAGCCAACGTAATTCCTGGCAAAATTAAATGCATAAAAGCTGCATAAAACACAGACCA
Organism: Planococcus versutus; assembly: GCF_001186155.3. Lineage (NCBI taxonomy): Bacteria > Bacillati > Bacillota > Bacilli > Caryophanales > Caryophanaceae > Planococcus > Planococcus versutus. Next base: position 727,805 of record NZ_CP016540.2, on the reverse strand, counting down.
GTTTCCTGTTAACAAAGCATCAATTGTGTACATGCCTGTAATATACTCTGGTGGAGACATACCTCCATCCAAACGTCCAGAACCTGGCAATACACCGAGCTTCAAGTAGAAGAATAGGAGCAATAACAACCCAAGCCAAAACGCTGGCATAGCTACACCTATCAGTGCGAAAATCCTGGTGAATTGGTCAGCAATCCGGTCTTTCCTGCTGGCACTGATGACTCCGAAAGGAATTCCGATGATTAATGTGATAAACATTGCAAACATTGTCAGTTCAAATGTGGCTGGTGAGTACCTCAACAAATCGTCCATAACCGGTCGTTGAGAATACGTACTCTGTCCAAGATCACCTTGGACAATTCCGCCCATATATCTTCCATATTGCACATAAAGAGGATCGTTTAATCCCATATCTTCACGCAGTGCTTCGAGCCCATCTGGAGTAGCTTTTGGTCCAAGTATGAGTCGAGCAGGGTCTCCCGGAATTGTATTAGAAATAGAGAAAGTCAGGATGCTGATACCGATTATAATTGGTATCATCAACAGCAATCGTTTACCGATAAATCGTAACGCGTCCATTGGGCTGTCCCCCTTTAATAGCTTTTTAGGTCCTTTTCTTGTCAAACATGAATGCAAGCCGCAAAATGACCTGGTTCTTTTTCTTCTAATGGAGGTACGATTTCCTTACATTCTTTTGTAGCCATTGGACAACGCGTGTGGAACGTGCAACCCGTTGGTGGATTGGATGGACTTGGCAAATCACCTTGAAGAATTATTCGACTTTTAATATGAGTCGGATCTGGAATTGGCAATGCTGACAAAAGTGCACGCGTATATGGATGAATCGGCGTATCATAGACTTTTGCAACATCAGCAATTTCAACTACTTTCCCTAAATACATCACAGCCACTTTATCTGAAATATGCTGAACTACCGATAAATCATGCGAGATGAACATATAACTTAAATTTCGCTCTTGCTGAAGTTCAAGCATTAAGTTTAGTACTTGTGACTGCACCGAGACATCAAGTGCAGAAACCGGTTCATCAGCGATGATCAATTTCGGATTTAATGCCATCGCCCGGGCGATACCAATACGTTGACGTTGCCCTCCTGAAAATTCATGGGGATAGTTGCTTAATTGTTCTTTCCGAAGCCCTATTTTTTCAGATAGACTTTCAATTAACTCTTTGCGGTCTGTCTTATTTCCTATGTTATGAATAATAAGTGGCGCTTCAAGAATTTGGCGTACCGTACGTCTTGGATTTAACGAAGCATAAGGATCTTGAAAAACGATCTGCATTTCTTTACGCAACTCTTTCATCTCTTTTGCAGACATATTGGTAATTTCTTGGCCTTCGAACTTGATACTTCCTTCGGTTGGTTCCACGAGCCTTAAAATGGAGCGACCAAGACTGGATTTTCCACAACCTGATTCACCAACTATGCCAAGTGTCTTTCCTTCTTCAATAGTTATTGAAACCCCATCAACTGCTTTAACAATCGTTTTATTACCTACAAAGCCCTTTTTAGTTGTAAAGTGTTGTTTCAAGTTCGTGACTTCGAGTAGTGGCATTCTCATTCCCTCCTTTTTCATCATAAAGCCAGCAAGCCGTCTGATGATTTTCTTTAACTTGAATCATTTGAGGTGTTACAGTACGACAAATATCCATAACGTACGGGCAACGATCGGCAAACCTGCAGCCATTTGGCATACTTCCCGGCGTTGGAACCGTACCTGGAATCGACCCAAGTTTTTCTTTCCTTCTTCCGAGTTTCGGTATAGATGCTAAAAGTCCTTGAGTGTATGGGTGCTTTGGATTCCCGAACAATTCAGTGGCGTGTGCTTCTTCTACAATTTTTCCAGCATACATTACAAGTACACGGTCACAAACTTCTGCTACGACACCCATGTCATGAGTAATCATGATGATTCCCATGCGGGTTTCGCGTTTAATTTCATTCATTAATTCCAAAATTTGAGCTTGAACCGTAACATCTAATGCCGTTGTTGGTTCATCACAAATTAAAAGTTGAGGTTCACAAGCCATTGCGATGGCAATCATAATACGTTGCCGCATTCCACCGGATAATTGATGTGGATATTCATCAATTAGTTCTTCAGCTCTTGGCAGTCCTACAGCATTCAGCAGTTCTAAGACACGTTTTCTGCGCTCTTTTTTATTTTTTTTCGTATGCAGAATAAGGGATTCTTCAACCTGGACGCCTACTGTTTGGAGCGGATTAAGTGACGTTAGCGGATCTTGGAAGATCATCGACATTTGGTTGCCTCTAATTTTCTCTAATTTACGTTTCGAAGATCCTGAAATCATCTGTCCTTGTAAATCCACTTCTCCTTCAAGTCGTGCTTTATCGGGTAGTAATTGCATCAGCGACAACGCGGTCATGCTTTTTCCACAACCTGATTCACCAACGATTCCAAGCGTCTCTCCTTGTTCTAAATAGAAAGAGATGTCGTCCAAGATTTTCGAATATTTACCTGCTCGTTTCAAGGATAAGGACATGTGTTTAACATCCAATAACATTCTTCCACCGCCCCTCAGTCTTTTCTTGAGATCTCTGTTGCTAAGTCTTTTAGTGCTGTCGTGTAATGGTTTGAGAATGCTTTTTTTATTTTTTTCTTATCTCGTGTTCGGAGTGCATTGAGCAAGAGTCTGTGATTGTAGACTACTTGTTCTACACGCATCGGAACTTGGTTGGCAATCGTTAAATACATGACACCCACCTGTGTATCCAAATTTTTATGAATACTGATTAAGCGTTTATGCTTCGAAGCGGCAACGATTTTTCCATGGAATAAAATATCACATTGCACTTGACGTTCAATATCTTGGTTTTCCATAGCTTCAGTAAACTCTTCGATGTACCTTTCAAGTTCCAAAAAATCGTGACTGGTTAAATGCAGTAATGCTAATTGTGCTGCTTCTCCTTCAATCAATGCCCGCAAAGTGTATATTTCAAATGCATCTTGATCAGAAAGCGTGGCAACGAACGTACCTTTGTTTGTTTCATGCTTGATAAGACCTTCATTTTGTAATAATTTCAATGCTTCTCGAATTGGTCCTCTCGATATATTAAATTTTTCGGCCAACTGCGCTTGATTTATCCAGTCTCCAGCTTTCAACTCGCCATTTAAAATCATTTTTCGTATAATTTTTGATACGTCGTCTGATAATGTTCTCTGATCTAAGATAATCATCTCTTTCACTCCTATATTCTTCTTATCTCATGAGGTAAAGATTTATATATTTTCTGCAAGTCATAAAGATTTTGCCAACTCATTTTTCGGTTGCCGTTTTCAATTTCTTTAATTGCTTCTACTAAAGCTGCTAAAAGCTTCATTTCCACTTTATGAATCTTGCCGATTTCAAGAATGGGTACAAGTTGTGCATCTACTTCTGTTTGACGTTTTCTAATGGCCAAATCTCGCCAAATCCCACTTTTCGTTTTTTTATTGTTAGCCATTCTTTCTGCTAATTTTTTTAGACCGGCATCTAACTTTTTATTATTACGTTCTTTTCTTGGATATATTAAATTAGGTTCCCAATCATCAAATCCTAGTGGCACAACCCCTTCTTTATCTGCTATTTCAAGAATTTCGGAACATAATTCCATTAACATATCGCGAAGTTCATACTTCTCAACAACAGTTGCCATTGTTTCATCTACTAAAGCTGTTGCATAAAGCAACCCAGCATAAGACATTTTTCCCCAAAGAAATCCCCAAATGTTATCGGTTACTTGTGCCGGTCCCCAAACTTGTAATTTATCTTTCAATGACATTATGCGTTCTGATACTTGGCCATCTAGTTCTCCTAGATAAAGTGATGCGACTCCTCCGTAAAGAATTTTTCCGGGTTCAAGATAATCTGCAGAAAAGTTAACAAAGCAGCCTATCGTACGTTCTGCACCAATTAGTTTTAAAATTTCTCTTTCGCATAATCCATTTTGAAATGACACTACTTGTGAAGTCGAAGTTAAAAGAGGCAAGAAAGGAGAAAGCGCTTTTTCTGTATGTTGCGCTTTCACACAAAGAAAAATAAGTTCTAATGATTGATTTTTTTTAATGAGTTGAGGTGGGGTATAAGCAGCACATTTCACATTGAAAGTTTCATCGGGTCCTTCAATCGTGAGTCCATTCAAATTAATCTTGTTGACATGATCTTCTGCTGTATCGCAGAATACTACTTCATCTCCCGCACGAGCAAGATAAGCTCCAAGAACTCCTCCTATCGCACCTGCACCGATTATCGTAATAGTCATCACATGTTCCTCCTAGAAAAGTTGTAACCCGCCGTCGACTGAAATAACCTGACCGCTCACATAACGGGAGAAATCTGAAGCGAAAAAAAGTACAGGATGTGCTATATCTTCGGGAAGACCCAATCGCTTTACCGAAATCGAATTTATCAACTGATTTTGCTGGTCTTTGGACATCGCTTTCCATTGCCGCTCCGTTGATGGATTCGATAAGACAAAACCAGGCGCCACATTGTTTACAGTGATGCCAAAGCGCCCAAGTTCGCGCGCCATCTGCCGGGTCAATCCAATTTGTCCCGCTTTGGCGCTCGTATAAGCTTGTATGCCAGTGAGACTGCTACTTCTTCCAGCGCCACTTGAAATATTGATAATCCGTCCGTATGCTGCTTTTTTCATATGCGGGGCAAACGCCCGAATCATATAAAAAGTTGTCGTCAAGTTAATATCAAGCACCTTTTGCCAATCATCATCTGAAATATTCTCGATTACTTGATGGACTTGTCCTGCAACTCCTCCCGCTACGTTAACGAGAATATCCGTTTTCCCAAAGTTGCTGATTACTTGTTCTTCGAGGTTTTTTACTGCACCTGAGTCAGTCGCATCACAAGCATAAAGATGGATACTTCCTGCAGAACCACTCTCTTTAATTGCTTGTTCTACTTCTTTATTAGTTTCTTCTAGTACTTCTTTAAGGATATCGACCGCTATCACCTGTGCATCTCGAACGGCAAATTCTTTGCAAATGGCACGGCCGATACCGTGTGCAGCTCCTACAACAACTACAACTCGATTTTTAAAAGTTAACTGTAAACTGTTAACACTTTGCACTAATCCCACTCCTCTTTCTTATTTTTTTTAGTATATGATTAATCCTGTCAAATTGCAACAATGTTCGGAATACTTAGTTTAATTTTTATTTTCTAATTTAAAACAACTATACTTTTACGCATAAAAAAACAGATAACGTGTACACGTCATCCGTTTAGAAATTTGCAGATAGGATTTCAATTATTTACGTAGCGCAAGCATGTTGAGTAAATCATTTCTTGTTTCAGCCTACATTCTTTGCAGGTCTTCTGAGGACTTGCGACAGATTGGTTTCTCGGTGCTACTGTTTTGTCAGACATCTTATTATTCAACATTTTAAGAAAGTCACGACACGTGTGGCTTTCCAACAAAGACATACTCAACTTAATGTCCACTGACACTCATTCAGCACTTAGTCATTTAAGGAATAAAAAATATAGGGAAGTATATTTTGAATAAAGAATCCCAAAACCCAACTATCCTCAAATAGTGACACAATCAGATGAAAGTGGAACTACTTTTACTAGTGCTAATAAGTATTGATGTAAGTTTAGCTATTATTCAATAGATGATTTCTTTCGTTCTTTAATTATAAATTCTAGCTATAAAATGAGAGCGTAAAAATAAAGTTGTAAGAGACGGTTACTCTCTAAGTCTCTGTAATGGTATTACAAATCTTTCAACTAAATTATAAACTCAAAAGCTATGACATGATTTAACGAATTTACAACATCTTTTTTGATAAATCAACAATTAAGACATCAATAACGAGTTCTTTATTCACCTATCGATTTTTTTAGTCGATGATTTGTGCGATATGTCTGCCAGATGGTATAGATAATCGATAGCACAGCCAAAATTAAGAAAACAAGGGAAATTGGACGTGTTAGAAACAAAGTCCAATCCGGATCTGCCATAGCAGCTCTCCGTAAATTTACCTCGGCAATTGGTCCAAGGATAACACCGATAATTGCCGGTGCAAGAGAAAAGTCGTATTTGGTGAAAATATATCCAATAAGTCCCATGGCTAAAAGGATATATAAATCCGTAAAGCGGTTATTGAGCACGAATGTTCCAACGACACATAACACCAAAATAACCGGCACAAGTACCTGCACAGGTATTTGTGTAACTTTCATAAAGTACTTCATTCCCAAAAATTGAGTAATGAGCATCCAGAAAGACGCTACAAGAAAAGCGACAAAAATTCCGCCAACTACGTTAGGTTCGTTGACAATCAATAATGGACCTGGCGTAATGCCATGAACCATCAAAGCAGACAACAACACCGCTGTAACAGCAGAACCTGGTATTCCCAGTGCCACTGTTGGAATTAAATCACCTCCGACAGTCGAGTTATTACCAGCTTCGGAGGCAATGATGCCCTCTTCACAGCCCGTGCCGAATTTCTCTGGGTTTTTCGACCATTTTTTCGCCTGATCATACGCGACAATATTGGCAATACTTCCGCCAGCTCCCGGAATCGCCCCGATGATTGAGCCAATGGTAGAAGCTCCGAATAACGTTCCTGGTTTTTTCAGGACTAACTTCATTGTTTGAATAGGTCTCATAACAAATTTCAAGTTTTTGATTTTGTCTTCTTGACGTTTCATATCGTCTTTATTAATTTCTTTAGTTTCAAGAGAGATTAACAATCGAGAAATTGCAAACATACCAATCAAGACAACTAAAAAAGGAATTCCCGCGCGTAAGGTTGTCAGATCAAAAGAGAAACGTGAAATTCCTGTGATTGGATCTGCTCCAACGGTGGCAATTAACAGTCCGAACAACCCCGCAATTAGGCCTTTGATAATAGAATCCCCTGTCACACTAGCAATTATAGTTAAAGAAACAACAATTAAAGAAAACATCTCCCAAGGTCCCATCATCAAAGCAAAACGTGAAATTTGTGGAGCGATAGTGATTAGTAGTACGAAGCTAATAATAGAGCTCAAGAAAGATGCCCAAATTCCAATCGATAAAGCTTTGCCTGGCTCTCCTTTTTGAGACATAGGGTAGGCATCGAAAGTGGTGGCGATTGAAGAAGGTGTACCTGGGATGCCTAATAGCGCTGCAGTGATAAGCCCTCCTGACATACCACCTACAAAAACACCAATCATTGCTGATACACCGGCTACAGGGTCCATGCCGAATGTAAGTGGCAAGGTCAAAACAATTGCCATTGCCACAGTAAATCCCGGAATCAGCCCTGCTAAAATACCGACAACAACACCGATTAAAATAATAATCAAAATTCGCAGTTGAAATACTTCAGAAATCCCTAATATAAATAAATCTATCATTTTTTAAGCTCCTCTCATTTTTCTCAGATGAATATCCCCGATGGAAACCGGACATGAAGCACATTTTCAAAGAAGAAATACATGCTGAGCGTAAGGATGACCGCCACGGCCGAAACTGTCAGCACTTCTTTTCCTTTTCGATAGCCAATCAAAATAGCTGCTCCAATGATAAAGAGGATAGTGGAAACTACAAAGCCGATAAACTGTAGCAAGAAGATGTACACGAAAAACACCACAGTGGTTAAAACAACCAGTCGGTATTCCATATAGAAAGCTGCTAGTTGCTTTTGGGTACTGATTTTATCTTCAGTAGGTTTTTTCTTTCTCAATTCGTTCATTTTTGAAATGATCAAAATAGCTGATAGTAAAATCAACAAAGCTGCTATCAGTCTTGGAAAAGAACCTGCACTGAAATACGCTTCATTCAAAGACGGTAAATTGCCGCCTTGTACGTAAATAATGATACATAGAACGATCAAGGCTAATCCGATTAATATTTCTCCCATTTGCCATCCTACTTTCTGGTCTTTAATTACCACAATCTCATTAGCAAAAAAAGGAGGGCACACGCACCCTCCTTCCATTCATTTCGTAATTTTTGAAGATTTTCTAGCTTACTCGGAAATAGTAGATACAATTTCACTGATCAATTCATTTTGTTTATCAAGGTATTCACGGTACTCATCCGGTCCCATGTAATTGACAGAAGAACCGACATTATTGATAGCATCAATGTATTCTTGGTCCTGTGAAGTTGCTTCAAAAGCATCAGCGAGTGTTTCGATAATCGCTGGATCTGTTCCTTCAGGAGCTACGTAACCTCTGTTGATACTCATGTTAATGTCAAAGCCTTCTTCTTGAAAAGTCGGAACATCTGGTAAATTTTCTGCACGTTCGTTGGTTCCAATCGCAATAAATTTCATTAGGCCTGCTTCGACAAATTCATTCGCAGATGAATAGTCAACAATTGCTGCGTCGATATGACCGCCGGATAACGCTTGAATCGCCTCACTTAAACCTTCGTAACCTACAAGATTATATTTAATATCAAGTTCATTTCCTAGTTGCTCAACCCAGACCCTTGGAATTCCTGCTACTGTTCCGCCAAAGCGTATTTCATTTTGCTGGCCATATGCCACAAACTCTTCGAGTGTGTCTGCCTCAAAATCGCTAGGTACGGCTAAAATTTGATCTGATGAAGACATCGCAGCAATCGGTATAAACGTATCATAATTGATGGTTGTGATATCTGTTTGATTTGCTACTAAAAGTCCTTCATGTATTTGACCAATACTATAGCCATCTGCTTCTTTCTCAGACAGTTCTTCAAGTCCAACGGTTCCCCCGACTCCTGGAGAGTTAATAACCACAAATGACGAATCAAAGTTTTTTTCCGTATGCTCTGCTACTAGTCTTCCTTCGATATCACTTCCCCGCCAGGAGACCATGGAATAATCAGTTCAACTTCACGCTCAGGATAGCTTTTAGCAGAATCGTCGCTGCTCTCCCCTTGTGAACATGCTACAAGTCCGAATGCAGTAAATGAAAGAGCAACGGTCATCATCGTATTTTTGAATGTCTTGTTTGTCATTTTCAATTCTCCCCTTTTTATATACCTGTTACAGCTCCGTATACCAGTGCCAGTGCAATAACAAATGCTGAATGTACTTTCAACTGCTCCAGCAATAAATAGCTTATTGCCATTATTGCAATCGTTTGGATACTGCCAAGTGATGATTGTGATTCAGAAATAAATTGCACTGTCATAAAACCAATAAGTACGGCAATAACTGGCTTCACAACTTTTGATATGTTCTTTACTTCAGGTGAATCTTTATACTTGAATAAGATGGCCATCAAACCTAACATCAAAATCAAGGAAGGAGCAATGGTAGCAAATAATCCGACAAACGAACCCAAAATCCCACCTTCTATATAACCAACGTACCCGGCCATCTTTGTTGCAATTGGACCTGGCAATGCATTTCCAAGAGCTAAGACTTCACCGAATTCTTGTGTTGACATCCATCCATATCGATCAACCACTTCTTTTTCTACAAGAGGAATGGATGCTGGGCCACCTCCATATCCGAGAATACCGGGAATAAAAAACGCGAGAAAAATTTGCCAGTAAATCATTTGCTCACCACTCTTTTAATAAAAGGAATTAAAACTACTGCGATAAGAATTGCAATTAAAATTGCTGGATGAAGTCCGATTACTTCTAATAAGAGAACGGAAATCACTATTAAAAAAATAGCTATTTTCCACCCCAATGCTTTTTGCGATTGCTGGACAAAATTCCACGCAAGAACTCCAAGCATCACTGCAACCACCGGTACGACCGTCTGGGACATATTTTGTACCCATGGCACATCCTTATAACGCTGGAGAACTCCGAGCAATAAGACCATCAAGAGAACTGTTGGGATGACTGAGGCTGCGAGTGCTGTTAGCAACCCCCACACGCCTCCAACTTTATAACCAATATAACCTGCAAGTTTTGTCGCAATCGGTCCTGGCATGGTATTTGATAACGCAATAGTATCACCAAACTCATCGTCATTCATCCACTGATACCGTTCAACCACTTCTTTTTGTAATAAAGGTATCACTGCCGGTCCTCCTCCGAACCCCAACATGCCCGTCCGGAAAAACGCCATAAATACGTGGCTGAATCGAACTTTTTCTTCTTTTACCAAGCTGCAACCGCTCCATCTGTCCGAGATTCTGTCCCGCCAGCAAGCACTCCTGTCTCAGGGTTTCTCCAAATAATCTGGCCTCTTCCAAAGGTCCCGCCATCTGGCATCACTTCAAGATCATGTCCTTTTCGCTGCAATGCTTGAACCAAGTAATTTGGAAATTCAGATTCTACATGAATTTTCTTGCCTCCTATCCATTGCCATCTCGGTGCATCTAGTGCCGCTTGAGGATTGAGTAAAAAATCCAAGGTATTCGTCACAACTTGAAAATGACCTTGTGGCTGCATATAGCCTCCCATCACTCCAAATGGACCTATTGCTTTTCCGTCTTTCGTTAAGAATCCAGGAATAATTGTATGGAAGGTTTTTTTACCTGGTCTTAGTACGTTTGGATGATTTTCATCGAGAGAAAAATCTGCTCCACGATTTTGAAGACCGATTCCCGTTCCTGGAATAACGATTCCAGAGCCGAAGCCCATATAGTTACTCTGGATAAAGGAAACCATATTGCCTTCTTCATCAGCTGTTGCCAAATAAACGGTACCCCCTGCTGGAAGTTCATAAGGAACTGGATCGATCGCAGTATCACTAATAACAGCAGCTCGCTTTTTAGCATACTCGTCAGACAGTAGGTGTTCTACTGATACAGGCATATCTTTCTGTTCGGTTATATAGGCTTGACCATCCGTATAAGCCAACTTCATCGATTCGATTTGTTGATGAAATGTTTTTGCAGAATGCCACTCTGGCGTATCTAACTGGCTAAAGATATTCAATGCCATCTGTGTAACCATTCCTTGACCATTCGGTGGGATTTCCCATACTTGATGATCTTTGTATGTAGTTGCAATTGGATCTACCCATTCTGGCTTGAAACGAGAAAGATCTTCTTTCCGTAAAAATCCACCGTGCTTTCGCATAAATACATCTATTTTATCGGCAAAAGTTCCTTCATAAAAGTCTTTAGCATTAGTTTCACCAATTTTGCGAAGCGTTTCTGCATGATCAGGAGATTTCCAAACTTCTCCTACTGCCGGAGCTTTGCCTTCAGGTGCGAATGTATCAAACCAAGCTTCAAATTCTTTTGTTTTATGTGATTTTTTAAAACTAGTGTAAGCTTTCTCCCAATATTTGCTCAAAACCGGTGTCAGTGGGTAACCTTCTTCTGCATAGTCAATAGCAGGTTGAAGTGCTTCAAGTAGAGAAAGTTTTCCGAATTTTTGAGAAAGCTCAGCCCAAGCACCAGGAACTCCTGGTACAGTTACCGGTACGAGTCCATGTATCGGTATTTTTTCGTGACCAAGAGCTTTAACAGCTTCGATTGTTAAAGCATCTGGTGACGGCCCTGATGAATTCAAGCCATGCAGTTTATCGTTTACCCATACCAGTGCAAAAGCGTCACCTCCGATACCATTCGACGTTGGTTCTAGCACAGTCAATGCTGCTGCAGTCGCAATAGCTGCATCGATTGCATTTCCACCTTTTTTCAGTATGTCAATTCCAGCTTGTGCCGCTAGAGGCTGTGAAGTAGCCACCATTCCTTTCTTCGCAAATATTGTATGCCTTTTTGATGAAAAAGGATGATTTAAATAATCCAAAGTTATCCCCCTACCTTTTCTATTGATTCTAATTTACAAAATATTTATTGGTTAATACTTTAATGAATTAACTTATTGAAATCTTACAAAAATTTTAACCATTAGTAAAATTAAATATATTTAATGTTATAATTAAAAAAACTCATGATAGGAGAGATGAAATGGATCACAGACTCGAAATATTCGTTACAACAGCAGAACAAAAAAGCTTTACACGCGCTGCTAATTTGCTTCATCTGACCCCTTCAGCCATTAGTTTGAGTATTAAATCACTGGAAAAAAAGTTAGATACTAAGCTATTCGACCGAACGAATAAATATGTACAATTAACAGAAGCAGGTTCAATCGCTTATACACATGCTAAAGAAATCTTGATAAAATACAACGATATGAACCAGTCACTTATTGATTTAGAGCCAGCAAAGAATATGCCAATCTCTATCGGTGCGGCATATACGTTTGGTGAATATTTCCTTCCGGAAATTCTCTATGCTTTTTATAAAAAGCATCCGAATATCTTACCGAATATTACCATCCAAAACTCAAAAGTTATTGCAGAACAAATTCATAAGCAAGAACTAGACATTGGTTTTATCGTAGAAGCAGACGTTGCAGAGTATCATGTAGACGTCGATTTGTTCTCAGAAGAACTGATGCTCATCGTATCGCGGCCTGATCATCCTCTCAATAAAAACTCTTCTATAGACAAAAAAATGTTAGAAACGGAGACTTGGATCATTCGAGAAGAAGGTTCTGGCACAAGAGACGTTACAGATAAATTGTTCAATCAACTTGGTATCTCACCTAAACGAATTATGAGTTTTGGCAGCTCCCAGACTATTAAAGAGTCTGTAGCACTTGGTCTTGGCATCTCATATCTATCCGAATCGATTATCAAAAGCGATATGCAAGCTGGTACACTGAAAGGTTTTAGTGTAAGCAATTATCCCAATGAAAGCCGCTTCCATTACATTACTCATCAATCGAAATTTCATTCCCAAGCTGTACAAACTTTCAAGGATTTTTTAGACTCCTATGTGATAAGAGAAAGTTTTTCGACCCATACGAAGAAAAAAATTAAAAATTAGTATGGTGTATCTTCTCTTTATGCTGAGAGTGAATTTATCAATAAAAAAGAATATCTTCGTTAACAAGCAGAACATCTTTCCCTTTGTCACAAGTTCCTTTTTAATCACTACCAGCTAAAAAAACGTCACTTTCTGGAGTCCAAATCCAGAGAGCGACGTTTTTTTATATAATTCAATCACAGACGAGAACTGTCTAGATAATTATAGTAACCCAATTGTTATAACGCCTTGAAATCATGTAGCGTTTGTTCAGATTCTATTTCTGTCGAAGCCATTACTAACACTGAGTACAATAGTATACCCAAAGCTATAAAAAAATTATATCCATATTATTTTTGTTTTTCCATATAATTTTTCATAACTGTTTTTGTTTTTATTTTCAACTGGTTATAAGCATTAGCCATCGCATAATCTATCGCTACCGTCTCATTCACAATCGAATGGATTTCGACAAAATAAGGATTTAACAAGCTATAACTCATCGGATCAACCATACCAGAAATCAAGATAACTGGTATATCGGCTCTTTTTCCAGCCTCTGCGATGCCAAAAGGTGTTTTGCCAGATAGCGTTTGGCTATCGGTTTTGCCTTCTCCTGTCACAATCAAATCGACATTCTCTAAATGAGTTTGAAACGAGGCAGCTTCTAAAACCACATCAACTCCACGTCGCATGCTTCCTTCGAAAAATGCTTGCATCGCACCACCCGCGCCACCCGCAGCACCTGCCCCTTTCTTATTATGTAGAACTGTGCCTGTTAGTCGTTCGACTACGTCTGCAAAATTCCGCAAATTGTCATCGAGTTGCAAAATCATTTCAGACGATGCTCCTTTTTGCGGTCCAAATACTGCTGAAGCTCCTTGTTCACCAATCAAAGTATTTTCTACGTCACAAGCAATTAGAAATCTACTCGTTGAAATACGATGATCAAATTTTGAGACATCTATCTCAGCAAGTCTATCGAGTGCTCCACCACCGCGTGCTAACTGTTGTCCTTTTTGGTCTAGGAATAACATACCAAGAGCTTCGAGCATTCCTGTTCCACCGTCATTGGTGGCACTTCCCCCAAGTCCAATGATAAAAGTGCGAAATCCTGCATCCAACGCACAACGAATCAATTCTCCAGTACCGAACGACGAAGCAGTCAGTGGATTTTGTTCATGATCTTTCAACAGCGTCAATCCGGATGCTTCTGCGATTTCAATGACACAGGTTTTGCCATCTCCTAAAATTCCGTAACAAGCTGAAATTTTCCTTCCAAATGGATCTTCAACTTCGTGAGCTACTAATGCACCATCTGTCGCTTCGACCATAGCAACCATAGTTCCTTCACCGCCATCTGCCGCAGGCAACAAGTGAACTTCTACTGAGCTATCCAGTTCTTGTATCCCTTCAGCCATTGCTTGCGCTGCTTCAATTGCAGATAAACTGCCTTTAAATGAATCAGGTGCTACAATAATTTTCACCCCATAAAACCTCCTTGTCATTTAAATAAATCGCTATATGAAATTATAATAACAAAATCGATGGTTTTACTAGATTAGATCTGCTTAGCTTTACAGACACTGTCATTGTATATGTGGTATTAGCTCTAAATGATTAAATAGACTATCAGGTTAACTGTTATTTATCGCTTGTAGTTTATAATTTTTACGCGAAAAAACGTTTAGATAATTTTGATTATTCATTAATTGCGTTTAGTTCTGTGTACCTGTATTTCTTTATTCAACCTTATATTAAGTTATACTTATCATTTCGTTGAGTATAATTAACTTTACTTGAAAGAAGTATTTTCGTAAAATTCACACTAGTATCACGGATTAAGGAGGAAAACCAATGGCAAGAAGCACTTCTACAGACAAAGGTCCTAACAATATTGGTATTCGTCGCTTTTTTAAAGTTCCACATGTGTTTGTTCTATTATTTATCATAGTTATTATTGCAGCACTTTCAACTTATGTGATTCCAGCTGGAGAATTTGATCGAGTGGAAGATCCAGAAACCGGAAGAACACTGGTAGAAGCGGGTACGTATCAAACGGCTGAACAAAACCCAGTGGGAATTTTTGAAGTTCCAGGTCTCTTCATCACAGGGTTAAACGAAGCCAGCGACATCATTCTTTTCATCTTTGTGGTGGGAGGCGCGTTCCAGATTATTACAGCTACAGGTGTCTTTGACGCAGTAGTACGAAAAGTGACAGGTGCACTCGGCAATAAGGAAATCCTTATTATCCCCTTGTTTCTACTACTATTTTCTGTTGGCGGCTTTACGATTGGTATGACGGTAGAAGGAATGGCCCTCGTACCACTGGCGATTGCGCTTGCTCGGTCACTCGGTTATGACGCAATTACAGGTGTATCGATGGTTTTGATTGGTGTCTACTGTGGATTTATTGCTGGACTCATGAACCCCTTTAATGTGGGTGTCGCCCAAGGAATAGCTGAACTTCCGCTCTATTCGGGCATGTGGCTCAGAATAATCGTACTTGTAGTGCTGCTTGTATCCTCAAGCTTGTTCTTAATCCGCTACGCGCAAAAGATCAAAAAAGATCCGAGCAAAAGCATCGTTCTAGAAATGGAGCAAAACCGATCGGTAGAAGAACTACCTCTTGAATCAGGTCGGTTCCAAACAAGACAATATTTTGTCCTACTGACAGTCATTTTAGGTCTTGGTGTCCTCGTTTGGGGAGTTTCAACGAAAGCATGGTATATCAACGATATTGCCGCTTTGTTCCTTGCCATTGGTATTATTGCCGGTCTTTGTGCAAAAATGGGGCCAAGTCGGATTGCAGAAGAATTTATCCTCGGGGCAAAAGCCTTTACACTGGGTGCATTGATAGTTGGGATTGCCATGGCGATTCCAGTTGCACTTGAAGAAGGAATGATCATCGACTCAGTCATTAACGGATTAGCAAGCGTTATCGTCTTTTTGCCGGATGCAGTCCAAGTACTCGGTATTTATGTAGCACAAACTATAACTAACTTCTTCATTAATTCAGGATCTGGACAAGCAGCTGCTACAATGCCGCTTATGGTACCATTAGGTGATTTGATTGGTATGTCTCGACAGACAGGCGTTTTGGCGTTTCAACTCGGTGACGGTTTCACAAATTTAATTTTCCCGACCGGTTCGACGCTGATGGCTTATTTGGCGGCATCAGGTGTACCCTATGAAAAATGGGTTAAATTTATTTGGCCGTTAATCCTCATTTGGTTTGTCATTGGCGGCATCTTCGTTGTATTCGCTGATATCATTCAGTATTAACAAGACGAAAAAGACTCAGATAAGAGGCATGATAAATCAATGCGAGATTAACTCATTTTGAAACATCTTTTTAATGTAAGTACTCTTTTATCTATAGGTAGAAAAACTCCAGTCCCCTGCTTTAACTAGGCGACTGGAGTTTTTTATTATCACTTTCAGTTTTCTATCAATAGACAGGTATAAATCCATTTATACCTGTTTGGGCTTGCTTACTAGTAAGTTTGCTCTTTAAGAAAGCCTCAAGTTTTTTTCTCCAAATCCTCCAATCTCTTTTCCAGTTTGGTTAGTTTACTCGTTGCTGTAGTACTTAAAATAAATCCAATCAGGCCGAAAGAGAATCCTGTCATTCCAAAAGTAAATCCCAAAATTGCAAACGTCTCCACCTAATCCACTCCTTAGTATTTGATTATGTTAATTCTTAATACCTGGTTGTTATTTTGCAGTATTGCTATTGTAGTCAATGGCGAGAGAAAAGCTTGATACTCATTATGAAGAATGACCATAAACCGATTCCAGACAATAGAAACACACAGAATACCTTTAAAACATCAAAACCTGTCGAAATTTCAAACCAGCCACTGAACAAAAGAATAGGTAAAACAGTAACTAGCATTATGCAAAAGTGAATAATGCTTTGTTTAGTTAGACTCCATCTATCAATACTGTAAATTACAGATGTGGCACCAACGAAAAACGAGATCAAACTAACCCAAAAAGTACTTTCAGCATCCCTATACTGTCCTTGAAGATAAAGCAACAAAGCAATTCCACCCATAATGACTAATGGAATTCCTCCTCTTAAAAGAACTTGAAAAATCACCATGGCTATGACCTTCTTTCGAAGAATTTTAAATTCCACTTCAAGCGGTGACTATGTATTCAATAAGAAAAATACTCAATGAGACATTATTCAAGATTTTTTCTCTATCTCAAAAACTTTCTTTTCAAGTTTTTTAGTTTAGTCACAGCTGTCAAACTGAAAACAAATTCCATCAACTCAAAAGTAAATCCCAATATATTAAAAGTCTCCACTTAAACTAGCTACTACTGGAAAAAAAGGTATAATCGTTTTTATTTTAGCCGTTGCACTGATAGTTGCTTGCATTCAATTCCCAATGCGTAACGCCTTGTCTTTGTTCTGCAACACTGCCAAAACACTTAATGCCGCAAGAAGACTAGTCTTCGGATTGTTTGGCATCGGATTGTTTTCGACGGTTAATTCAATCCGTCCAAAATCCCCTATCGCTTCGATGGTATGCGTATTTCGCACAACGTCCGGATCGACAATAATCCGTACGATGGTTTTTTCAAAACCAATTCCAGCAAGTGCGAGCGTCATTGCCACATTAACGTTTTTTGGAAACTTCTCGACAGCTTGATAAGCAGAACCTTCGAATATCACTTCCTCTTCGTCTGCTTCGATACCAAGAGATGCAGGTGACTTTCGTGTCGTGATTCGAACTTGTTTTAAGCCCCCAGTTGCTTTAGCCGATTGCAATACGTCTAATCCGCCAATTGCGCCAGATGGCAAGAAAACTTGCGCACCTACAGACCCCGCTACCCGTTCCACTTCCTTTAAAAAATCGCTATCTTTAAACACGCCAATGCTACTAACAACCAGGTCTTTCTTGTAAGCAACTACTTCTTTAGCATATAAACCCGCCACTTCTATCGTCGCTGCTTCTACGACGATATCAAGTGGTGTTTCTAAAAATTCGTGAATGTCGGTATGAAAGTCCACACCAAATTGCTCGCTCAAGTGTGATCCTACTTTTTGATTGCGGCCAAAAACGGCTATGACTTTCCCTTCGACCATCTGATTACTGTTTACTTGTTCTAGTAAATAGGCTGCAATGTTACCGGTTCCAATAATTCCGATCTTCATGATTGTCCTCCTCACGTAATGCTCGAATTCTACGGTTCTTCCTAAAGTGTAAGCTATTTATCGGTTACTTTCACAACTTTCCTTCCATCTAAACAAAACCCGCAGTCAGAACTGTCCTGATTACGGGTTACTACAATACAGAAAGCATTAAACACGATCTACTTTTTTCGGTAAGTTCTAGACGCATGGGAATAACAAAACAACAAGCGCCATTAAAATTACCAGACTGCAAAACAGTTTCTAGTAATATGACTCAGTGTAGGCAATGCTTCTATATTATTCGATTCTTTTGGTTGCTGATTGGACGTTCTTACCAGGATTCAGTAAATTTGCTGGATCTAGTGCAGCTTTTATTTTCTCCATAACATCAAGTGCATGTCCGTGTTCTTGTTGTTGGTATTTCTGCTTACCAATTCCAACACCGTGTTCTCCTGTAGATGTACCGCCTCTTTCAAGTGCATACAACACAATGCGTTCGTTAAACTCTTGTGCTTTTGCTACTTCTTCTGCATTATTCATATCCATCATGATCAGTGCATGGAAGTTGCCATCTCCGACATGCCCAACGACTCCTCCAGGTAAATCTAATGCCACCAAGTTTTCACGCGCATGTCCGACAGCTCCTGCTAATTCTGAAATTGGCAGACATACATCGGTTACCATCATCTTTTTTCCAGGATGGCTATGAATATAGGCATAAGCCAATGTATGACGCGCTTCCCATAGACGGTTACGCGCTGCGGTATCTGTTTCAAACGCAATTTCTTCACACGCATGTTCTTGAACAATTGCCTCCATAAATTCGACATCTTGTTTTAAACCCGCTTCGTTGCCGTGAAATTCTAAAAATAAAGTTGGTTTTTCTAAATAAACGGTATCATTGTACTTGTTCACTTGCTTCATCGATTGTTCATCAACTAATTCAACGCGGGCAATTGGAATGCCGGCCTGCAAAATGGAGACGACAGCTTCAACAGCGTCTTTTACTGTAGGGAACGATGCACGAGCTGCGGTGACGAACTCAGGAATTCCATAAACACGCAGCGTCATTTCCGTAAAGCACCCGAGCGTTCCTTCAGATCCAACAAATAAACCGTTTAAATGGAGACCTGATGAAGATTTCGCGGCTTTGTTACCTGTGTGAATGACTTTTCCGTCTGCTAAAACCACTTCTAAATCACGCACTTGATCGCGCATGACGCCATACTTCACAGAAGTTGTGCCACTTGCATTTGTTGCAGCCATTCCCCCAAGTGTTGCATCTGCTCCTGGGTCTACTGTGAAAAACAAGCCGTATTTTTTTAATTCTTTATTGAGCTGTGTCCGTGTTACTCCTGGTTGCACTCTTACCAAAAAGTCTTCTTCATATACTTCCAATACTCGATTCATCAATGAAAAATCAATAGTGATTCCACCATTTTCGGGGATGACATGCCCTTCTAAACTGGATCCGAGACCAAATGGGATAACAGGAATTTCGTGTTGTGTGGAAATTTTCATAATTTCAGAAACTTGTTCTGTGGTTTCTGGGAAAACTACAATATCAGGGAGTTTCATTTGATGATACGACTCATCTTGACCATGGAGTTCTTTAATGGTTTCATTCATGCTGATTTGCTCAGCTGTTAAATGTTCTTTTAAGTGATCGAGGACAGTTTCTTGATTTGTCATTGTCATAGATGTTCGCTCCTTTTTTACTTTTCTATAGTTAATACTGGTTTTATTTTGTTTTCCGCGAAATTGGTCCAACCAATTAAAACCAATTATACATAATAATCTGAAAAGTACAACGTTTTTTTAAAAGTCATTGCAGATTTTATGCTGTATGATAAAGTAAATCTAAAAAACTAGCAGGAGGAGCGTTTATTTTGAATCCGAAGAAAAAGACTTATGAATTGATTGTGGAACAAATTCATCTTCTCTGCCTGGAACAAAACTTGCAACCGGGAGATCGTCTTCCTTCTGAACGCGATCTTGCCAGTTTGTTTGGTGTCAGCCGCAACTCCATAAGAGAAGCTTTAAAAGACTTGGAAAGCAAAGAATTTATCGAAATCCGACAAGGGGGTGGGAGCTTTCGTGCGTCGTCTAAACGCGACCTTCTCGGCGATGAACTTCGGACGCATATCGATAAAGCAAAGGCCATTTTGATCGATGAAATGCTCGAATTGCGACGTGCTTTTGAAGTAGAAGCTGCTTTTCTAGCTGCCCAACGAGCCACTCCCAAAAACCTGGAAGCCATAAAAAAGGTACTTATTCAAATGGCTAGAGCTAAAAGCGATCCTGAAAAAGGTGTTCAAGCAGACGTTGATTTCCATTTACAAATCGCCTATGCCACAAAAAACCAATTACTGATTGATTTAATGGGAACGTTAGCAACACGAATAGAAGAAAACATCCGCGAAACACGTAGGCATCGCTTTACAGAGTCTAATCGTCATCAAGAAACGCTCAACGAACACGAAGAAATTTACAACGCCATCGCATCTCAAAACAGTGACTTAGCTAAACGACTGATGGGACAGCACATTTCGCGCGTTCGCTCTGAATTACACAGCTCTTTTTAACTACTAAAAGCCATCTTTGATTTTTTCAAAGATGGCTTTTTCCACTAGTCATATTTCAATAAAACAGATCCGTAATCACATTAAACAACCCGGTAATCCCGTACATGATCATTGATACACTAAATGCCCCAACGACAAAATAAACGACGAGTTTGAATCCGTCAAAAATCGTGCCAACTACATCATCCATGAATCGTATCACCTTCACCTAGTCACCTCTTCTCAGATTTCGTCCCTAACTATAGCGTCTTTATGTGTTCTCAGCTTGATCACGTTTCACAATTTTATCACTAACTTGTTGGCCACTCAGTGTCACCATTGGCATACCACCACCTGGGTTTACTGTGCCCCCGACAAAGTACAGATTATCGTACAATTCGCTTTGCTTTTTATGTTTGAATCCCCCATTTTTCTTTTTATCAGAAACTGTTCCATAAATAGCGCCTCTATCTGATCCGTAAACACGTTCAATGTCGTGTGGTGTCCAGACGTCACGTGTCACAATATTTTCCCGCAGCCCGTCTAAGCCCATACGTTCTAATTTATCAAGCACCAGTTCTTCAAAATCCGCATATTGCTCAGGTGTAAATGGATTATCTTGAATATACGGAATATGTGGCAAAATTTTAATGTTCTCATGTCCTTCTGGTGCTTGAGATGGATCGGTTTTATTCACATTTACTAAATAGATAGTTGGATCATCAGGCAACTCGTGTTTTTCAAATACTTTCTCCATTTGTTCATGCAAGTTTTCTGAGAAGAAAAAGTTATGATGATTTAAGAATGGATAGGTTTTTTTTACGCCCAGATGCAGCACAAGACCTGAACTTGCAGGTTCATACTTTTTCTTCAAGTCAGCAACAAACGCTTCGTCTGTAGCGACCATTTTTTTATAAAACGGAATAACTTCCATATTGGATACATAATAATCTGCGGTTTCGAATGAACCATCTTCTAGTTCAATACCAACGATTTTGTCTTCTTCACTGGTCAACGCACGAATCACACCCATACTCGTATGCAGTTTGACACCTATTTCTTCTGCAAGTTTTGTTAATCCTTCCGCCAATTTATGCGTACCGCCTTTCACGTACCAGCACCCTTGCGCGTGTTGCATGTAAATCATCATATTGAGAACAGCAGGTGCACTGTAAGGAGAAGAGCCCACGTATTTAACGTAATACGACAGCATGTCACGCAAGTGTGGATGGCTTATGCGTTTCGAAATCGCGCTATACATCGTTGAGGTCAAATCGAATCCAGTCAACGTCGCTATGATGCCGTTTTGCGCCACTGCTTCTTGCGGTGACTCAAAGCCCTCTTTTAAATAACTGCGCTCTGTTGTTTTGTAAATCTTCTGCGCGTATTTTAATAACGCATAATACTCTTTCATGTCTTTGCGAGAAAGTGAAGGATTTTCTCGTTCCATCAAGTCAAGATCATGATACAAATCCAATCTGGTGCCATCTGGGAAAAACGAACGCCATTCCCGGTTTAGTCTTTGAATTTGCACATAATCTTCCATCCGCTTGCCGCTGCCTTGGAACAATTTATCAAAAATATGGGGCATTGTTAAAATAGATGGACCTAAGTCAAAACCAAATCCGTCTTGTTCGAGGCGATTTACTTTTCCGCCAATATGGTCATTTTTCTCATATAAAGAAACCGCATATCCTTTTTGAGCAAGAGAAATAGCTGCTGATAAGCCGCCAAGTCCCCCTCCAATTACAATTACGGATTTTTGTAGACTACCCATATTTATATTCCGCCTTTCTTATTCACCGTTATGTTTTCTATCAACAGATCAACACATCGCTATAGCTCTTTTGATTCCCTATCTATTGGTGTTAAAAACTTGCATTATATAGTTTTTGTATAATTTTAATACATACTTTATTATAGAAGCTGAATTGTCTGAATGTCCATATTGAATCACTCCAATAACAAGATCCATCGCTAGTCATTCCATCAAATAAGTAATATTGTGGCTCGAAGCGTGCGTATTTTTCACTGAACGTGCGTAAGTTGTTCGCGACCGTGCGTATATTTTTCTAACCGTGCAGAATTGCTCCGGAGCGTGCGTATTTCAAAATAAGCGTGCAGAAGCTGCTTAACATTTCTTTTTTAGGGAAAAGTAGATTTTAAAATTACGTTCAGCCAAAACCTTTTAACACTTGTTGCGCCATCTACTTTTTTTAAACAACAAAAATTAGGTTATATTTCACAAAGAAAAGAACCTTTAAAGTAACTCTATGTTTATAAAAAACCCGCAATGTGGATGTATACATCCACATTGCGGGTTTCGTTTTATTTTTTCAAGCTTTCAATATAAATCTGTCTCACACTGGCAATAATCTCTTCTTTACAAAATCCCAGTGTTTGCTGTTGATATAGAAAAAGATCAGGGCTTAGTGCCGCGACTAACGAATGAGTAGTCAACGTGACATTCAATTTTCCTATTTCTTGTTGCTGGATAGACTTTGAATACAAGCCAGAAATAATTTCATGTAAATAAAGAAAAACGGGATGATTGAATTGCAACAGTTGAAGCTCGCGACTGTATTCATTTTTAATGACGACAAGCATTGTTGCTTTGCCATCGATGTAATCAGCAATTTTTTCGATGATGCTACTTAACTGTGCTAAAGGGCTTTGGTCTTGGTTGCTAGAGAGGAGAAATTCATCTAATTCTTTTAAGAAGTCTTGTGTGTTATTGCTCAAAATCGCCATGCAAATTTCACCTATATTGGAATAGCGACGGTAAAGAGTTGCTTGTCCAATTTCTGCGACTTTAGCGATTTGGTGCATGGTCACATGTTCAACACCTTGTTCTTTAAACAACTGGACAGACACATTTATTATTCGATTTTGATAGTCTACTGGCTTTTTTCCAGACTTCAAGGTCTTGGAGTTGTCTTGAATTTCAGTCATGTTAAAGCCTCCCCGCTGTTTTCAGAAAAAATATGTTCAATAGTAAATAATAGCGATTGACATTACGGACAGTTGTCCGTATTATTCTTTTAGCGGACAATTGTCCGATTTGATTATAACAAGCAAACTAAACAGCAGTCAAATAGATTTGACAAACAATTGGAGGCACAAAATGGAACAAAATGCGGCACCAGAAGAATTTCGAATTACAAGTATTATTGTACCTTTGCTAGCAATCATTTCAGGCGTATTCATGGTTGTTTTGAACACTACCTCGATGAACGTAGCATTGTCTACTTTACTGAAAGATTTAAATACAGATTTCCCAACAATCCAATGGACAGTGACAGGTTATATGCTTGCCCAAGCATCGGTCATTCCGCTTGCCGGCTGGTTATCCGACCGGTTCGGAGCAAAAACAGTTTTTTTAAGTTCTATTGCCTTGTTTACGATGGCATCTGTTTTATGCGCGTTACCAAACAGTGCCGGCTGGCTAATCGCTTTCCGTATTATTCAAGGACTGGGCGGAGGCTGTGTGATTCCTGTTGCAATGGCTTATGTGTATCGTTTGAGCCCCCAACACAAAGTTGGAACAGTCATGGCTATGATGGGGATTCCGATTTTGTTTGCACCCGCAATTGGCCCGGTTCTTTCAGGCTGGCTCGTTGAATTTTATTCGTGGAGATGGCTATTCATCATTAATATTCCGGTTGGTATTATTGCAATCTTACTCGGATTAAAAACACTTCCAAAAGTAGAACGTCAAACCGTAACTGGCATCGATTTACCGGGTATGATTTTAGCACCTATTGCTTTTGCGGGATTGTCATACGGTGTCATTGAAGGTGCAAACAGTTGGACTTCTTTCCAAACCCTTGCTGGGATTATCATCGGTGGCATCGCGTTACTTGCTTTTATCATCCGTGAGTTATCGACTAAAACACCGTTACTTGATCTTCGCGTATTCCGGTCTATCGATTTTTCTATTGGAATCGTCGTACAATGGATTGGACAATTCGCTTTGTTCGGTGCAATTTTCCTATTGCCGCAGTTTCTTCAGCAAGCACGTGGTTTTGGTGCATTCGATACAGGAATGATTTTATTGCCACAAGCAATTGCCTCGATGATTGTTATGCCCATTGCAGGTTATTTGTTCGATAAATTCGGTGTCCGTTGGTTAGTTGTTATTGGGCTCGGACTCGTATCAGCTGCCACTTATCAATATGCTCAAGTTGACATCACAACTGTCGGCAAAGATTTAATGGTGCCGTTGATCATGGCAGGAGCCGGCATGGGTATGATGACCATGCCGATGAACACGCATTTGTTCAACAAAGCACCGCGCGACTTAGTTAGTCGAGTCACATCACTAACAAATTCGATGCAGCAAGTGATCAACTCACTTTCTGTCGCTACATTGGTAACAATTTTATCAGCTCGAATTACGTTCAGAACCGATGAGTTAACAGCCGCTGCCGCTACAGGAACAACCGCCTTAACGCCAGAAGCGATGCAACAATCGATGGCTGAAGTTGCCGCCAATTCTTTCGGGGATACATTCGGCATCATGGTCATCGTAGCAATCGTCGGAGCGGTTCTGGGCTTGTTTTTACGTCGTGATAAACCTGCTGTTCCGGAAACAAAAACAGCCGCAGCTACTCTTGCAGAAAAAGAAGCAACTGTGTAAATCCCGCTAACTTTGAGCTCCAAAAGCTAGCACTCTTTTGTGAGAATTGAATATAAGCTTGATGCAAAAGCAACCTCCAAAATCATGCACATGACTTTGGAGGTTGTTTTGTGTATTAGTCGTTTTCACAAATGTCTTTTAAGTTCTGCAGGGTTTGCTCTACTGAATTGGACATTAATTTTTTAATATAAAACGTATTGGCTACTTTCCCAATAATGCTGCCGGATAGTTCATAACTCATTTCAAAATTGAGTTCAGTTCCTTCATCTTTTGTAAGATACCTCCACGTTTGAGTAGCATCAAAAGAACCAGTAACGAAGCATCGCCAAACGTATCCATTCCCTACGCGTGCGTTTTCTTCTACCAGCACATGTACAGATCGCTCTCTTCCTAAAAGAAAATACTTCATATCCATACTCGTTCCTTTTTTACCTGTTCCAAGTATGTTTTCAGCTTCTGATAAATTGGCGTACCATTGATACCAAAATTTTGGATTTGTAGCGAATCGATGGACTTCATCCACACTGCGGTCGATGAAAATGCTTTTCTTCACATCCCACATCACTATTCTCCTCTCTTCTTACACTCACTGCACCCTCTCAAGCAGTTACGAAGAACACAAAAGACTACTTTCTTACTCCATAATATAACATGTAAAGTACTATTAAAACTGATTTTTCTGATAAATATATACTTTTATGATAAAGTTTACGAGATGGGCAATATGGTTAGTGATTTGTATTGCTCGCTACTTCCAGTCACGTACTTGCTTCATTCTATACACATTAGGCACACTTTTAAAAATCGTCTTTTTGTCTATATGACTAAGAACATTTTAGTAAAGAAAGGAGATTTTGCTATGAAAACAAATCAATTTGTGAGAATTTTAATTATTTTGGCTGCCATACTGCTGATTGGTGTCATGGCTGTTTTTTATGTTATTTACAATTGGGAACCGGAGCCACAGAACGTACTGGAAGAAAAAGTGATCAAAGTACAAATCGATGACATAGAATTAACGTTAGAAAATTCTCGTGTAGATTTTCTACCGAGCGGTGATGCTACTACTCGCATCATCGTTGTTGGCAATAACGATAACTTTACGTTGCAAACAAACGTATCAGACGATCGTTTGTTTATTGAATTAGAAAACAAGAATTGGTTTTCTCTATTAAACTTTAACCGCTCCTACTCGTTGCAAGTTTTTGTTCCAACAACCGGTCTAACCTCGCTTTCCGCAGACAGCGAGAACGGACGGATTGGAGCAAAAGATATCAAAGCTGCAGAATTATCACTTCAAACAGATAATGGACGCATCTCTTTGGAATCTGTCGAAAGTGAAACCATCGATGCCGAAACAGATAACGGCCGGATCGAACTGACAAACATGGAAGCTAACATGACAGTCCACACCTCCAATGGACGTATCGTTTTCACAGATACATCAGGTAAACTAGAAGCAACAACAAATAACGGACGCATTCAGTTAACTACTGACACACTCGACTTCCCTATCGATTTTGAAACGGACAATGGTCGCATTGAAATACAGACACAAACCGAGCCAACTAACGCACGTATTGAGACACACGTCGACAACGGACGCATCGATATCTTTGGTCAAACTTCCGAACAAGTCACTTTCGGCAAAGGTGACACGCTTATTAAACTTGATTCGGATAATGGTCGCATTGTTGTGGAGTAACTCAAGTCTATTGCTATCTATCAACATCGTAGTTTGGGTAAAAGAGCCTGAATTATGATGTTTTCACGTTTACTTATCGCTTATTTGCACCAATCTAAACCAAAATTTTAAACTAATAAATAATTTTATTTTCCATGAACTTTTTCGGTACTGCTATGTCTAATACATAACAAGAAAGTGAGGTGTTGGCTGTGGATGAAATTAACGTCGCCCGAAAAGCGATACAAGGCGATGAAGACGCATTTATCGCTTTAATGCACATGCATAAAGAAGCCTTGCTGCGGACTGCTTTAGCTTTTCTCAAAAATGAACATGATGCGCTCGAAGCTTTACAAGAAACAACTTACAGAGCCTTTAAGAACATTCATACGTTAAAAGAACCGAGCTATGCAAAAACTTGGCTGATTCGCATTGTGATTAATTATTGTCAAGACCAATTGAAAAAAGACAAACGTTTCGTCAGGAATGGCGAATATGTAGATTCTTCCGTTTCAGATGATTTGACACAAATTGAATTGCAAGAAGCTCTGAGTATGCTGTCTCCTGCTGATCAACAATTAATTTACATGAAATATTTTCAAGACGTCAAAATCAAAGACATCGCGACTATTGAGAAAATTCCTGAAGGCACTGTAAAATCACGCTTGCACAAAACACTGCGAACGCTGCGTAGGCATTTTGAAGATAAAGGAGGGATTGATCATGTATGAAAAAGAAGAAACAAAATTAAATGATTTCAGAGAACGTTTGGAACAAGTCCCACTTCCTATCGAAAAAGCTGATGCGGCAATTATGCAGGGACTCGAACGAGCCAAACGAGACAAAATGCAAACTCGTGCCAAACGGAAGCGAACTTTTTGGAGTCTGGCTGTAGCTGCTCTGTTGATGCTTACAGTAGTCACCACAATTCGAGTATCTCCTACTTTCGCTAATGCGGTAGCATCGATTCCAGGAATGGAGACGTTTGTTGAATTGATACAAGATGACAAAGGGCTTACTGCTATATTTGAAAATGACTACTACCAACCGATCGGTGAGTCTCAAACAATTGGGCATACGACGATGACGATTGACGGTGTCGTTTTAGATGAATCAGGAATGGATATCTTTTATACAATTGAATCACCTGCAGAAATGGATGATATTATTATAAACACACCCGTTTTAAAAAATCAGCAACAAGAACTTGATTCTGCAAGCATTTCTTACAGTTCTCCAGTACCTGAAGAAGAGTCTCCAAAAATCTATACAGATATTCTAAAATATACGTTTGAAGACTCGATGAATTTTGAAGATTTATCATTTACACTCGAGCTAGAAACTATTTTAAACGGTGATTTGTTTGATTTTTCTATACCGTTTGTCGTTCCTGAAAATGTAAAACCGAGTGTCGTTTATGACATGAATAAAGAAGTTGAAGTCGAAGGACAAAAATTCACAATCGAAGACGTAACAATTCATCCCCTTCGCGTGGGTATTAAGATTTCATTTGATCCAGCTAACACTAAAAAAATACTTCAGTTTGAAGATATGCGCTTAGAAGATGATAACGGTGAAATCTGGAGTTCAATATCTAACGGAATTTCGGCTACTGGCGATATTGAAGACGGCGAGATGCTTTACTATATTCAAAGTAACTATTTTGAAAAGCCGAAACAGCTGTATTTGCGAATAAACAAAATACAGGCAGTCGACAAAGAAGACGCTTATTTCTTAGTCGATACCGATCAGAACTTGTTAGTCCATAGCCCGAAAGATGGCAAATTAGCGTTAACTAAGTCGAGCCGTACTGGATTTG
The DNA here is from genome assembly GCF_001186155.3 of Planococcus versutus. NCBI lineage: Bacteria > Bacillati > Bacillota > Bacilli > Caryophanales > Caryophanaceae > Planococcus > Planococcus versutus. The sequence goes on along the minus strand of NZ_CP016540.2, from coordinate 699,191 downwards.
AAATGACTTTGAAACTAGATTCAGAAAATGAACATACGTATGGAATTGATCGAAATATAACAGATACCACCGGTGCTCCTATAGAAATGCGATATTCTGGAATATCTAGTGGATATGAAGATAGGCAAATCATTGATATCGGTATAGAAGACACTGGCTATCTCAATCCTGTGAAAGTTGAATTGTTTTCTTATCCCAATTATATCAATAGCAACCTTAAAATTGAGTTGCCAAAAAAATAGTACGACATCAATGGCAGGGACCAAACAAAGGTTCCTGCCATTGATCGTGGTGTAGCCAAAAGCATGATTCGAATAAAATCTGTTCTTTCCTATTAAATTGTTTTACTAGTAGAAAGCTAGGGAAAAGCCTAGTAAAGAAACTTTTAAAGGAGGGATTGGATGAAAGTATTTGTATTTGGCGGAGGCGGCGATGTTGGTGAATATGTCTTAAAGAGATTAGCTGCTGAAAACCACGAAGCATTCACGATTGCAGAAACGGAAAATCGAGCAGAAGAACTGCGAATGATTGGTGCTATTCATGTAAGCGTAGCCAAAGACAATCGCTTTGTCGAAGTCATGGAAGGATGCGAAGCGATAATTTACATAGCTGGTGCGAATCCGACAGCAGGCGAAAACAAAAACGTGTTGGTGGATAAAGACGCAGTCGCACATGCTATGGCAAAAGCACGCGAACAACAAATTGAACGTGTGATTTACTTGAGCCCAGCTCGCGTGGACGAATCAGCAGAATCACAAGAAACCGGCGGCAAAAAAATTCCAGAACAACTGATCAAGCTAGATGGTTTCACGTATACGGTTATCCACTCGAGTCGCGGTGTTCACAAACCAGGTCAAAATACGATTAATATCGTTTCTTCCAATGGTGAAAAAGGCAAAGAAATTGCGTTTGAAGACGTGGCGGCTGTTTTAGTGGAATCACTTGCCAACAAAGCCACATACAATAAGACCTTTAAAGTTGTATCTGGAACGACTCCAATTAAAAAAGCATTGAAAAACATATAAAAATAATAAAATTAAAAAGGTGGATTTTATGGGAAAAATAACAAAATACTTACCATCCGCAATTCTAGGATCTACTGTAGCAGCTCCACTTGCGTATATTGCATACATTTACCAAAAAGACAATCACCAAAAACAGCATGCGATACTCCGCAATTTTCCGTTACTAGGAAGAGTTCGTTACATGACTGAACACATCGGACCTGAGCTTCGCCAGTATTTATTTTCTGGAGACAACGAAGGATTACCTTTTTCACGTATCCAATACCAAAATATCGTCAAAGCTGGAAAATACAATGAACGCCTGATTGGGTTTGGATCTAATCGTAATTTTGCAGAAGACGGTTTTTACATCCGCAATTCGTTATTTCCTAAATTACGAACTGAACTAAAAGTGGATAACAGTGAAAAAGTAAAAACAGTCAAATATGTCGTTGACAACGAAGGCTTGATGTCGCGAAAAGAACACCGAGAAGAAGTTCTTACTGATCCATACTATCTTCGCGACGAAGATGCAGTTGTTCTAGGTGAGGGCTATTGTCGTGAGCCATTCCGAATAAAAGGACAAGTGGGCATGTCCGCGATGAGCTATGGCGCTTTAGGAGAAAATGCCATCACCGCTTTATCAAAAGGACTTGGCGTTGCAGGTGGCACATGGATGAATACTGGTGAAGGTGGCATTTCTGATCATCACTTAGCGGGTGGCGCAGATTTAATCATGCAAATCGGACCTGGCTTGTTTGGCGTACGGACTGCCGGTGGCGAATTTTCTTGGGAAGCGTTCAAAGAAAAATCCGAAATGGAACAAGTCAAAGCTTTCGAAATCAAATTGGCTCAAGGTGCTAAAACACGCGGCGGCCATTTAGAAGGCAATAAAGTAACCGAAGAAATTGCACGGATTCGTTTGATTGAACCGGGAAAAACCGTTAATAGTCCTAACCGTTTTACGGAATACGATTCATTTGATAAACTGTTTGACTTTATTGAAGAGCTGCGTGAAGTTGGCGGCAAGCCAGTTGGCATGAAAATTGTCGTCGGTGATGTCGAAGGTCTCGAAGAAATGGTTCAAATTATGAAAGAAAGCGGCAAAGGCCCTGATTTCATCACAATCGATGGAGGTGAAGGCGGAACCGGTGCAACTTATCAAGAATTGTCAGATTCAGTCGGTTTACCTATTATGACAGCATTGCCGATTGTCGATGAATTGCTTCGTCAATACGAAGTCCGCGATCGTGTGAAGCTAATTGCTTCCGGGAAACTAATTACACCGGATAAAATCGCCATTGCGCTTTCAATGGGTGCAGATCTCGTTAATATCGCTCGAGGATTTATGATTAGTGTCGGCTGCATCATGGCAGAAGTGTGCCATACGAATACTTGTCCAGTCGGTGTTGCTACAACCGATCCTGACTTACAAGACGGCTTAGTAGTTGGTGAGAAAATGTACCGTGTTGCCAATTATGTCATGTCTTTGCGTGCCGGATTGTTCAACATTGCCGCAGCTGCAGGTGTTGAGTCTCCGACAATGCTCGAGAGAAAACACTTAACTCATAAAGACATTCAAGGTCGTATTTCTTCTGTTGGCAGTATGATTCATAAAATTGAGCAAGAAGAAAAGAAAGAAAAAGACGTTGAAAATTTAACAGTTAAAAAATAACTTACGATAAAAAAGCAACACAAACCAACTGGTTTGTGTTGCTTTTTGCGTAATTCCATACCATTAACGTTCTTGTTCTTCTGGATAAACAACTTCTACGTTATCTTCTTTTTTCAGTTCAGCTGGAGCTCCCCACATGGCAATTTCATGCTCAATTATATCAATACTTTCGTCTTTTCCATCAATAATGTGAAAAACTTTATGACCATTTGCAACAAGCCAATTACTGATTAAAAAACGATGACAACGTGAAGGATGCCGCTCCGAACAGCAATAAGCCACGCGCTTTTCGCTAGCAATCGCTAGTAGCTCTTCTATGCCTTCTTTGAATTCAGCAGTCAAGGTATAGTCGGCGTAGTTATGAAACGACTGATTGTTCCATCCTGCGTTTACTTCTACTTCAATTTCTTTCGATTTGCGTCGACGCCCTCCAAGTTTCGGAAAATGCTGGTAGTGGATATTATCTGCCTCTAACCATTCCGGGAAAATATCTTTCGAAAATTGCGGCCATTTGCGACTGCCTGGAAATGCTCGCACGTCTGCTAACACTTCAACCGAATTGTCTTTTAACATCTTTTCAAAAAATTCTTTCGAGTGGCTCGAATGACCAATTGTATAAATGTCCATCTTGACTCTCCATCCTTTTCAAATGATCTACTCTTACTATTCCTGTCAATTAGTACTGTTAAACACGTTTTCATCATATAGAAAAACCGCAACTTGGATTTAGAATTCCAAGTTGCGGTTTCTGATGTTGTATTCACATAAGCGTTGCTCGATTAAAACGATGGACTATAAGAAGTTAATGGAATGTCTTCGTAGGCTTCTGGATCTAATTGCTCGACTGATCCATCAGCGACACCTTCAATAATTCCAGAAAGTCCGCGTTCAACTGATTTAACCAATTGTCCTTTTTCTTTCTGCCCCATCATTTGCGTTTGTCCTCTTACTTCAAACAATACTGTTCCACTACCATTTAATGCATAACTACCAAGCGCTGTTCCCGGAAGATCAAGCCCTTGTGAATAAAGTGAGATATTTGTAAATTTCGAATTCCCATATGATTGAAGCTCATTGTATGCAGCTAAGTTCAACTGTCTTGAGAAATCGTAATTGTACTTATCCGCGTATTCTGCATACTTAGACCCTTCTGGAGAAGAAGGACTTGGAACAAATTGAGCTGACAATGACAAAGTGACAGGATCCGCTGTGCCGCCAACATAATAAAGACCTTGATGATGCAAATCAACAAAAACATCAACATTGCCGAACTCATCTTGCAAAGATTTGTATACATCACGAGAAGTTTGAGCTTCTGGTGTAATGAACCATCCTGGTTTATTTGAAGCTCCCGGGAAGTCTTGTTCTTCAGGTACATAATTTAAATCTGGATTAAAATCACGATTCACATCAAATCCAGGATTTGCACCATAATCGTAACTTTGACTAATGCCTCGATCTAAATAGTTCCATGATGGAGCTACGTCATTTAATTGAGGATAATCTTCCACAACTTCACTCCATGTTAAGCTGTTTCGACGTTTATCTCCTTCAGAAGCATCCGGATTCATCATTGGCATAAAGACAATTGTCACTTCTTCTCTGATTTTTTTTGCTTGTTTTGAGTTATTTGATAAAGATTTCAACAAACTAAGAATGGCAACCGTTCCTGTTTTTTCATTTCCATGGATTTCACTTTGAACAAGAAGCACTTTGTCTCCTGTTCCAACTCTTGCCGTATAAATATCTAATCCTTTATGAGATTGTCCAACCACATCTACTTGGACAACACCTTTACTTGTTGCTTCAATTTTTTTCAAACTCTTTTGTAGTTCTTGATGGTCAATAAATCCAGAAATGCTATTATCATGATGATGTTCTGCTGGTTTTGATTCGGTTTCTACCGCATAAGCTGGCATTGCCAATGCTGCACATAAACTCAACGCTCCGACTGTACTCATCCACTTTTTCGTCAACACACATCCACTCCCTTTTATGTATAAAACCTATTCCAAAAAGAGCATACCAGAGGGAACACTAATAGTAAATGTATTCTGAATATTCAGTTCTTAAGTACTGAATAGAAATACTTTATACTGTTTTATTCATTTTTTTATAGATATGAGTACCCATTTAATTCGGCCTACGAAATAGTTTTTAAGTAAAAATAATCTTCACGTTTGAAATACTTTCAAAGATGGTTAGTTAATCTACTTGATGCTGATTATTGATTTAATCTAATAAAAACTGGGGAACTTTATCCACTTTACTCAAACTGTTTTTCGGCACAATAAAAGCAGAGAATCCGCTATTTTATAAATAAATTAAACTCAATATACGCGTCTTCAGTTACTTCATATGTGATTTCCACTTGGCTTGTTTGACTTCTTTTCTTCTGCTATCGATGACTTATTATAGGGTGTGTGATTTCTTTCAATAGGTTATTAACTTACCAATTATATTGTTAATCATATCAGTAACATGGAAATTCTTGCTTTATTTTTGTATACAGAAGTAAATTCTCTATCCTCTCTAAACCGCTATACAAAAGGCATTCTGTTGATGCTATACTTAACTTAAAAAACTAGTTTGATCTTAATAGATTCAAAGATAAAGGAGAAAATCTCATGACTGAAGCTGTTCAACATTCAGAAGAAATTAATGCGTTTTTTCAACAACACCGAGAAGCGTTCCAAGATAAATTACTGGACGAAGCTGTCACCGTAAAAGATAAAATCACTGAGATTTTAACCATTGGCAACATCGACCTTGTAACCAATGCCCATACAGTTGTGGGGTATATCATTGAAGGTCATGAAGAAAAACTGAAACTATTTGCTGAACAAGAAGCCATTGCTTGGGCTACACATTCGATTGAGTTGTCATTTAAACTCGAATGGATCCAAGCGATTCGCCGCACACTTTGGACGTTTCTCGAGCGATACAATCAGTTGGCCGACGACGAAAACGCAGTCGACTTTTTTGCTATGGAAAAATGGATCAATACACGTGTCGATACATTTTTGAATACGTTTTTCATTAGCTATTCAACTTATAAAGATTCATTGATTTTGGCAAACAGAGAACTCGTTGAAAACTTGTCTGTCCCCATCATTCCAATCAATTCCTCAGTGTCCATCTTGCCATTGATCGGTTCAATCGATGCTTTCCGCGCATCTATTATCGAAGAAAAAGTTTTAACCGAAGTCAGTGTATCTCGCATTCAAACATTGATTTTGGACTTGTCCGGAATCGTCGACATGGAACCTGAAGTGATTTTTCACATTATGAAAATTATCGACAGTTCGACGATGATGGGCTGCAAATCCATCATTACGGGATTACGTGCAGACGTTGTGCGTAAAATGGTCGCTTTTGGTTTGTTATTTGATCCAAAGACGAAAACATTTGGAACTTTACAGCAAGCGCTTAACGAGCATTTGGTCGTTTGATCTTATAGAAAAACCGCGATATGGATTTAAAATCCACATCGCGGTTTTCTTTTGAATGATAGTTAATGTCTCGTATTTCTTCTATAAGAGCACAAAACGATCAAGAGATAGAACCCGCAATCATAATTGAACTTCGAATTAATTGATAGCACTCTAATATATCTGTACAAATAAATGATATTTCTAGCGGACCCCCCTTTTTTACGTAGGGCAATATGTCAACTGCGTCTGCTTGTCCCGTGTTTAAAAAAGTCATTTTCACTATGTAAGGTGGTTTAATTCGGTAAGGACTAATTTCACTACGAGCTGCTAATGCAGTTTTTGTATTTTCTTTTATGAGCTCTCTTGCCAAAACAGGATGTGTATTTAATGCAGTCGTTCGATTAACTGTTTGCTTTACAATCGCTTGGTGGATAGAGGGAACTAACGCCGTTGCTTCTTCTGCCACTAAATTACATCCGGATACAAAAACAACAGGCACATTAAAATGTCCGGCAACCAAAGCATTCAATCCAAATTCTCCAAGCTCTATCCCATTCAATTCAATTGATCTAATCACTTTTCCGTTAAATGTGTGGTTTAAGATTCCTTCTGACCCCATTTTTGTATGGTAGCCAACAAATAAGGCTGCGTCGAAATCGCTACTGATGCCCTCCATCATTGCGAGCTTCTTGGGCGTTCCTAAAATCAATTCCGCTTTTTTATGTAATTGTTCATGGTAAATATTGCGCATTGTTCCATGAGAGTCATTTACAACAATCCTATCTGCACCTGCCTCCACGGCTCCGAGTACACAAGCATTCACTTCTTTTGTCATTAACATTCGTGCATAATCATGTTCTCTTCCTTCCCGCATCGTATGTTCTCCGTGAACAACACCAGAAACCCCTTCAATATCTGCAGATATAAAAACCTTCAATATGTGTTCCTCCTAGTACAAAGCATTTTAAACTGGATGGCATACTTATGCGAAAAGCTTCTTATAACTAAGTGTTTCAGATTCAGAATTCTGCTATTCACCTTATTAAAAAGTCTTCTCGATAAAGTCATGTAATTTTTCATACTAATTGGTTACTTACTCATGAGTTGACTGATGAAAATCAAAAAAGACTTCTCCTTTATCCGACAGCTTTGTACCGCCTCTACCTTTATGCACGTTCACTAAACCTAGTTCATTGAGAACTTCTAAACGCAACCTAAGTTGTTGATCTGTCAAAGTAATTCCCATATCTAGTAAGCGCGACTTAACTTTTGTTCGCCCAAAAGACTTTAGTTCTTTCTTTCCTGATCGGTAAATTCTTAAGATTGCTAAACTCTCGTCTAAAAATCCATGTACTTCGATTTTTTTTACCATTAAACTTATATCTTTCGAAAAACGATCTTTTACTTGAGTTTCTCCATCGTTATGCGTTGTATGCTCACGTTCATAAGAATGCTCTTTATGATCCAAACTAGTAGTTAAATACTGTTTGTTTTTGTATTTTTCAGCTACAACTAATTGTGACTTGAAAAACCGATTCATTAATGACGTTTGACTAATATTCATATCTAAATAACTTGAAATTTCTAAAATCGTATTGAAATCTACGATTCTCGGACCAATATCAATCACATTTGTAAACCCTTTAGGAACCAATTCTATTTCCCCTGGTGTAACTAACCAATCGGTAGTCGGCTCTATTGAACTAATAGAATTGTAAGCACTGTATTCATGTTCAAAGAATATATTCCTTAAAGAATTCACTGTTTCTTCCGCATGTTCGGATGTGTCATTAATAATTAGGATTTGCTGTTTTTTAGGCAAACTTAATAATTTTTTTGTGGCAACAATATTCACTTCTCTTTTAGCAAGTATAACTGGGCAGGATTTTGGTATAAACGGACGTGTGATTCCAATTAATACTTCTTTAGAAAGAACGACGATATCGTTTTCTACCACTAAATCCTTTGTCATATCTTGCACAGTGGTCGAAGATAAAGCAATGCTATCACCAAATATTTCTAGCAACTGGAAAGAAATCGTATTTAAATAAGCTTTTTGACTTGCGATAATGTGGAGTTTTCTCATCTAACTACCCTTCTAGTTCTTCTGCAAAATGACAAGCAACAAAGTGATTATCCCCATAGTCTCTATATTCAGGAGTCGTTTCTACACACACATCTTTTGCAAACGGACATCGCGTGTGAAATGTACATCCTGATGGTGGATTTGCAGCGCTTGGTATATCACCTGTAAGAACGATTCGATTTTTTTTTGCTGAAGGATCAGGAATTGGAACTGCACTCAGTAATGCTTTTGTATAAGGATGAAGTGGATGTTTAAACAATCGATCCCTATCGGTTAATTCTACTATTCTTCCTAAGTACATAACCGCAACACGGTCAGAAATATGTTCAACCACACTTAAATCATGCGCGATAAATAGATACGTCAAATTAAACTCTGCTTGTAAATCTTTTAATAAATTAAGAATTTGCGACTGAATCGAGACATCTAGTGCTGACACAGGCTCATCTGCGATAATAAGCTTTGGATTTACCGCTAGCGCTCGCGCAATTCCAATTCTTTGTCGTTGCCCCCCACTGAATTCATGTGGATATCGATTTGCATGGTACTTATTCAAACCAACAACTTCTAATAACTCAATTACGCGTTCCTGTCTTTTTGACTTTTCTAAATTATGAACAATCAAAGGCTCTTCAATAATTTCTTTTACCGTCAAACGCGGGTTAAGTGAAGCGTAAGGATCTTGAAATATCATTTGAAATTCTTTTCGATACGGTCTAATTTTATCAGCTGAGAAATCAGTAATATCTTCTCCCTCAAAGATAATTCTTCCTTCTGTTGGATCTAATAACTTCATCAGCACTCTACCGGTAGTCGATTTCCCACAACCACTTTCTCCTACAATGCTTAATGTTTCACCAGCTTTGACAGCAAAAGAAACTCCATCTACCGCTTTAACAAAATTCTCTTTTCTACTAAATATTCCTTTTTTCAAAGGAAAATGCATTTTAATATTTTGGGCTTCCAACAAATACTGAGTCATTTTCAGGCACCTCCTCGTGTAACCAACATCTACTCGAATGATTTGGTGAAACTTCTTTTAGCAGCGGTTCTTCTTCCCAGCAGATATCCATTGCAAAAGGACATCTCGGGGCGAATTTACATCCCTCAGGCATTCTCGATGGAATCGGAACATTGCCCGCAATTGAGGGTAAACGGTCTACTCTCTCCCCCATTTTTGGTATTGAAGCAAGTAACCCTTGTGTATAAGGATGTTTGGGATTTGAAAATATAGAATGTACATCACTTTCTTCTACCGCTCGCCCCCCGTACATAACAACTACACGGTCACACATTTCTGCAACTACACCTAAATCATGGGTAATCAATAAAATTGCGGTTTCTGATACCTCTGTTAAATTTCTCATTAAATCTAGTATTTGTGCTTGTATCGTAACATCTAAAGCCGTTGTAGGCTCATCAGCAATTAGTATTTTAGGAATACAGGCCATCGCCATTGCGATCATAACGCGTTGACGCATTCCTCCAGAAAGCTGATGTGGATAATCATGAATAATTTCGGCGGGTCTTGAAATACCGACTGCAGTCAAGATTTCAATCGCACGACCTCTGGCGTGTCTTTTTGATAATTTCGTATGAAGAATAACTGCTTCTTCAATTTGTCGTCCGATTCTAAACACTGGATTTAACGAAGTCATAGGTTCTTGAAAAATCATGGCAATGTCATTACCACGTATTTTTCTCATTTCACTTTCACTAATTCCAACTAAATCTGTTCCTTCAAACAAAATTTCTCCACCAACAATTTTCCCCGGAGTATCTTTTAGCAGCCCCATTATAGATAAAGAAGTAACACTTTTGCCACTTCCAGATTCTCCAACTATCCCCAAGGTTTCTCCTTTCGAAATTTTAAAAGAAACATCATCAACTGCTTTTACTGTACCAGAATCGCTGATGAAATGAGTTTTTAAGTTTTTAACTTCGAGCAATAAATCGTTATCCATGCGAAATCCTCCTTTCTTTGCATTCCTATTCTTTAATCTTTGGATCGAGTGCATCACGTAATCCATCACCCAATAAGTTAAAAGCAAGTGCAGTAATAAATATCGCTAACCCCGGAAAAAGTGTGACGTGTGGTGCAATATTCAAATAATCGCGACCTCCACTTAACATCGCCCCCCATTCAGGTGTTGGAGGTTGTGCACCTAACCCCAAGAAACTTAAGGCAGCAGCTGTCAAAATAGCTGATCCAATTCGCATCGTAAAATAAACAATAATACTTGAAACTGTTCCTGGAAAAATATGTTTCCAAATAATTCTAAGAGGTCTCGCACCTATTGATGTTGTAGCTTCAACATACAACGTTGATTTTACTGCCAGAGTTGAACTTCTAACAATCCGAGCAAAAACTGGAACACCAAATATGGCTACGGCAATTACTACGTTACTAAGACCTGGACCCAAAATGGCAATGATTCCAATTGCTAATAGAATTCCTGGAAAAGCAAGTAAGATATCACAGATTCTCATAATTATTCGATCAACCCATTTTCCGTAGTATCCTGCAATCAAGCCCAGTAATGTCCCGCCAACTGCACCAAGTAGGACAGAGCTTAATCCAACAATCAAAGAAATTTGTGTACCTGCTATTACTCGACTAAAAATGTCACGACCAAATGCGTCTGTACCTGCCCAATGCTCTGCTGACGGTCCTGATAACACATTCACATAATCGGGTTCAGTAATGTCATATGGCACTATGGAAGGACCAATGATCGAAAGTACAATTAAAAAAATAACAAAAAAGAATGATATAAACGCAAGTTTTTGCTTTTTGAACTTTCTCCAAAACTCTGAGAAAGGCGTGCGAGCTTCAATGTTTTCTAAAGACATTTGTATATATTGTTCTTTTTTAGATAGTTTCACTTCTGTCACAGAGATCCCTCCTTACTCATATCTAATTTGTGGATTTAATATTCCGTAAAGCAAGTCCACAATCAAGTTAATAATAATGAATTCTAATGCAAAGATAAGCATTTCAGCTTGAATGACTGGATAATCTCTAAAAGCAACAGAGTCTATCAATAGCTTTCCGAGACCAGGCCAACTGAATACTGTTTCAATAACTACAGATCCACCTAGTAAAAAGCCAAATTGTAAACCTGTCATGGTCACAACTGGAATCATAGCGTTTCTTAAACTATGCCCCCAAATAACATTTTTTTCTTTTAATCCTTTTGATCTAGCAGTTCGAACATAATCCTCTTTCAGAACATCCATTAATGCTGATCTTGTGAAACGAGCAATTACTGCTGCAACGCCAGTTCCTAGCGTAAAGGCAGGTAAGACATAACTTTTCCATGATTCGAGCCCTCCAGTAGGAAACCAGCCAAGTGTTACTGCGAAAAGTTGGATGAGCATGAGTCCCAACCAAAATGCTGGCAATGACAAACCTGAAACAGCTCCAAACATTCCTAAATAATCGGGCCATTTGTTTCTTTTAGTGGCTGATATAACTCCAATTATAAGTCCAGCAATTGTCGCCCACACCATACTCCAAAGTGTTAACCAAAAAGTTGGCATAAACCGAGCTCCAATTTCTTCAGCGACAGGACGATTTGTTTTTAAAGACGTCCCTAAGTCACCCTTTAAAAGGTTCCCCATATATGTAATGTATTGTTCAACTAAAGGCTTATCCAAACCTAATTCTTTGCTAACCAATTCTACATCTTCTATTGTTGCATCCGGACCTGCAACAAGACGTGCAGGATCTCCTGGAATCATATGTACGAATAGAAAGATAAGGATGGAGACAACTATTAAAATCGGAATAATCTCTACTAGTCTTTTAATAAGAAAACGAAACAAAATCATCCCTCCTATTTGTTAAAAATAGAAGCGCTATATAATGTATATAGCGCTTCATTCATATCTTATTTCTTGATTTCAAGATTCCTAACATCTAGTGAACCATCAGGCAATAAATAGATGCCTGTTAAATAGTTTTTCTTACCAGAAATTGTATTTTCTGCTGATAAACTAATCCATGGAAGGTCATCCCACAATAAACTTTGAGCTTTTTCGTATGCTTCTGCGCGCTTGTCTGAATCTGCTGTTTCTAATGCTTCTGCGATCAATCCATTTACTTCTGGATTATCATAGTAAGAAACGTTATAAGATTTTGGTGGGAAGTTTTCTGCTCCTCCTAGAAGTGGTCGAATTCCCCAATCCGCATCTCCAGTGGATGGAGACCAACCGCCGTAGTACATCTCAATCTCAGCATCTTTTGGATCTTGTACAGACCAAATTTTATCAGAAAGCGTTCCTGCCTCCATTGGAACCACTTCGACTTCAACATTTATCTGTGCAAATTGTTGTTGCAAAAACTGCATAGCCTTCATAGCACTAGAATTGTTCGCGCCCCATATCTTAGCTTTAAAACCATCTTCAAGTCCCGCTTCTTTTAATAAGCTCTTCGCTTTTTCAATATCGGGTTTTGTAGTTTCTTGTTTCGAATAATATTGAACAGCAGGTGCAATGATCGAATCTAATACACTGGCATGTCCGTTTGTCACAACTTCGATAAATGCTTCTTTATCAACAGCTAAGTCTAAAGCTTGTCGTACTTTAAGATCGTCGTACGGTTCTTTTAATGTATTCATTGTCATATAACGGACAACGATAGAAGGCTTACTATCTACTTCAATACCATTTTCTCCGTCTATGCTATCCGCTTGTTCTGTCGGCACTGGGTAAATAAAGTCTGCTTCGCCTGTTTGCAACATAGCAATTCTCGAACCGTTCTCTGTAACTGGCTTAAACGTGATACCATCAACTTTTGGTTGATCTTCTATTCGATAATCTTCATTTTTAGTAACTTCTAAACCTTCACCCGGTTTCCATTCAACAAACTTAAATTGACCTGTTCCTACCGGATTTGTAGCAACATCTTTACCAAATTCCTCTAAAGCTTTAGGGCTGTGAATCAATCCAGCTGGATGTGCAAATGTATTGATCATGGCACCAAATGGTTCTGATAACGTAAATTTCACTTCATATTCGCTAACAACTTCTGTATTTGCAATTAAACTATAAAGACTATGTCTTTTCAGACCACTATCAGGATCTGCTAACCGATCAAAGTTCACTTTTACTGCTTCTGCATTAAAAGGCGTTCCGTCATGAAATTTAATGCCTTCATTTAAAATGAACGTAAATTCTGTTGCTTCATCATTTGCAGAATATTCTTTTGCTAACATTGGAACGACGTTCATCTCTTCATCAAACCCAAGAAGTCCTTCGAAAATGGTTCTTTGAACAGAACCAGACAATGTATCGTTCGTGTCATGCGGATCCATACTTGTAAGTGTACTAGCTACTGCTACTACAATGTCTGATCCTTCTTTTGTTGCTTGCTCTTGCTCTTTTCCTCCACCATCGGCTTCATCTTTCGAATCACTTGAACAAGCTGCTAAAGCAAGTACAAGTAGTAGAACTAGCGACAAAAGTAAAGCATAACTTCTTTTCATCTTTTTTCCCCCTAAATTTTTTATGATAAAATGCATTATGCATTTTTCAGTGTAAATACTGGCTGCAAATGCCCGATAATTTCTTCTCTAGCGTTTTTTAAATTGGGATAATGATACTCGTTTAGAAGTTCATTTTGCTCTTTAGAAATTAGTTTTAGTTGATGTAGAACTTCAACCGCGACAGGAGAAGTTGCACGACCTGCCCCATCCTCAATTTTAAGGGCTATTCCCAATCCACTTTTAAGATCTCCAATACAATAAACACCTTCTGCCCCAGCTTTCCCAAACATTTGACCTTCTTCAATCCTCATGAAGTCTGAACAAAAACGATTGGTTCCACCAACCATTTCTGGTACTTCCATCATGGCAGAAGTAACTCGTTCAATAGCTTCTTTTCGTTTAGCTGGAAACGAAGTTGGATTGGCCATTTTTGCAAAGCCGAGCGCTAGATTTTTAAGTGGAATTCCATGAACTGGAACACCACACCCATCAATGCCAATTTCAATATTTTCCACTGGGGTTTCTGTAATGTCACTAATGACTTCGAGTATCCTTTGCTGAACTGGATGATCCGTTTTGTAATAATCTTCCACACTTTCTCCCATATGTATAGTAGTTGCCAGCATTCCACTATGTTTGCCCGAACAATTATTGTACACAGCTGTGATTTCCGCACCTGATCGCATCAGTTTCTCGTAGGTTTCTTGCCAACGTGGTGGATGTGTACCACATTTCAAACTATCCGTAGTTAAACCCAGTTTACTTAAAATTTCTTTTACTCGGTCTGTATGCTGATTTTCTCCGTTATGGGAAGCACATGCCAACGATAAATCCGCTGGTTCTAACTGAAAAGAATCTGCAGCGCCCGTTTCTACTATAGGAATCGCCTGTAAAGGTTTCATCGAAGATCTTGCAAATACTACTTTATCTGGATTTCCGTTAGAATAAAGTAGTTCGCCAGCGCTATTTACTACCGCAATGTGTCCCCAATGCTCACTTTCCACCATCCTTCCTCTAATAACATCTACTAGATGTTCTGCATCCATAGTCAGCATTCCCCTTTGTTTGTATTTTCTAATAATATATATCACAATCCAACTCATTACAACAGTTTTTTAAAAATATTTAGATAATTCGGGTTTTTTTGATACCTTAGAAACTTCTATTTCTATTAATACTAACAAAATAACAACTTTTCTTGCTCTTTATATACTATTTCAAGACAAATAAGACAGTTCAACAATCCGTTATGATTTTTTAAATAATCTATACAACACATTAAACCTCATTAAATTAATTTGAATAAAAACATATTGATATTGGTTTCAAATTTTTTCCTCATAAAAGCAAAAAAACCGCAAATCGGGTTTAAGTATCTCCGAATTGCGGTTTTTACAGAACGTTACTAACCTTTTATATTTCTTTTATGAAGTATCAAAAATTAGGGCTACTTACTTTTCACTATTGAATTACATTAGAACTTTTTGCACATTGTTCATAAAGGAATTTCTCATGTACTCTCTTGTTTTTATCATTCTTAGTTAGAACGTAATCATTAAGTCAAAATAGACCAGTTACTATAAGCATATTATGAGCAACACTCATTCATTATTCTTCCATATTATTTGCTTCTTCTGTATCCCGGACGTTCTTTTGTACCGTGACAACAGCGAACAAACTCAAGACAAACGAGATGCCGTAAAAGCCTTTCTCGCTCAAAGTGATACTGCCTGCGTTGAACAAGCCAATTGCCATAAGTGCAATCGCTGAGATCAATGCAAACCAGCTAATGCCGTAATACAAGTTAGTGACACGTATCCCTTCATCACGATCTCTTACTGCTTTTTGGAGTGATACCGCAGAATACAAGCCAAGAATCATTAAGGTAATGTAGTATCCTTTTTCGTTCAATTCCATCGCCGCATTGTACAAGCCGAGCAAATACGTCGATACGCCAATTAGCAATGCTCCCCAAGCTGCGCCTTTAAACGCACCTGTTGGTTCTCCGAGCCTGCGTTTTTCTACTGGTTTCTTTGTGAATGTGTTTTCTTCTTTTTCCCCTAACATGCAAACAGCCCCTACCTTCGTATAATGTAAGCTTTATTTCATTCAAAAAAACAACTATGCTTACTGACTAAATTGCCATATTCTTGTTCAACTAACTTAATTTTGTGAAAATTTACGATTAAGATTATTTTACCATATATCGTGTGTTTCATAGCGATGGATTGCGAACAAAATTTTAAAAGGAAAAGAGTAACTCTATTTCACGACTTTTCTCCAAACCAAAAACCGCTAAACGGAATAACTTCCATCAGCGGTTTCTTACTTTTTTCAATTTCTTTTATGGTAATTTCAATTTTCCAAAGCTATTTTGATATGTGCCAAATGATGTTCTTCGTGCCAAGACAATTTTGCGAGTTTTGTTGCGACACTGATTTCGCCAGTTGTCGCATGTGTAAACACGCGCGCCCATTGCTCTTCAGATAATTGCTTGCCAAGTGCCACAATGCGTTCGTTTAGTCCTTCTAGTATGCGAACCGAACTTTCTACTGGTAACTCATTGTCGGGAAGCGCGATCCACTTTTCTTGATCAAAAGCAGGAACTGTTGGATTGTCATCCGTCAAAGCCAGTTTCAAACGTTGATACATATTCAACTGCGAATCTGCAATATGATGCACAAGTTCGCGGACGGTCCAACTGCCTTCTCTGTATTTTTTAGCTAATTGCTCGTCGTCTAGTGAATCAACCACTTTTCTGAGTCGCGTGGTATACGTCTCGGTTTTTTCAAGCCATTCTTTGACATGCTCAGCTGTTACGTGATCAGGAACTTGTAATTTTCCAATTGGGAATTTCACATCCATTTTTCCAACCTCTTTTCTTCGTGCGATTTGTGAGTCATCGTATTAACGCTCAATATACCAATGGGACTGGATTTTGTAAACCTAGAGGCTATCGGTTCAACTGCAAGTATACATATGCCTTCCACTATGCCGCGATACTAATTACTCCACTGTATTTATGAATGCAAAACGATCAACTAATGCCGTGCTTTAGAAGAAAGTCGAGCATCTTGTTATAGGCGTCGTCTCGAGACGGTGCATGATGTTTTGACGAATAAGGATCACTAAAACCATGTTCTGCGTTAAACTGATGCACTTCCACATTTTTCTTATTCAAACGGTGTAGCGATTCAGTCACACCGGAAGATTGTTCTTGTTTCGAAAAAAACAAGAGAGTTGGACATTGCGGATTTGTTTCCAAATGGTCTCTAATTCGCGATCCGTAGTAGCCAACCACCCCTTTAATGCAGTCTATCTCACTGCATAGCCAAGCAATCGTCGCGCCTACGCTAAAACCGACGATGTAAATCTCTTCATATTTGTCCTGAGCATCCAACACGATTTTCTGGACTTTGATCGCAACATCTGCAAAGTCTATATTCTCCGTAAAATGGCGGTAAGCCGCTTCTTCTTGGTTATACTCAAAAGTCATTTGCTGCTGTAGTAGATTCGGACAACTAACATCAAAACCTTCTTTTGCTAACGACCTGCATACTCCTTTGATATGCAAGTTGACTCCATAAATTTCGTGGAGTACAATGATAAGATTTTTTGAGCCTGTATGTATCTTTATCAACTTACCTCTCCTAACAAGTCTATTCTTCTTTCTAATGAAACCGCCAAAACCCTAATTTTTCCGATACTTGTCTTCAATCACCTTATAGTTTTCATGATGTATTTTATCCCATTCTGTCTTTTTATACATCCGGCTTTTCAGTTGGCTGTTAGTGGCATCCGGATCATACTCTATAAAATATTGGCTATCTGCCCAGTCTTTTATCTCTTTATGCTCCGCGTGCTTTTTGTCTCTATATATTCGTAGGAATTCATAAAATCCAGGAATGCCACCCACGTCTTCCGGCGGTGCCGTTTCTGCACCATCCAGCAGCGTTGGGAAACCGAAATAATAATCATCAACGATTGTCTCTAGTTTAATACGGAACTGCCAGCCGTCTCCAAAATCGTAGTTATAAACTAGCTCTCTGTGCTTTTCCAAAAACTCATCCATTTTAATACTTGAAGGTTTTCGCACAACTAACGATAGCCGTTCTTGATAAGCCTCTTCATACTTTTTATGCTTCGGCTCCATATTCTTTAGTCGCTCCGCGAACATTTTTTTATTCTTTTTAAAATGCTGATGTTCTTGGTACGCTTCTTCGTCATTTGTCACGCGGATTCCGTCTTCAGTCAAATCAAATTCGAACAAGTGATAGCCTTCTGATGGATAGCCGCTTTGAAAATTGCTGACCTGTTGCACGATATCATGCAGCATATTAAACGTAGCTCCTGCTGGCATAACCACTTTACGCCAAACGAGTGGATCTGAGTGTTCTAGTTCAATTCGGATAATGTATGATTTCATCTTTTGGTTACCTTACTTTCCGTTTGTGTGTAATTGTAACAGGCCAGTAGCATTGCACCGTTCTAGCAATTTCTGGATGATTGATAGGGCGACTTAACATATCTCATCACGCAGATTGTAATTTCTTCTGTTTGTCCATATCGAAAAACCACAACCTGAACTCTTGTATTCAGATCGTGGTTTTTTGTGTTTACAAAAGTGTTTTTTTAATTTCTTCAAATTCTTCTGTCGTGATTTCACCTTTTGCCAGGCGCTTCTTAGCGATTTCCATTGCGTCGTCACCTGTATTTTTCTGAGAACGATTTGCATTGTTGTTCTTCATAACGTAGTACACAATGGCACCAACGATAACTAATAGTAAAAAAAACATCAAAAATCCACCTCCCATTCCCCAGTCCATACCTGATCCGTGTCTCATCATTTCTTTCTGCCTCCCTTTTCTAATTCTGCTGTCTGTCTACACGTTAACTATACGCAAAAGACTTGCAGAAAGTATGGAGGCTCTCTGTCGGTAGCTCTACTTTAAAGGCATTAAGCTAGTCATTTGTAGCTAATGCACGGTCAATCAAGTCTTTACCAATTTGATCTTCGTATTTTTCGTAAACAGATTGTGCTGCTTGACGAAACTCATCTCGCTGTTCAACTGTTAAATCGTTAATTTGCATGCCTTCTGCTTCTAATTTTTCCATAAACTCTACATCTTGTTGTTGAGCAAGTTCACGCTGGTCATCACGGAATTCTTCAGATGCCTCTATCACCAACGCTTGAAGATCATCAGGCAAACTGTTATAAAAATCGTTATTTGCCAATAAAATGGCTGCTGCATATACATGCCCAGTCAACGTTAAATAATCCTGTACTTCGTAGAACTTATTTGTGTAGTATAGTGAAATTGGACACTCCATTGCATCGTAAGTTCCTTGTTGCAAAGCCGTATACAATTCTCCGAAAGCAAACGGAGAAGCATTCGCACCGAACGCTTTGAACGTATCCGTATGAAGTGGGTTCTCGAGCGTCCGTAACTTCAGCCCTTCCATGTCTTCTGGCGACTCAATTGGTCCCTCATTATTAGATACATGTCGAAATCCATTTTCGCCAAAAGCTAGTCCTTTTAAATCATTTTGCTCTAGACTATCCAGTAGTTCCTGGCCTAAATCTCCGTCCAACGCTTTATAAGCGGCATCGTAGTCATTAAACAAAAACGGCAAATCAAATACCAAGAATTTCTCATTAAATGAAGACAACGGCGCAACTGCTGGAATAGTCATTTCCAAGTTTCCTAACTGCACAGCTTCAATCGCTTCTCGGTCCGATCCGTACAGTTGACCGTTCGGATAAAGCTCTACTTTCAGTCGTCCATCTGATTCTGTTTCCAGCTTTTCTTTAAAATTCAACGACTCGATATGAGCAGAATGTTCTTCAGGAACCAAGTAACCGATTCGGATAGTATATACATCTTCACCATCTTCTTCTGTTGAAGCAGAAGACGGATCACTGGGTCTACCACAAGCCGACACTACCAGTAACAGCAGAGTAATCAATGCAAAACCGACTATTTTTTTCATAGAGTCCCTCCTATTTGATTTTTTCATTATATACCCTTTCTAAAACTAGATCTAACTTGTTGTGCTACTTGCTGTTTTAGCAATTCACACATATTCTACTCCACCACAAGAAGTTTTCCTTTATACTCTGTCGCATCCACAGACATCGTTTCTCCGCTCTCCACTAAAAAGGCTGCCGTCTTCTCTTTGTAGCGTTCATCCACATAGATAAACGTATGTTCTTCTGCACTAGTAGAAACGAATAACTTATCTTCTGCTACCTGCAAATCCATTAAGCCATAACCAGCTCTTGAGTATTCATAAACTGCGATTGCGGGCATTCCATCTATCGTTAATGCAAACACGGTAAGTTCCCCATCAATCCATTCATCTTTTTTTATTATCTCGCTATTCTTTCTGTCTAGCGTATAACTTTCTCCATAATCAAATTCGAGTCCTCGCCATAACTCCTGTTGTGTGGGAAACTCACCCGTTGTCCAACTGCCTGTTTGCTGGACTTGTCCATTTTTATCCACGTGTAAACTCACACCCATGTCTGGAGTTTCTTCATCATTAACATCAAAATACCCGACCGTATTGCCTTCTTCATACTGCTCAGGAATAATCATGAATTCCCGGTCTGGATAAGTGGTAGCTAAATACTCACTGACTTGCTCATACTTCTCTGCATGGATACTGACTTTTAAGTAAGGGTAATACGCAACATACCCAATATACCCAACAACCAATAGCGTAGTTAAAACAATTGCCCATTTTCTTCGTTTTCTAAAGATGATCCAAGCTCCTGCAATCACCAACAACACGCCAAGCCCGATCAGTAAAAATGTTATGACTTCACTCGGGTTCATTTTTTCACCTCTTACTTTATTTCTGGAGTGGCGCAATTTATATAACGGCATAAAAAGAAACTCTTCTACACAGATCTTAAATGTAGAAGAGTAAAGACTGTTACAGAATATCAATTGCGTTCCATATTCTGCATCGTTTAAAGTTTTTTCTGAAATAGTACATGATCTTTACACGCAGTGCCATAAGCGTTATTCACTACTTAAGGGCTGATAGTGACTTTTTATATACGCGATCAATTCTTTTTTAGACAAAACCGCATGAGGAATATTCAGTAAAGCAGCCATCTGAGCAACTGCCGGCGGTTTCAACATACTTTCTGTTAAAATGTCGTCTTGATAGAAAATGGTCATTGCTTGATCATCTGCTATAATGCGTCGATTCGCCATCACGATGATTCGTTTGAAATGAGTTGTTACAAATTCCATATCATGCGTGATGGTTATTACAGTTTTCCCCAAAGACTCGAGTGTTTCCAACAGATTTCCCAGTATTTCCAAACCAATTTTATCTTGCCCTGCTGTTGGTTCATCCAGAATGATAATGTCAGAATCCATCGCGATGACAGATGCTACCGTCACAAACTTCCTCATGGAATATGGCAAGTTATAGGGATTTTCTTCTGCATACTGTGAAATGCCACAAAGCTCTAATGCCCATTGAGTCATTTCTTCAACACGCTCCAGATCAAACCCCATATTTTTTGGTCCAAACCGAACTTCTTTTATCACTTCGTTATGAAAGATTTGGTCGTCCGGATTTTGAAAAACGTAGCCTACTTTTCGGGACAGTTGTGCGGTTGTCTTGGAAGTGGTATTCCATTCTCCTACAATAACTTCGCCTGTAGTTGGTTTTAATAACCCGTTCATCAGTTTTACTGCCGTTGTTTTTCCTGCGCCGTTTTGTCCCACTAGTGCAATTCGCTGTCCTTGTGGAATTTCTAGCGATACATTCTCTAGTGCTTGTGTTCCATCAGGATATTGGAAACTAACATTATTCAAAACGAGATGAGTCATCATGCAATCCTCCTACGCTGGTTTGAAAACAAGTCGCTACCTCAGAATACTTAATAGGTAAAAAAGCCAACGGAACTCCAGCCTTTTGGAGTTCAAGAGCCACTTCTGTCACGTGAGGATACTGGACATTTGCACTTGCATAAAGAGGATCGCTCAATACTTTTCTAGTCTCGCCTTGCACTGAAATGGTTCCTTTGTCTAAAAGAATTAATGTATCCGAATACTCAGCTACCAAATCCATTTTATGTTCTACAAGAATAATTGTTTTTCCTTTTTCCTTCATTAAACGAATGATTTCAAATACTTGATCTGTCCCGATAGGATCTAACTGGGAAGAAGGCTCGTCTATTACTAAAATTTCCGGATCCATTACAATGATAGAAGCTAAAGCTACACGTTGTCGCTGACCTCCTGAAAGTTCAAACGGATTTTTTTCACGTAAGTCTTGAATGTTAACGAGTGTTAACACGTCTTCTACTCTTGGATAAATTTCTTCAACTGGAACTCCTAAATTTTCTAGACCATATGCCACTTCTTCAAAAACCGTATCTTTCACACCCGATATTTGCGTAAATGGATTTTGAAACACATACCCAATTTTTTCACTTAATTGACCCAGTTCATAATCACTCATATCTTTGCCATCTAACATAACTGTACCTTCCAATTCGCCTTTATGAAAATGTGGAATAAAGCCTCTGATGATATTACAAAGTGTCGTTTTGCCTGATCCGTTATTTCCGACTATGGATACAAAGCTACCTTTTTTTATATCTACTGTTAGATGTTTCAGTACCCATTCATCCCCTACAGGATACCTGTAAGAAACGTCCTTTAGCTGGATGATTGATGTCATCAGAAAACCCTCCAAATAATAAGTCCTATAACGATGATGATATAAACCCATGGCAAGACACGATCAATTGGTCGCTTAGTCAACTGGTGCAGACTGGTCTTTTTACCAGGTGCAGAAAAAGCTCGTGCTTCTAATGTAATTGCTCTTTCTTCCGTACTTGCTATTGATGAAAGAATGAGTGGCGTCAATGTCGGAAAAAACGCTTTTGCTCTATTTACAAACGAGCCTTCTGTTTCGACACCTCGTGTTTTTTGAGCTTCCATTATAGTATTCGATTGACGACGCATCTCTGGAATAATTTGTAATGTTGACATAACAACGTACGCTCCTGTAGACGGCATACCGACATCTTCAAGTGATTTCACAAAATCTTTCACTTCCACAATGCGGAAAAATAAGATAAAAGCAGAACCAATTGCCAGAATTCGTGAAGTTAACGTCAATCCGTAATTCAAACCTTCTCTGGATACCTCAAAAATCCACCAAGAGGCAAGAACTTCATCTCCGGGATAAAAGAACAATTGCATCAAAAACACAATGACTAACAAGATAAACAACGTTTTTAAGATAAACGATAAGAACGACTTTACAACACCCGCAACAACTGCGATTAATATCAACACTGGAAACCAAGCAAAGGCAAACACATAATTAGGAACAATGATGACAGTAGCAGCAATAAATAAGGCAAAGTAAAATTTGGTTAACGGATACAAATTCACTAGTGAGTTTTTCATCCTATATTATCTCCCTTAACGTACTCTTCGCTTAACTAACAGCAACAAACCTACTTATCGATTGCGGTTACTTTTTTTCATATACATATGGCCATACTTCATTTTTGATAAATAGCGATCCGAAATGCTTTTCACGATAAAGTAAACAAATAACACAGAGATCACTTTGTCCGCAATTTCCGTAATAATGGTTGAAGTAAAAACCGCGCTCCAAATATTTTGACCCATCGCTAAAAATGTCGCCGTAATGGCAGACGATGTATTGCCTGTCGCTCCTCCAAAAAACAAAACTGTAATAGGAGCAGACGCTACTACCGCGATAGCTGTGATGATAAGTCCTGAAATTATAGCTTTATAGATAGTGCGAAACATGCCAAATTTAGAAAGCAAACCTGCACCTAACCCGATTGCCATTGATGTAATAACATAAGGAAAGTAAATCGGATTAAAAATCGCAGTAATAGAGTTTGTTATAAATGCCGCTACGATTGCAACTAACGGTCCTGCGATAACACCCACCAAGATTGTTCCGATTGTGTCCAAAAAAATAGGTAACCTTAAAATTTGAGCTACTTGAAACCCAACAAAGTTAATAGCTACCCCGATTGGAATAAGTAAAAGTGCAAGTAAAGTAAAATCTTTTTTAAAGTTTCTCTTCATGTTCATTTCCTCCTTTTATAAAGTTATCCACTTGTTGTATTGCTTTGACGACTTCCACTTTTTTTGACTCGATTGACACGCCTTCTTTCTTACTTAGTTGCCATACAAAAAATCGTACCAATCTCACGTATACTGTTGTTTCATGTCTTACATAGACGGCTTTCGTACGATTTTCGATTAAGAAAACATTTTTCATTTTCTTTAGGCTAATGTAAACGTTGTCAATAGTCAATATGCTTTAAATATTATGCTATTGATGGAAATAGATATTATTTTTTCAACTATAAAAAAATTATATGATGAAGTTTTACTTCCAACTCTTATTCTCCTCACTAAAGCCCCAAAGATGTTGCTTTCTTAGAAGTTACATGATTTTCAGGGACAAGTTATTAAATGAGTTAGAGTCTCTATAGAAATGGATGTTATACTGGACTACAGGAAAAGATACTACGTAAAGAAGATGGTGGTTAAAACATGAAGCGATATTTTCAATTCAGTGGCAGTCGAATTGTGAAAACAGGGATAGCCATATTTTTAACAGCTGTTATTTGCGAATGGTTTAACTGGCCACCTGTTTTTGCGGTGATCACGGCCATTGTTTCGATTGAGCCCACAGTTAGCGATTCGATAAAAAAAGGGCTGGTTCGTTTTCCGGCATCTGCAATTGGTTCTGCATTCGCTGTTCTCTTTATCACACTTTTCGGGAATTCCCCGATTACCTATACACTCGCTGCGGTCGCCACAATCTTAGCTTGTTATAAATTCAACCTGCATGCTGGGTTACTTGTCGCCACATTGACATCTGTCGCGATGGTTGAAGTGATTCACGAAGACGTTTTAATTTCGTTCTTCATTCGTTTAGGGACAACAACTGTTGGGTTGCTCGTGTCTACCGCGGTAAACATGCTGGTCTTCCCACCAGATTACCGGAAAGACATTTTAACGAGTATTCAAAGTATTAGCGAACACGCTGGAACGATGTTGGAACAGACATTTCGTACGATCTTATTTGCGGGCGATGTAAATCGTCAAGAAGAGCAAAAGCTAGTCAAGCAACTGACTACTGAGATTAAAAAAACGGAGAAATTAATCCATTTCCAGCGTGACGAGTCTAGTTTTTATCCTTGGATTCGCGGAAGAGAAGCCGAACTGCTTATGGCGGAAAGGCAATTACTCTTTATACATAATCTCGAATTCCATTTGGGTTCGTTACTCTACATCCCACTACACACGATCCAGTGGACTACAGCTGAGCGAGAAATTATTATGCATGCCGTAACGGAGCTTGCGCGCGATTTGCAGCATTCAATCGACTACGATCCCGAAAAGCATCAACACCAATTAAAGAACATTACCAACTTGTTCTGGGATGACAGCAAAGGAATCAAAGCGAGTGATGCCTTGCACCCTACCCACTTTCCAGCAGCGTTTAAAATCCTTTACGAACTCATCACGATTTATGAGTTAGTGGATAAGTTTTTTGATCCCACTAGTATCAAAATCGCGAAAGAAGCAGAAAAATAAAGTGAAAAATGGCCGTATCAGAAACAACTTAGTTGCTGATACGGCCGTTTTCTATTAAAGACTGCATTGCTCGATTTTTTTCATTTAGATACGCAAGCCAATGCCCGGTCCGATTGGAAGCCCAGTCAATGCGAAGATAATCATCATGATGAGCCACACTCCGAAGAAAATAAGACTGTATGGCAACATCAACGAAATCAATGTGCCGAGTCCCGCTTTTTTATCGTATTCTCGCATAAAAGCGAGAACGATCAAAATGTACGGATTGAGCGGCGTAATGATATTCGTCGAAGAATCTGCAATACGGAACGCCAACTGAACAAAAGCCGGATGGTAGTCAAGTAACATAAACATCGGGATGAAAATTGGTGCCATCAATGCCCATTGTGCAGAACCACTAAAAATCAACAGATTCAGTAATGCTGCAAGAACACTGAATGAGACCATCACTGGCAAACCTGTCATATTGATGCTCGTCAGAAATTCTGCACTGTTGACGGCTAGCCAAATCCCTAGATTGCTCCAATTAAAGTAATTGATAAACTGAGCAGCCGCAAAAATGAGTACGATATAGCCCGACATGTCTTTAATGGCATCTCCCATAAAAGCAGGAATGTCTTTTGAATTTGTGATTTTTTTAACCGTAACTCCATAGGCCACAGCAATCGTGATAAAAAAGAATAGAATGATTGGCACAATGCCGGATAAAAATGGTGACGGAATGATGCCGCCGTCTTCGTTTCTGACTGGAGAGTCTGGGAAGAACAACAGTAAAGCGATTAAGCCAATATACACGGCTCCCGCGATTAAGGCGTTTAACAACCCTTTGTTTTCTTGCTTTGTCACCGGGTCGAACGATTTATCCGTTCTGCCTGCATACTCACCAAGTCGCGGCTCGATCAACCTTTCCGTAATGATGGCTCCGACAATCGCCATGACAATAACAGATGCACTCATGAAATACCAGTTATCAACAGGAGTAACTACAAATGTTTTATCAATAGTT
Source organism: Planococcus versutus (assembly GCF_001186155.3). Taxonomy (NCBI): domain Bacteria; kingdom Bacillati; phylum Bacillota; class Bacilli; order Caryophanales; family Caryophanaceae; genus Planococcus; species Planococcus versutus. The sequence goes on along the minus strand of NZ_CP016540.2, from coordinate 672,867 downwards.
CGTGCAGCTTCCGTCGAGATCCCTGACAGCAATGCGTCTGTCCCAGTGATTAACATGTTCGCTGTAAACCCAGCACCTGTTCCAGCAAATCCAGCTGCAAGACCTGCAAGCGGATGTCTGCCGACTGACACAAAGACCATTGCAGCAAGTGGTGGCACTAGGATAAATGCTGCATCTGATGCCAAGTTCCCCATAATTCCTGTAAAGATAACTGCGTAAGTAATCAGTGACTTTGGTGCATTCAAGATGGATTTCTTAATCGCCGTTTCCATCAATCCAACACGTTCAGCCAATCCGATTCCGAGCATCATAACAAGGACCAGTCCGAGTGGTGCAAAGCCGGTAAAGTTATTGATTGTCTCTGCTAGAATATAGCGAATTCCTTCTCCTGAGACAATGCTTCGAATTGGCAGTTCTTCAGCGGTTCCTGGGTGGATGACCGTGGTGCCAAACGCACTGACCAACCATGACAATAAGACAACAAACACAGCTAAATAGACAAAGATAAAGAATGGGTCGGGCAAGCGATTGCCCCATTTTTCGATAAAATTTAAAAATCCTTTTTTGTCTTGTTGTTCTACGGGTGATGTCATTGCCATTCCTCCTTTGTCATTTTTCCGTTCCGAATAGCAAGCGGTATACGATCCGCGGACGTCCTCTTTGGCCGGATTCTTCTCCTGCGACTTCTGCAACACCAACTTGTTCCAGTTCTTTTAAAATTCTACGTGCGTTGCGTTCTGTGCTGTTCATCCACCCGGCCAACTCAAGAGAAGTCACTTCCACTTTTGCATAATGATGAGACAGCGACTCAATCCGGGCGATAATGGTCTGGCTGATTGACGCACCTTTGAGCGCTTCTTGCCATTTTGCTTCACTGCTGCGCCGATTATAATGGAGTTGGTCTCCAAGTGAATTGATTTCTGTCACTTTTCCGTCTTCGTCAAGATTGATGATGATACTGTTTTCTTTTTCTCGAGCATAATCTAGTGCTAACCTGACGTTTTGTTCGGATTCCAAAACCGTCTTGCCATACCCTACTCCAATGCGGACGTGCATAGTGCTATTGACGAAAATTTCTTCTTGCACTTCTTTTAAGTGATGAAACTTGCCGTACAGCTCTAGCTCTCCTCGCGTTGTATAAATGACATAAATGCCATTTCCTCCGTTCACTTTTGAACCTTTGACTTTTTCAGTAAAATCAATAAGCACTCGGTTAATCGCCAATTCTTGACGTTCTATTTTAAATGGCGATTTGCGTTGTTGGGCTTGGCTCGGATAGATAATTTCAATGCCGATCATTGCCAATTGCTTCATGCGGTACAAGTTGGCTAAGCTTCTTTCTTTAATAACTGAAATCGCCCGATGCGCAGCCAGTTCTGATACGCTGATCCGGTAAACCGGCACACCTCTTTGTTTTAAGCTGTTGTAGGCAGCATGGACACACGTGAGAGCTGCTTGTATTTCACCTGAGCGATACAGTTTCTCGTGGTAATCGATCAGCTCTTCGGCAGGAATATAGCCGAGTTCCGGTGCGGTGTGAATGTTCATTTTTTCCAAATCAAAGTCCTTGAGCATCTTTAATACTTCTTGACGCGGAACTGAATCGACACTGATGCTCGACAACACCGCTCCTTCTTGCATAATAGCGTCTAGCATCGTCCCGAGTAGACTCGACCCATGTAGCAAAATGTAATCTGCGTGTTCTGCATCGATTAACTTTTCTTTTAGTGCAAAATGATAAGGTGCGGGGCCTGAAAAAAGCCAATGCTCGATGCGTGCTGAGTGTTTAGTGATAATGTTTTTTGTTTCTTCAGTATGCTGATAAATAAACGGAACTAGTTCGATTCCGTCCAAACTATTTGCTGCTTTCATCGTTTCATTGACCGAGTCATTCGGTCCAATCAATCCAACTCTAACTAGTTCTGTCATTGAGTCGTAGCCTCCATTAAAAAGCGGGCCAATAGCTCGGCACCCATCACTAAATCTTCTGCCGTTGCAGATTCATCTGGGTGGTGACTCAAGCCGTCTTCACAAGGAATAAACAACAATCCGCTCGGCCAGACTTGTGCCATATTCATCACATCGTGCCCTGCGCCGCTATCCATATGGTGCACCGAATACGTCTCATGATCGCTAGCTAGTTGCTCGGCTAAAGGTGGATCAAGCAAAACAGATGGATTATCAACCAACACATCGATTGCGATTGAAACGCCTGTTGTTTGTTCTATACGCTCGGCTTCAATCCGTATAGCCTTTGCCATTTTCTGTTTCAACAAATCATCCACGCTGCGAATATCGACTCCGGCTATGACCGTGTGCGGAATCACATTCATTGAGTTTGGAGCCGACGTCAATTTACTTACCGTTGCCACAAGCGATTTCTCATATGCATCGTTTAGTTGAAGAGCTGTTTCTTGAACAAATGAAATAAAAAGAGCGGCTGTTGTCAAAGCATCTTGTCTGCGATCCATCGGCGTTGTTCCAGTGTGTCCCGCTTTTCCATTAAACGTGACCGTCAACCGAATGGGGCAAGCGATGCTTTTAACAACTCCGTAATTTTTTTGATGTTCGACAATGTGTAGCCCTTGCTCGATATGCAGTTCAACAAAGCTTTGAAGCTGTTCTTTTGGACGTTTCGCTTTGGATAAATTTTCCCAGTCAAAACCTTGACTGGCAACAGCTTCTGCGAGCGTCGTGCCATGCTGGTCTTTGAGACTGCCGATTGTGGGATCGAACAACCCACTCATGGCTTTGCTGCCAATTGTCGATACGCCAAACCGTGATGATTCTTCTGAACGAAAGCAAATCACTTCAATTGGCCGCTGTGGTTCGAAACTAGCTTGTTTTAGCAGTTTGACTGCTCCTAGGCTGCAGACGATGCCTGCACCTCCGTCAAAAGCGCCGCCGTTTGGCACAGTATCAAGATGGGATCCGGTCGCTACTGCTGCGTTTTCGCCTCCTGGAACTTCCCAGCGCGCAATGATGTTGCCCGCAGCATCTTCCACACTAGCCAAACCTAGCTCTTCAGCAATCGCTCTAAAAACCGTAATGGCATTGGTTTCTTCTGTTGTATAACCTTGTCGCGTAAATCCTTCTGGTCTCACCAATGCCTCACTCATATTCAATCGCTGTAATTGCTCAATCAACCAGGCTTTCACATATACCGTCCTCCTTCAGCAAATATTCAGTCGTTCGAATCAAGGTCTCCAAACCAGCCATCAATGCCTGCTCATCATAATCAAAGCGGGGATGGTGATGACCAGCAGGCAAGGGACTAGCAAAAATCATAAATGTTGCTAGTCCTCCGCGTTCCCGGACGCGCTCGATCATATACGTAACGTCTTCTGAAGCACCAATTGCCAAATCCGGGACAATTTTCAAGTTTTTTGACGAAGCACACGCCCGTTCGACGATGCCAGCAAACTTGAGATCTGCAGATGTCGAAATCGCTTTTCCCACATATTCAAGTTCTAGCTCGACATCGTATAAACTCGCACTCGCTTGAAGAATACGCTGCGCATTTTGTTGCATATACTCATCTAATTGGTTGGTCTCACCGCGTGTTTCAATTTCCATAAACGCTTTTTCTGCAATGATATTGCGCCCTGATCCTGCATGCAAAGTACCGACGTTGATACGTGTCGCTCCGTCTTTATGACGCGAAATGCTGTGCAAATGTACCGTGGCAGAAGCGGCAGCAAGCAAAGCGTTACGTCCTTCATTGGGTTCTAAACCGGAATGTGCCGATTTGCCGATAAATGTTGCATTGATCTTAGAACTGGCCAAAAACCTCGATGTGGCGGCAGCTACTGTACCTGCTGGCAAATCATGAAGCCCAACGTGACCGCTCAGGAAAAAATCAGCATCATCCAACCATCCTTTATCCACTATGGCCTTAGCTCCGCGTCCTCCTTCTTCTGCAGGTTGGAACAAAATCGTATACTTGCCGCATAACCGATCTTTGTTTTTAGACAAATAGTCAACCAGTCCGAGCCCAATTGCCGCATGTCCGTCGTGACCGCATGCATGCATCATTCCTGTAATTTGCGAGCGGAATGCTTGTTGTGCAGGTACATGTTCAGCAACATCAGACTCTTCAATCGGCAATGCATCGATATCAAAACGGTAAGCAAAATTCGGTCCCGAACGACCCGTATCGAGTACGGCGGCGAGTCCGGTATGTCCGCCTTTCATCTTTTCAAGAAAAGCAGGCGGCACTCCTTTGTCGAGCGCTCGTTGTTCGTTTGTTTTGAGGAATTCATCACTTGGCACACCCATTCGTTCTTCACTCGTTAACAGCTCGGTTCCATAAAAAAGCGAAAACCCTTTCCCCGTTAACTGTTCACTCAACTCATAAGTGGTTACATATTCAGCAAACCCAATTTCAGGGTATCCGTGCCGCTTGCGTCTTTGCTCGATGACATACGGCTCGATTTCTGCCATGAACTGTTCAACAAGATCTATCATTCCTGTTCCTCCTATTCATTCAATTCTGTTAGCACGTCGAGCGCTGCTTGCGCCATCAATTCTGCCCCAATCGACATCGCTTGTTCGTCAATCATAAAGCCAGGATCATGGAGCGGTTTTTGGTTTTCACCTATCGAAGTCCCGAGCCAGTAGTAAATCCCTTCGTATTTCTTCAAAAAACGTCCAAAATCTTCTCCTGCCATGCTGCCGATAACTTCTGGTACGCCCCCATCTCCTAATTGACGTTTTGCCGACTTGCGGACCACTTCAGCCCAACGTTTTGTGTTGATAGTTGCTGGATAGCCGTCCGAATAATCGATATCACATGTACCGCCCATCATAGCTACGGCTCCTTCGACTACTTCATGGAAACGCTTTTTCAATAGTTTCTTTGTGTCGTCTGATAGTGAGCGAATCGTTCCTTCGAGCACGACTGTATCCGCCACAACGTTGTAACGGTAGCCTCCTGTGATTTTACCGATGGTGATAACACCGGAATCCATTGGGTTGGCGTTTCGACTGATGATGGTCTGTATGGCGGACATCACTTGATTGGCGATGATAATAGCATCAACTGTTTGATGAGGCATCGATGCGTGTCCACCCGCTCCGTGCAGCGTTACTTGAAAACGATCGGAATTCCCCATAATGGCTCCGTCAATAATGCCCACTTGTCCAACCGGAAGACCCGGCCAAACATGCTGAGCCATTAAGACATCTGGCTGGTAGTTGTCAAAAACACCATCTTCCATCATCTGTTCTGAACCGCCCGTCGGCGCATTTTCTTCAGCAGGTTGGAAAATGAGCAAAATCGTTCCGGCCATGTCTTGTTTCCGATCTTGCAGCAATTTCCCCACTCCTAAAAGCATCGCCGTATGGGCGTCGTGGCCACATGCGTGCATTTTGCCATCAACTTTAGACTTAAACGGAACATCCGCTTTCTCCAAAATCGGCAATGCATCGATATCTGCACGCAAACCAACCGTTTTCCCCGGTTTGCCTCCTTGAATAACACCGAGCACACCCGTTTTAGCATATCCGGTAGAATAATCGATGCCATATTCATCAAGCTTCTTTTGTATCTTCCGCGAAGTGTCCGTTTCTTCGCCGCTCAATTCTGGATTCTCATGAAGATCTCGCCGAAATGCGCGCATTTCATTAAACAACTCTTGTGCTTGCTCTGTCATCGTCCTCACCCACTTTTCTGATTTAAGGAAATAGACCATAATCATTCCGTTAATAAAAAGTGTACTCTATTTTACTTGCAAAACGCTAGATTTATTTTGATTTTTCTGAATAAATTCATAATAAAAAAAGAAGCTCTGCTGCTTCAGCGGTCTTGAAGATTGAATTAGAATGACTTCATGGCGTTTCCAAACAGCCAGCTAGCTAGCTCGACAAATAAAATCACGAAATTGATACAGCTACATAAAAAGAAACTCGTCTCTTTCAACTGTTAAAGTCGCAAGAAAGAGAGTTAACTTTTGTTTACTAACAACCGTTAACTTTTCACGTGCTTGTCTTTAATGACTCGGTAGTTATCATGATGGGTTTTCTTCCATTCCATTTTTTTGTACATCCCGCTGTCCGTCTTTTCGGAATCCAACTCCGTCCTGCCAAAATGCCATTCCGCACAAAAAAGTAGCCCTTTGCAACGACTGCAAAGGGCTACTTTTGGTAGTTATTCATCTATAACTTCTATTAAATCACAGAGCTTTTAACTTAAACACTTCTCGCTTTGAAACCAAGTCCGCTGTGTTCGTCCGGTATTCTTGATAATGACGAGAAGCAACATGGCTCTCCAACGCGTCTTTGTCTTGCCATGATTCGTGAAGAACAAACGTGTCGTCTTCAATCGATTGATGGAGAACATAGCTTAGGCATCCTGCTTCTGCGCGTGACGCAATTAGTACTTTGTTCAACTCTGTTAATAATTGATCTGCCATGTGTTCGTTAGGTTTTAAAATAGCTGTAATTAGGATGGGCTCCATCACTCAGTCCTCCTGCTTGCTTTTTTTATCTAAAGCCTTCACTAATTCTTCAGCCAATTCTTCAGCAGAAAACGGATCGCGGCCAGTTACCAATTGATCATTGCCCCATACAACTTTGTTGTCAGCACTATAATTGGCAACTTCGCTCATTTTCGCTTCCAAGCTAAATGGTAAGATTTCTGGAAGGCCTTCAGGTTCTACCGCTTCTGGGTAACCAGTTACATCCAACCCATCAATGATGCTTTTGCCATTTGGACGCATTGTCCATACTAGTGGCGCTGGTCCGTGACAGACAGCCGAAACGATGTTGCCGTTGTCGTAGACGGTATTGATGATGTTGCGCAGCTCTTCACTTTCAGCGAGGTCATACATCGCTCCGTGACCTCCTACGATGAAGACCACGTCATAGTCTTTTGCAGTGACGTCTGAAAGAGCCATTGTATTATCTGCTATTCCCGATTCATACATTTTTTTGTATTTGCCTTCTGGATCGTAATCTTCACTAATGCTGACTTGGTCAAGCGTTGGTTTACCGCCCAGTGGTGAAGCTAAGTCTACTTGGTGTCCTGCTTTTTCTAAAATCTCTTTCGGTGCGAACAACTCTTCTGCCCACCAGCCAGTTTCGTAGTTATTGTTTGTATCTTTATGTCCACTTGATAAGACTGCTAATACTTTTGCCATGTTGTGTTTCCTCCTCTAAGTAATAAAAAACCCTAATATTAGTGTATTCCCTTATTTTTCACGTCTAAACAAACAAATCAAGCAGCTAAATTCTGAAATTCTGTTTATCTACTTAGATTTTTAATGCACAGTGAAAATGAAGTTACCATCGATTGTTGTCGTAGAAGATCGTATGAAAAAGCGGAGCCCAAGCGGCTCCGCTTTTCTTCGTATTTAGTTGTGAGTATTCGGTAAAACTAAACATTTCCGACTACTGCTATATCGTTCATTTATTCAGCTTCCAAATCGAGCAGTTCAAGCCCATTGCGAACATGACCCAAGCGATGTAAGGAAGCATGAGATTGCCAGCTGTTTGATCGTATTGGTAAAATTCATAGGTCGTCCAAGTGATTGTCGCCAGCAGCAAAGCCATTTCCGCAAGTGCAGTGCCACGTAACCCCCATTTGAAAAATAGGAATGACCACAAAAAATTCAGACCCAACTGCAAATTGTAAGGCAGCAGTACGCTCTCTTCTGCTGTTTTCAAGGCAGCTTTTTCCGTTGCTCTGTATTTTGCCATTCCCATAGAAGCGTATAAAGCGGTCCATGCCAAAGGAAAAACCCAAGGAGGTGGAGAAAAAGACGGCTTTTTCAGTACACTGTATTCTTCTTGGGTGTTGCGGTTTGCGAATGCCCCAGCCAGTGACCCACCGACAACCGGCACCATTATGCTCAGCGCCAGTTTACCCGGTTTGATCTTGCCATTTACTTTCAAGAACTCCATACACTTTCCTCCTCTGAGTTTAATCGCTTTTTTCCTTCACAAGTGATTTCGGTATGCTGGTTGTGCTTGTTTTAAAATTCCTCATGAGTAGCGGGGTCCATATCAAACAGTCTGCCATCCGGACGAGAAAGTTCAGCAATCGCAGTCATTTCAGCATCGCTTAAGGCAAAATCAAAAATAGCTAAATTTTCTCGCTGCCGTTTAGCAGAAGTAGAACGAGGAATCGATACAGAGCCAATTTGGTATTGCCAGCGCAAAACTACTTGCGCAATCGTTTTATGATGACGGTCTGCAATCTTTCTTATTGCCTCATTCGATAAAATATCTTTTGCCTTTGCAATCGGACTCCACGATTGCGTTTGAATATTGAATTCGTTGTGCACGTTCCGTTGCTGTTGCTGATTAAAAAACGGATGCAATTCAACTTGATTGAGACTCGGCGTTACGCCAGTCTCTCCAATAATCCGCTCTAAGTGTTCAGGTAAGAAATTACTGACGCCAATCGACCGAACGAGTCCCCATTTCTTCGCATCAATCAACGCTTGCCACGCTTCCACGTAGGAATCTTGATTTGGCATTGGCCAGTGGATCAAGTACAGGTCGAAATAATCCAATTGCAAACGATACAACGATTCTTGAATGGCTACTAGAGCTTTTTCATACGTATGATAACGCCCCGGTAATTTGGACGTTACCCATAGTTCTTCACGCGGAATGCCGCTGCGTCGTATACCTTCACCAACTGCTCCTTCGTTTTCGTAATTATATGCCGTGTCAATCAACCGGTAACCGGCATTGATCCCACTGCTAACTGCGTTTGCTCCAGCATTGCCCCACAGTCCGTATGTACCGAGTCCTATAACGGGTAACGTTGTTCCGTCGTTTAATGTCACTTTGGGTATTTCTTTTTCCATCTACGATCACTCCTCTCGTTCTTATTTTCAGATTACTCTTACATCTCTCTAAACTCAAACGTTTTGGTTTCGGAACTGTTATTCGAGTTCAACGATACACTATACTTTATGTAAAATTAAGAATTAATGTACAATTAACAACAGAACATCATTACAGTGAGGAGCCTACATATGAAAACAAATACATTCCAGTTAAACGAAACGACAATCAAAGACATTCAACAAGCTTTCCGTAATCATAAACTTACCTCGGTAGAATTGGTCGAAGCTTATCTTGAGCGGATCAGAGCTTTCGACCAGAATGGCCCGAAAATCAATTCCGTCTTGACGATCAATCCAGACGCACTGAAAATCGCAGCACAACTAGATGAGAATCGCGGACAAGATAACCAAGGTCCCCTATACGGCATCCCTGTGTTGCTCAAAGACAATATCGAAACTGCTGACCCAATGCCGACAACAGCCGGCGCGATTGCACTCGAACACAACTTCGCTAAAGAAGATGCCTTTGTCACCAAGCAATTACGAAATGCAGGTGCCATCATTTTCGGCAAAGTAAACTTGAGCGAATGGGCGTATTTCATGTCACAAGATGGACCGAGCGGCTATAGTTCACTCGGCGGTCAAGTGCTAAACCCGTATGGCGTAGGTGTCTTTAAAGCAGAAGACGTTGGCGGTTCGAGTTCAGGGACAGGAGCCGCTATCGCTTCGAATTTCGCTGTTTTCGGTGTTGGTACGGAAACATCCGGCTCAATTTTGAGTCCATCAAGTGCCAATTCAATTGTCGGTATCAAACCAACCTTAGGCCTCATTAGTCGCTCGCGCATCATTCCAATCGCTGAAAGCCAGGATACTGCCGGACCAATGGCGCGTACTGTGACGGATGCGGCGATTTTACTTGGCGCAATGACCGGTGTCGACGAGCAAGACGCGGCAACACTAACAAGCGCGGAACATGCGCTCACTGATTACACGCCGCACTTGAAAAAAGACGGTTTGAACGGTGCCCGCATTGGCGTCGATCTTAGCTTTTTAAACAACAAAGCACCAGAAGAACGTGCCATTATAGATGAGGCGATTGAGCAATTCAAAGCACTCGGCGCCACGGTTGTTGAAGTGACAATTCCAAAGTCAACATTTGAGTCAGACGTCTTGTGGTACGAATTCAAGCGTAACGTTAACGACTATTTGCGTACCACACCTGCTGAAGTGCCAGTCAAATCCTTAGCAGACGTGATCGAATTCAACAAAAAAGACCCTGAGCGTCGCATGAAATTTGGTCAGGCCGAACTAGAAAAAGCACAAAAGTTAAGCGACGATCCGAACGACTCGACTTATTTAGAACATCGCGAAACGGATTTGCGAACTTCTACTTCAGAAGGATTGGATCTCGTCATGCGAGAACACCAACTCGACGCACTGTTATTCCAAAACAACCGCGGTGCCGATATGCCCGCAAAAGCAGGCTATCCGTCCATCACCGTTCCGGCGGGGTACACGAGCAGCGGACATCCTGTTGGTGTCACGTTTAGTGCACAAGCGTTTAGCGAAGCACGTTTGATCGAGCTCGCCTTTTCTTATGAACAGGCAAGCTTGAAACGCAAAGCACCGGATTTGGAGTCTTACTGAGTTTAATAAATACACCGAAAAACACCCTTCATGAAAAGTTGGCAAAAGCCAACCGCTCAGCGGAGGGTGTTTTCTAGTCTAGTTTGACTATTGATTTTTCTGGGGAACGTACGCATATGCTTTGTCATCTTCCATTACTTCGACGAGCACTTCGGCTGGAACTTCTTTTTCTGATATTTTTTGCTGACTGATTTTCTTAGGCTCTAGTTTCTTCAAGCTTTCCAAATCGCGGTACTTCAGGGCCTTAATGCCAAAATTAATCTTTACTCGGTAGTTTTCTTCGATACTCCTCACTTTTTCTTCGATAGCTCTGATAATGGTATGGTTTTCTACAACAATTGCCGCCAAAGCCTGTGATTTAACCTCCTCTTCCGCGTAGTTCCGGATTGTCCGGAGATACGGTTCGTAGCATTCCTCTATAAACTGCACATTGAGCAGCACAAGTTCTTGCTTGGCGTTAAACTGTCCAATGAGCTGCTGGTACTCTTTCTTTATAGGAGCATCTCCCCATTTCCGAAGCGTTTCATGCTCTCTTAATCCTTCAATGTTTGCAACAATCGTTTTCAAGTCTTTCGTCAACACTTTCAAATCCTGCAGCGTCGCCGTATAAAACCCTTCGATTTCTGCATCTTCCACACCGCCAAGCGTAATGCCATTTCGGCGAAACCGTTCAATAACTTCCTTGAAATAACTAAAGCGCGCCTCGATCCGTCCCGCAAAATCATTTTCCCGGTGTTGAATCAAAGCTTCGAGTTGCCGTTCCATGCTTTTCAAAGAACTTTGGATTTCAATAAGTTGTTGCTGTCCAACGACTGTCGTCAATAGGTTCATGCTCGCATGCGCTAAGAGCCCTGGATTCACACGCTTCACAAGGACCGCTTGTTCATAAATCCCTTTCATGCCGGCTTTGTTCACTGCCGGTACATAGCCTCTGCCGTTTTTCCGCTCAATCAAGGTCATGCTCTTGTCCTTCAGACCTTTCACCACTTCCGGGCTAAACTTCACGCGGAATGTCCGGTTTTGTTGGAGAACTACCGCTCCGTCTTTTAAGGTCTGTGCAATAATTGGAATCATATTCCCAGGAAGCTCGATCTTTTTATAATCGCCTTTGATGATCTCCTCGTTATCTACTTCTGATACTGTAGGGTTCAAGTAGCTGTCATCATCTTCTGGCTCTGGTTCAACCTCACTACTTTCTTCTGTCGCTTCTTCAACGTACGGCTCTTCTACTCGCGCTATGGTCTGCCTATCCTTTCTAATGTAAATAAAGATCGCAACTAGCAAAGTCAGCACCACTGCACCCGAGATGAAAATGTATTCCATGAACTACCCCTCATTTCTTAAGTCGTCCTAGCATGCCAATAAAGTTTCCTTAGTTGCTCTTATAAGTTTCAGCTAGTTCAATTCATTTTATTTATATTTACCCAATTTTACAGCCGATTACCTTACTATTCTCTAGATTGCACATAATTTTTGAAAACGATTAAAATGAAAAAGCTACACCTGCGCTGTTAGTTTAGCAGATGTAGCAATGTATGAATTATTGTGTTTTGTCGGCACCTTTTAGAATTACTTCTTACCAAGAAGCCAATTTTTATTTTTGTTTATTAGCTTCCGTAATCTCTCGCATTAACTCCACCCAGTCTTCTCGGTTAAAATTATAATAGGCTAACTCGATTTTTCTGAGAACCAAGTGAAGGCTGTCAAATTGTTCATCAGAACGGAAACGCCACCAGCTTTTCACAGTAGGCGCTTTCGTCCCAGGCGGGTAATACGTCAATGTTTCTTCCGGGTTTATAATTTTTTCCAACTTGTCCGCATCCAAGTATCCGTGCGGAAAATCGATATACAGACCAAGTGAAAGTTTATGAGGTTTAATGGTCCCTATTTTATGTATAGATACCGCGTCCTGCTTTTCGAGTGAGTCACTCCAAAGAACCGGTTTGTCACTGATGATTACAAGTTGATCCTCTTCGTTCGTTTCAATCTTGCAATGAGAGAGCCCCTCAAACACTTCGCGTATTTCTTTCAATTTTTGTTCGACTAATCCGTCCATTCTGCCACTCCTTTAAATTTACTTGCTGCTTTTATTGGTACATTGTTAACATAATACTGCTAAAAATATATCCATCTTACTCCCTACCCTTGCGCATACTTTTAATTACAGTGGCTGTTTTTCTATCTTAATTTTCTTTTCCTAGAGACACGATTTTCTATTAATCTATAGGAATTTCATGGACTTCATACAATAAGAACAAAGTTCCTTCATTCTCTTCGGCATCTAAGTAAGATTGACATTCTAATTGGAATTTTTGCTTGTGAGGAAACCCATGGCTGTCTTTATATTTTACACTGAAATTAACTGAAGGAAGATATTTATAATCCATATCTTGTCTTGCATCTTTTTTAGAAAAACCATATAGAAAAGATAGTATAGCAAACTCTCTTTCTACCTTCACTTTGTAAAGAGTATCTGTTCGGTAGTGTACTTTCGACTTTTTATATGAATACATTGGATCAAACTGGTTCTCAGGATGAGGGTGGTAATTCATAAAATTCATATTGTATTCATTTTCTCCCATTAATACATCACTGTATACTTGAAAAAAATACAATCTCTCTTTTTCGTCTTTTTGAGAAACTTCTATATTAATTTTTGATGAATTAGCTTCTTTAACTTTGTTCAAAACTTCCTCAGCAAATTCCCATTCAAATATGACTTCTTTAGCAGGCCCTCTCCCTATATTCTCTACATTTAATTCTAAATGATAAAAATACTCCAAAGGGCTTTTAATAAGCTGATTATCATGATAAATAGAGTCATCTGATTTAATATCAATTCGAACTTCTTTATGCTCGAAAACTAGTGAAGGTTGCTGCGACTCTATTCTTTGGTTACGTAATTCCTTCACATTAGATAAAGTAGCAATTGCAGTAATTATTGTAGCTAATCCAGTTAATAGCATTATCCACTCACTTATAGTAAGCAAATTCAATATACTTTTTAAAAACTCCATTTAATTTAATATCCCCTTAATTTTTACTTATTAGATATTCCCTGAGAATAAATAAATTTCATTCCAATTTAACATAACTTGTTTTAACCAATCAAACTCTAATTTTCTCTCACATGCCGCTCCCAAACACGTAGTTCTTAAAGAGTTTATACTCATGAATAGTTTTAGTTAGAAATACAAGCTTTATAGACTTTCTCATATATGTACATAAGTTATATAGTGTAATCAGAATCGTTTAGAATTGCAGATTTCCTCTAGGATGCGTTTTTATCATGCGTTTCATTCGGATTCAGTAGCCAGACTAAAATATTCGAATGGCATATTTCAAACTGATCTACCAGGAAAACTTTAAACGGATTAAATTTCTGATGCAGTCGAGTAAATTCCTTTGAATGCTCTAATAGCGAGATTCTCTCCAGCGCATAAGTCACCTCTTGCTCCTTACTAACTCTTTTAAAGCGTTTTCTTTCTTTTCATTTTATCATTCTCAGGGAGTGTTTGTCAGCGAAGCTCAAAGAATACAATATTTCAACAAAAGATAAATAAAATGAAAAAGCTACACCCGCACTGTTGATTTAGCAGATGCAGCAATCTGTGATTTATAAATTTTATTGTATTCTCAGAATCGATTAGAATCTGTTTTTACACGAGTTTGTATTTTTTAAAAAAGATAGGATATTATATATATAATTTATTTAGTTTTACTGAATCTTTTTTATAAGCTATCTCGTATTCTAACTAATGGTAAATCTTATTACATTAGAGAGCAGGTAAAATATGAAAATAACAAGTTTGAAGAAAGACATTAAAGACCTTAGTACATTCTATACATTAGTAATTTTCTTAGTAATATTAATAGCGGTAACTGTCACAGTAGTTTCATCTTTCAATCCAAGTCCCGAAAACACCGGACTAATTGGCGCTATTCTTGGAGGAATAATCGGAGGGTCCTTAACTTTACTTGGCGTATATTTAACTATCGAACAACAGAAAACAAAAGATTTTTTAAATGCGTATCCTCAACTCAAAAATAATACTGAAGAAATATTAGAGTCACTCGAATTTCTTATTGTTTCTCTAAACTCTAATAATAAAAAAAGTATAAAACCTCTTATACAATCTGTAATTGACTGGATAGTCTACACTTAGTTGGACAGAAAAAATAAGGGGGCGTAGAATAGTCCACTATACGTGAGGAGAATCTACCATGCCACAAAAAAGACGAACATTTTCCCCAGAATTCAAAAAACAGGTCGTCGCGCTGCACGCAGGCGGAAAAAGCCGACCGGATATTGTCCGGGAATACGACCTGACGGCTTCCGCCCTCGATCGGTGGATTGCCCAATCCAATCAAACTGGCTCGTTCGAGGAAAAAGATAACCGAAGCCCTTTGGAAACGGAATTGCTTGCCTACAAAAAACGAAATAAGCAGTTGGAGATGGAAGTGGATATTTTAAAGCAAGCGGCGCTGATCATGGGACGAAAATAGAGATTATCCAACAGAATCAACACCTCTATTCAGTATCAGCAATGTGCACTGTCCTCCAAATTGCCCGCAGCACCTTTTACTATGAGACTTCCGTTTCGGTAGAAAAAGCACACCAAAAAGCCCAAGCAGAACAGGAGTTGAAAGACGAACTCTGGGCGATCTTTCACGAGAATCGCCGCGTCTATGGCACACGCAAGCTGAAAAAAGAGTTGGCGAACAGAAAGAAATGGGTGATCTCGAGACGCCGTATTGGACGCCTCATGGCGTCACTTGGCATCCAATCGAAATACGCGCTGCCATCCTACAAACCGATGGTCACGCCTCCCAATGAAGCGACATACCGGAATGTGCTGAACCGCCAATTCAATCCGGCAGCGAAAAACGCCGTGTTGGTCAGCGACCTGACGTATGTAAAGGTTGGCGGCCGCTGGAACTATATTTGTTTCCTTCTCGATTTATACAACCGTGAAATTGTGGGGTACAGTCTGGGCGAGCGTAAAGACGCTGCCCTGGTTCAACGTGCCTTCGCATCGGTCAAAGGCGACTTGGGAGCCGTGAAGCTGTTCCATACGGACCGCGGATCTGAATTCAAGAACACCGGCATCGATGCGCTATTAAAGACGCACCAAATCGAACGGTCGCTGAGCCAAAAAGGAACCCCTTACGATAATGCGGTGGCGGAAGCCACGTTCAAGATTTTGAAGACGGAACTCATCAACGGAATGTGCTTTGACACGCTTAACCAGCTAGCGCTTGAACTGTTTGATTACGTGAATTGGTACAACCATGTCCGTCTACACAGCAGTCTGGGCTATACCAGCCCTGTCACTTATCGAAACGCAGCCCTTAAAAAAGTTGTTTGATTTAGTGTTGACGTACCAGACTTCTCCACAACTGAGATTGATATCTTAAGAGTGAAAGCTATTCCATGCGGTGGAAAGACATTCTCAGAAATAATGAAAATCAAAAAAATCATTAATATGTTTGTTATAGAAGCAAAGGCTACTGTAAAACTCATATCTGATGACGCTGGTAACGAGACAATAAGCTATTATGCAACAGATGAAAAAATAGAAAAGTTGAAAAAAGATTTAGCAACTTGTAAAAAGAGAATTGATGAAGAAATAAACAAAGAGGAAGAAAGGTTCAACGCTTTTTATAATCTTTAAATAAACTTTCTATGGAAGTTTATTTAACGCTTGCAAGATTGTATTGTCAAATAGTTCTTATGGATTGAACTGAATAAATGAAATTAATTTGGTTGTATATAAAAATTCATCTTACTCAATGTCGATCTAATAAGTAGATTTATGTATAAAGGCTAAAATTATTATTAGAATCGTTAGAGTTCTCCTTTCACGTGAATACCTATTATAATTGAATAAATATTCAAATCAGTGTGCTATATTATTTTAAATTAAAATGTTAATATTATACTTATTCTTATGGAGGTATTATGAAAAAAACTTTACTATTTTTGAGTATCATGGTTTCAACTATTGGTTTATCTGCTTGTTCTGAAGAAAAGGATCCTAATGTGCTAAAAGTAAGCAACTCTTCAGATGACATAGTTGGAGAAAATTATGAATCCGTAATTTCAGAATTAGAAGAAATAGGATTCACAAATATTGAAACGAAGATATTAGATGACTTAATTACTGGTTGGTTAACTAAAGATGGTGAAATTGAAAAAGTAGATATTGATGGAAAGACCGAGTTTAGTGCGCAAGATGATTTTCAAAAAGATTCAAAAATAGTTATCACCTATCACACTTTTGAAAAAGAAGAAACGAACACTAATCAAAAATCCAAGGAAACAAATGTTGAGAAAGTAGAAGAACCAACCACTGATACGTCTGCTGAAAGTAATAAAGAAGAAACAAGTACAACTGACAAAGTTAGTCCAGAGAAAGATAAACAAGTAACTAGTGACAAACCTGCTGAGAGTAGCACAGAAATATTAACTGCAAATAATAATGAGGAACTTGCAGTCATTCTGGCATTAAAGGATACTACCGATCCAAAAATTGCTGAATTCGCAAAAAAATACGCGGGTAGAACCATTGAATTTGATGGTTATATAGCAAACATGATGCCTCATGGAAAGTATAAAACAAGATACGACATATTAATTAACGTAGGTGATTATAGGGAAACCAATTTTAGCGGACCTGACTTTAAGTTTGACGATGTCGGTATGTTAGATTTAAACCTTACCGGTTCTGAAATACCAGACACTATTGGTTATCGACAGAATCTTTTCATTACAGCCATAGTTGACGAATACGATGAAAACCCTGGGCTTTTCTTTATTAAACCAATTTCTACTGAAATAAGATAAGAGTCACACCTTTCATAAAACTTATCTAATCTCAATTAGGAACTAGAAAAAGAACTTTACAGATTATTTAACTTATCGATAATCAGATGTAGTTATTAAAACCAAAAGCCGAGTCCCTCACTAGAAATAAGGAGGAATTCGGCTTTTTGTGATAAATTCCTTACTGTTAGTAGGTCGTCACCGCTTCTTACTCCTAAATCTTCACCAACTCATCCAACAATGCTTTCCAGATGGAAGCTTGTTCGATCATTCGGCAAATACTTCTTTTATAAATCTCTTTTATTGCTTCCCTAGGAGCCGCACATTACAAACAATTTATACAAATGAATAATATGAAAAACCATACCCGTAATGTAGACGCATCGGACGTGGCAATGTATATGATATAAGTTATAGTGCATTGTCGGAATCGTTTAGAATTTTTTCTTTCCTTGGGACGCGATTATATAAATTCACTCGCTTATGTTGTTAGTACATTTTCTTTATAGAATACTTTTTTCACTTATTTCTTTTTTTAATTCATCTACACTCAACACATTCCCGTTCACTTTGCGATGTAACATTGAATGACAGTTCGGACAAACTGGGACAAGATCTTTTTCATAATCAATTACGTGTTGTTTACCGATTTCATGTAAAGGATTAACATGATGCACATGAATAAATCCTTCTCCAACCTCACCATATATCTCTCCAAAGTTCATTGAACAAACTGCACAGCTATCTCCGTGAATTTCGATGCATTTTTTTCTGGCAATTGGATTTCTTTCATATCTGTTCACTGCTACTTTGACTTTTTGTCCTTCTTCCAACTCTTCACTGACTTCATCAGGAAAGATCTGGCCACTCATATGCTTTTCTATATAACTAGATAATACCGTACTTACTTTTAATGGACCCTGTGGCGCTCCGTTCAATCCGTTTTTCAATAGAGCATCCAGTGAAAGCGCCTCATTGTCCACATGATCTTCAATTTCCAAACGAACGAACCTTTTAACTTCTTTAAAACTATCAAACCCATTTTTATCAATCCAATCACCAGGGTTCTGATAACCCTCACTTGGTCCCAAATCTACCTCAACTACATTTGTTTTGTAAAGAATCTTTTTAACCGGCATCGTTGCATATATATAAATGATATCGCCCACTTGGTAATTTGCGCTTTGCTTCCAATCTATTTGCTCATATGTACTGAATGCTTTTTCATAATTATAGATTTTACTATTAGCAGGAATAATCCATTCCATTTTGTCCCCTCCATTTTTCCCTATTATATAAACTTACTATATATTAATTAGTTCTGTTGCATTGTATTTAGTATAAATTTTCATTTATTGTTTAGATTCCTTCACACAAGGGAGCTGTTATTTGTATAACAAATATAGATTTTTAGTGAGTGTACATTTTCTCTTCATTTATTAAGTTATTATTTTACAAAAGTTATCTTTTGAAGTCAGCCTAGCAACTCACGAATTTTCAAAGCTAACAGTTGCTTACGTGCTTCGTAGAACTTATCGAAACTATCAAATTCTAAGTCAACTTCCTTCGAAATCATCGCTTCTTCAAAAAACCTTGTCTTTTGTTCATCATTCATATCATTGTAATAATCAATCAGCCTCATATCACTCTTACTACCATTGCTCCTGCCTTCCAGTAAATGAAGGTTTGGGAGTTTGTTTCGTAAACTCCGCCAGTTTTTCCAGTCCACTGCAGTCACCGTTATCGGCTTACTGCTGTTAAAGCGATTATCAGGATGAAGATGATCCTGCTCGTATTTGAAATTTTTGTTTCTCCATTCCAAATTTAAGTAGTAAAGGACTTCACCGGCAACCCTGCTGCCTTTTTCCGAATTTAATACATCTTCAATTTTCCCTTCTGTTACCCGCAAGTCATTTATTTGATTAAGCATTTCAATCGTGATTTCATAATCAAAACTATTAATATTGCTCTTCATTTGTTGTAATTTCCCTGTGGTTCCTGATTGGAAATACGTAAAGAATATTGCCCTAAGCAGGTAAGCACGAATTGCAGCTAGATTATTACTATAGTCCGGGTTGTAATAGATAGTATAGATAATCGGTAGCAGTACGTTCCAACTGTTTGAAAAATGGCTGATCTCAATTTTCATGTTTTTAAGCATATTTTCAAGATTATTTAGTGCTTTCTTAAAGTCGATCCAATCATTTTTTAAAGTTTCTGCAATACTTTTGTTAATATTAGATTTTACCACATCTCCATAAAGCATTAATGCCGCCCGGATAATAAAGTCTGTACCAAATCCCTCGTACGAATCAATCAATACTTTTCCGAATTCACTTCTTGCACTTGGCCAGTATGCCTCCAAAATTGACATGGTAATATCAGATTTCCGGAGCGGTTTGCCTCCACTATTAAATCTGACAAACATCTCTAGCGCATCGTCCTGATTCATATCTGTAATTTCAGCATATCTAATCAGTTTCTCTTCAAAAATTTTCTTATACAACTTCTCTAAAATATTTCGGGAATACTCTTTACTATCTGCAGGAACATTTACAATTGCCTCTGCAATTGCAACTTCCCTAGTTTCTTCGTTTTGAAATCTTTCATGAAGAATGCTTTTCAGCTCAAACTGAGTGGGACTGATTCTGCCAATCTTTTCACTAAACTTTATATCAAATTTCTTGCTGTTATACTCTTCTTCATCCACATCAATTTTGTTTTTATTCAGTTCAATCAGCAACTTGGTTATTGTTTTCCCACCGCCTACTTTCCGAGCATTTTTTGGACGGATAAATGCTTCACCAAACAATGACAGATATAATGACGTCAAGCGCTGTTGACCATCCAGTATGGCGGTATCTGTACTTTTTACATTCACACTTGTCAGTTCATAATTAGTGCTGTCAGCTGATTTTCTACTGTCGAATGTCACATCAGTTAAAAAATTACAAAAGTATGTATCCCAAGTTACGTTAGCGTCATCGATATGCCAAAATAAAAATGTAGCAATTGGATAATCCAGCAAAATTGAATCCCAAAGTTTTTCTATCTGCCCCATGCTCCAAACATATTGTCTTTGAAAAGCTGGCATAACGTATTTTCCAGTTTGGATATTCTCTAATGCTTTATATATCGTTATATTACTATCAACAAGATTACTCAAAGTATCATCCCCTACTAATTTCTATTCCTTAAAATCACTTTATATATTATTATCCCACAATTATCAAAATATTCCTAAAAAATGAACCATTTATTTCAAAGAATAAAGCACAAAACCACACCCACAACATGGTCACAGTGGGTGTGGCGGTGTAATGTATTGTCAAAGTCGTTTAAAATTTTTCTTACACAAGAAAACGGTTCGAGAGTCAGCTTTTGCTCCTTGATCGACTTTCCAAAAATACAATGTATCCAATTAGAGCAAACCTTTTCTCTCTTGCTATTACTATACAGTCATTTCAATTCAAAAAGTACCTCTACCCAACTGGAATGCTCCATTTCTACAACTCCCTTAGCAAATCTATTCAAAACTATTCATACAGTCGAATAAAAACCCTTAAGACAAAAGAAAGGATTTCGCTACACCAGACTGCTATACTCCTCAATGAGCAAACTTGCAGGGAAAGAAAGGAAGTTATCAAAATGAAACTAAGTGTTTTAGACCAAGCGCCTGTTACGACTGGAAACACAGCCGCAGCAGCGATGCAAAATGCGGTAGAACTTGCGGTTCTTGCCGACACGTTAGGCTATAGCCGGATGTGGATGGCTGAGCATCATGGCTCCAGCGCATTTTCCAGCTCCGCACCTGAAGTCACGGCCGCATATTTGAGTGCCAAAACAACAAATATTCGCATCGGAACAGGCGGTGTGATGATGATGCATTATTCGCCGTTAAAACTGGCAGAAGTTTTTAAAACATTGGCCGCCCTTGCGCCTGGTCGTATTGATTTCGGCGTTGGCCGAGCCCCTGGTGGTGACCATAGCGCCATTTACGCGTTGGCTCAAGGACGTCGCCCGATGACAGACGACATGTACGGGAAGTTCGACACCGCATTAAAATTGATCAACGACGAAGTACCCGAAGAGACGATGTACAATAAAACCATCGCGGCTCCTACACATATTCAGTTGCCAGAAGCCTGGTTACTCGGTTCAAGCGGCAACAGTGCATTAGAAGCAGGTCGTATGGGCGTCGGCTATTCATTTGCCCAGTTTTTCAACGGCGGCATGACGAAAAACATATTAGATTCCTACCGGGCTAATTTCGTCCCTTCCGCCTTTATGGAAAAACCCGAAATTTCGGTATCCTATTTAGTGACAACAGCTGAAACCGCCGAAGAAGCGGAATACGAAGCACTGCCACAAGACATTTCACGCCTCATGTTGATGAAAGGTCGCATCATGCCTCTCCTGACACCCGAA
This sequence comes from Planococcus versutus, assembly GCF_001186155.3. Taxonomy (NCBI): domain Bacteria; kingdom Bacillati; phylum Bacillota; class Bacilli; order Caryophanales; family Caryophanaceae; genus Planococcus; species Planococcus versutus. Next base: position 651,168 of record NZ_CP016540.2, on the reverse strand, counting down.
CAAGCACAAAATTCTGCGTTAACTGAAATGGACCGCATGCAGATCAAAGAAAGCCGCAACATTCATTTAGTCGGTTCCGCCAAAGACGTCGCCGATCAATTGCAGCGCGAACAAACGAAATACGGTTTTGAAGAAGCCATGATCTGCAGCATTCCGCATTCTCAAGAAAAACGATTGGCTGTTTATCAACTACTAGCAGAGCAATTACTGTAACAAATCCATTTCATAATAAATAAAAGCCGGATCGGTTACCTTTTCAGGTCAACCGGTCCGGCTTTTTTCACTACGTTATTGCTGCTACTGAATTTTCCCCAACTCATCCAACAACGCGGGTCGTTTTGGATACATAAACTTCAATTCTTTGATCAACCCCGTTGCCGCCTCAGCTCCTAATGCTTGTTGGAAACCCTTGATTTTCTGACATGCACTCCAATAAGCTTTTCGGTTGGAAGCTTGCTCGATTACTCGGTAAATATAACTTGTATAAATCTCGTTCACTTCATGTGGATATTCAGCTAACAGATGCGGGTGCAAATGTTCGATGGCAGCGACATCTTTTTGGCAATAGTCCAGCAGTTCATCAAACCTCTTTTCATCAATCAAAATGCCAAGATAAAGTGGACGGCACCGTGGACGCATTTTCATCTCCGCAAGCATCGCTTCCCTCTTTTCCGGCCAGTCTTCCACAGCTACTAGACTCTTCAACCTATGGTAATACTCTTCTTCCCCATCCAACACAAACTGAAGGCTTAAATCAATCAACTCCGCCGTGTTACCCATGCCTTCATAAGCTCGAAAGCGCAGCTTTTCCCAATCATGTACCAATCCTGCAAGTTTCGCGTCTAATTGTTCCGACTCGACACACAGTTGTGCTGCTTTCTCAAATTCACCTGCATTTAACGCTTGCAAGATCTGTGCTTTACGAACTTCTGGATAACCACGGTGCTCTATGTAAAACGACTCAATCGCTTGCTGGTCCTCTGCCTGTTGTAAAACCACTAGTTGGCACATGCGGAACCGCTCTTCGGTATACAAATACGACTTACTTTTCATTTCCCTACTGCCAATCACTTTTTCAATAAAATCATAGAATTTGTCCGTGAAATTGCCTTTGTCATTCCATTGCAATACAGATACCAGTAAATCCCCCGCAGCGTCTGTAATATCTTTTTCTAAATTTAAAAGAATATGCGGATAAAGTAAATTGAGCATACCAGCCACAATAGATTCGTCGAGCTCTACCGGCCAGTTTGCCAATGTTTCGTTAATCTTCTCAAGGCTTTCATAAACTGTCGAACTAATCTCGCCAGCTGAGTCATCTGCCCTTAACAACATGTCCCTACATTCCTCAATGACAATCAAACTGAGGCAGATTATTTTCTCAGCATCTTGTTCTATCTGCAAGCCATCTACATATTCTTGAACTTCTTCTGCCCCTTCAATCGCCAGACTTGCCCGGTCCCATTCGATAAACCCACTACGACTTGCGTGGTTAGCCGATTTCTGGATAAGTCTGCGCGCAGTTTGTTCATCCATACCGTCCGCATTCGAAAATTTCTCCGTTAAGTAAAGATTTACTGTTGGCTGTTTCTTTAACAACTCTTCTAAAATGTCTAGTAGCTCTGCTTTTTTCAGTGTTTTTAATTGCGCCAGCACATCTACGCTCGCCGAACTGTTTTCTTTTTTAACTTCACGAATCGCCAGACATACGGCCACTTCATGCTTGCACAGCGAATCCGATTCAAACGGACACGTACAAGAAGTCCACGCCACGGACTCTCCCCCGATAGCTTGACTATCACCTCATAATCATGGGTACCCGCCACAAACGCATGCCAGCGATTCGGCGCATCTTCCGCCAGTTGCTCCACAAAATCTCGCTCAAAATAATCTAAGCCGCGCTTGTAAAGCACTGTCGGTACATAGGTGTTCAAATTGCGTAAGTTCATGAGAATTCCCCCCTGCGTTAATTATAACTAATTTTCATTTTCTCTTCCCAGGGAGCGACACAATTATATTGCTAAACAAAAAGAACCTTAAAACTGCCAAGGTTCTTTTTACAATTATATATATTAAGCATTTAATTTATATTGCTCTGCCACACCATACATGCCGTTCTCAGTTGTTAGGTCATTCAATTCGGCAATCACAACTTTAGGAGTAGAAGGGTCAAATACTGTAGAAATATAGCTCACTTTAAATGTATAGGTAGCTTTTATACGGAAGTTTTGATATTCCGGTGAATTTTTGGTGGTTGTCCAATAAAGAACATTGCCATCTTTATCCACCAAAGCGACTATGCGGTGTTCGTCGTTTTTAAAGCACGACAAAAGCTTAAGATCCCTCGTATATTTCTGCCCTTTTTCAAATCCGTTCACTTCTTTAATCGCAAGCACCATCGAAATACACCTCATTCCATAGTGGTATGCACTTAATATACCAGAACTTACGTTCGATTACCAGTCAAAAGATTAAAAAAGTGTGAATATTTAGTATTTTAAGATCGAAGAGTTAATTTAAACTAACTCATCTACTTTTCGCATGCTATACTTCGTTCTTACACTTCTTATTCGAAAAGCGCATGCTTAATAGAGGACAAAATGATTAAGCGTGTAAATAAAAAACTGTTTTTGTCACCGTTTCCCTCATCTCAATTCAAAGCTCCCAGATCACCCCTGTGTAGCGCACTATTTCCACAAAATTTATACAGATGAGTAATATGAAAAAACCACACCCGCAAAGTTCATCTAGCGGATGTGGCAATTTATAAAATATAAAATGTAATAGAGTTCATTCTCATTTCTCACTAATCGCCTTGATTTCTCGCCATTTCCCGTAACGGTAATACAGGAACGCGAAGCTGCTGGAGATAACGAAAGAAACACCTATACCGAGCGCGATGCCACTCTGTCCGTACCATTCTGCGAATAAATAAGTGAGCGGGTAGCGAAGCACCCAAAAGGACAGGATATTCAAAATCAGCACTTGGAACATGGCGCCAGCTGCCCGGACGGTGCCGTTCAAGATGAAATTAATGCCAAGGAATGGATAAAAGAATGCGACGCCTCGTAAATACTGGGTGCCGAATTCCACGGCTTCTTCTTCTTTTAGGAACAGCCGGACAGCGGGTTCAGCAAAGATGTAAAGGATGGCTGCAATGACGAACATAATGGCCAGGTTATAGAAAAAACCATAGCGCGTCACAAGCGCCACACGGTCCCATTGCCCCGCTCCGATATTTTGTCCGGCCATCGAGTTGATGGCCGTGCCGAGTGCCTGCGCCGGCAACATAATCAGGCTGTCGAGTCTCTGTGCCGCACCGTATCCGGCAACCACTGCGGGACCAAACGAAGCGACGACACTCATGATGGCGAGTATCCCGGCAGAAATGACGCTCATCTGAAGTCCTGCGGGTATGCCCAGTCTCAGAATATCAAGCACCTCGCGTTTTGCAGGTACTGTCGGACGCGTGAATGGAAGAATCCGTTTACGACGTATGTAGAAGAAACCGATAAAAAATGCGGCGCCTTGCGAAATGATGGTTGCATAAGCCGCCCCTTCGACGCCCCAGTTAAAGACGGAGATGAAAAGCGGATCCATCACTGTATTCAAGCCAACCGCAATCGCCACAAAATAAAGCGGAGACTTGGAATCGCCGACTGATCGGAGTGCGGTGCCGATGAAATTGTAGCCAAACAAGAACAGCATGCCGATAAAGTTGATCTTCAAGTAAGCGACAGCCATGGGCATAATCTCCTCCGGCGTTCCTATAAGCCGGAGCAATGGTTCAGCGAAGATAAAACCGATCATACCAAGACCAATCGACATCCCTGCAAGCAGGACAACGAATGCGTTCAAATAATGGCGAAGCCCTTCTCCGCTATCCCGCCCTTTTTGCTGGGACAAGATGGTCAGCGCCGCATTATTCAAGCCGATGACAAACGACAGGACCGTAAACAGCACCGTCCCCGATAAACTGACAGCCGCGAGTGCATTGGCTCCGATCAGATTACCGATCCACAAGCTGTCGATCAGCTGATAGGAAACCTGTAAGAGGTTCGCCAAAATGATCGGCCCTGAGAAATAGAACAGCTGCCGGGCAATCGGCCCTTGTGTAAAATCATGCTGACTAGCCAATGGAACACCCCTTTCCAAACGTTTTGGTCAATCAATCAAAAATTCAACAATCCCTTCCATCAATCCATCCGCCAGCGGTAAATCAGGATTACTGTAAGCTGCCTCATTTTCGCTTTTATCCAATACCATTTTCAGCACATGGTTCATGTCGTCAATAATCAAGAGTTGAGATTTTGGATGCGCTGCATGTAAACTTTCAGCATCGGATGCCGGCACTTGCGAATCAGCCATGCCCCCAATAATCAGAACCGGCATGTTAAGTGCCGCCACTTCTTCTTGAGGATGATATGCCAGCCAGGAAATCAAATAGGGCTGGACTGATGGACGGAAAATACTTTGCAAGTGGGGGCTGACCGTCGCCACTTGCTCGCCTCTTTTCAACTGGTCGATAATTTCCCAGGCTTCATTCATGAGATCTTCCGGAAGCTGTGCTGCCAGCTGCTCCATTAGCACTTCATCAATGGGGCGCCCTGCTCCCGCAATGGAGATGAACAGATCGGCTGAAGCACGTTTTGCTGCTGCCATGCCAATCAACGAACCTTCGCTGTGGCCGATAATTCCGACATCCGTAAACCGGTCAGTCGACTTTAAATGGTCTACCCAGGCAGCCGCATCAGCGATATAATCGTCAAAACGCAAGTCCGCTTCGTTACCACCCAGTGCCTGGTTCATCCCGACACCGCGCTTATCATAGCGGATACTGGCAATGCCATTCGCCGCCATTTCTTCTGCTACCATCTTCAGGCTGTCGTTTTTGCCAGGTATCATTACCGAGTTGCCATCGCGGTCTGTTGGCCCAGAACCCGCTAAAATCACCATGACCGGAAATGGTCCTTCTCCTTTCGGCATTTCAACTTCCGCTTTCATCAGGCCACCTGCCACTTCAATTTCAATAAATTCACTCTCATCAACCGCTTCTTCAGCCGTCCGCGGTATCAACTCGAAAGGAAAGGCCTGGCCCTGTTGTGTAAAATCACCTCGAATTTTCCCGTCTTCAAGTTTCCCATCGAAAACAAGCACCTGTCCTTGAAGATTCAGTTCAAAAACCAACTCCGGATCATTAAATTCCACGGTTGAAAACGGAGCAGCACTAAGTTCTTGCAGCGGAATACTCAATGTACCACCATCTTTTTCGAACTCCACAAGTATCGGCAGCGGCTGGTTGGGAACTTGAATGGCCCCTTCCCAACTTCCTGTAATTTTTTCCATTGAATTTGCCTCCTCAGTTGTCGCGTCTTTGTCATCTTCACTGCAAGCCGCCAATAACAACAACAGCATCAGCATCAGCAAACTTCCCATCCATAAGTTTTTCTTCACTTCTTCCCCTCCCGCATTTTCCGATTGCTTCTATATCTTTTCTTTAATCGTAGCGATGTTCAGTGAGGACAGCAAGAAAAGAACTGCAAAATGGAGATGCTGGAATCTACTGCGTGGCCAAAATGTTTAGAGAAAAAAAAGAAGCAGGCAATCACGAGAATTCATGATTGCCTGCTTCTTCAATAGTGTCGTGCACCTTAAATTAATAACATTGACATAAGCTTAAGTGATGTTAAAGAATCATAACTTATTCACCTGCTGCAGTAAGCTTATAAACCTTGCCGCCATCCGTGATGGCAATAAGCGCGCCATCTTCCGTTACAAGAATATCACGGAAACGTTCATTTTCATCAGTTAACAGACGTTCTTCTCCAACGATGGTGTCTCCTTCAATAACGACACGTGCAATATAGCTCGACACTAAACCGCCAATAAACAAGTTGTTTTCCCACTCAGGAATGGCATCGTTGTCATAGAATGCCATACCGCTTGGTGCACTTGTTGGATCCCAATAATAGCGCGGTTCCACAAAGCCTTGCGCCTCGTGTTCTGAAACACCCCCATTGATCAATTCACCCGTGTACTCGATGCCATAAGAAACAATGGGCCAACCATAGTTATTACCAGGTTTAATAATATTCAGTTCATCCCCAGCCTGCGGACCAAATTCAACAATCCATAAGTCTCCTGTTGCAGGGTTGTAGTCTATCCCTTGAATATTACGATGACCATAGCTGTAAACACCATCAAGTGCTTTTTCATCTTCGACAAATGGATTCGACTCTACGGGTTCTCCGTCTTGTGTAATGCGAATGACTTTACCTAGGTAAGCATCCAAGTCTTGTGCACGATCGCGACTTTCGTCATCTGAACGCTCACCCGTTGTTAGGAATAGGTTGCCATCCTCGTCAAAGATAATCCGTCCGCCATAATGTAAAGTACCTTCATATGCCGGTGTCGCTTGGAAGATGACTTTAAAATCTTCAAGTGAGGCTTCATCTTCTGACAAAACACCTTTACCGACAGCCGTTACCGTACCCCCTTCAACATCTTGAGCAAACGTCAGAAACACTAATCTAGATTCGTCAAAATCAGGTGCAATAGCGACATCAAGTAAACCACCTTGATCTTCATTATTTACTTCCGGTGTCCCTTTGATTGGATCTGAAACAGCGCCGTCTTTAAGGTTTACAATCAAAAGTTCTGCTGCATCTCGTTGCGTTACAAGTAAGCGATTGGGTTCAAACTCTACCATCCCCCAAGACACGCCAAGCCCCTCAACAACCACTTCCGTATCAATTTCTGTTTCAGTCTTTACTGCAGGTGCTCGTGTTTGTTCTGGAAATGCTGGTTCAAACTCCGTAACTTTTGGTTGAGATTCTGCACTTTCATTAGTGCTCTCTTCAGTACTTTTTTCTGTTGCAGCATCCGAGTCATCAGTTGATTTTTTGTCTAATGTATCATCATTGCCACACGCTGCCAAAGTTAATACGAACATCAGCATTGTAACGAACATAAATCTAGACCACGAAGTTTTCGTCATCATTTTTCCTCCCTTTTTTTAAATTTTTTAACTGAATCACTAGTAGATTCAGTTACCAGAAGCCAATTACCAAAAATCGGTTAAGGATTGCATATTATGGCTAAAAACTCCCTTATATACCAACTTTCCCTTAAAACCACTCCAACAAACCGATTTATTTAGCATAAATGAAGCATTTTCAGTATGTTGTGTTCGATGTGTTCCGCATAATTCTCACAAGTTTATAGAGGGGAATAAAATCAAAAAGCTGCACCCCTATTTTTCATGTGATAGGTGCAGCAATGTATAAACAAATTGTCGTGTATTGTTTTCTTCACAGGAGCGCGATTTTATACCGCCTCACACAGAAAATTTTTTCATCTCTCCGCATCTTTTCTCAGCCACTTCGCTGTCACCGTATCCGACTCAAGCATCGCTTCCGGTGTTCCCTCAAATAGGATTTCTCCTCCTCTTTTACCGCCACCTGGACCCATTTCGATGACCCAGTCGCTTGCCGCGATAAAGTCCAGATTGTGCTCGATGAGGATAACGGAATTCCCTCTGTCAACGAGCCCCTGGAATACAACTAATAGATGGGCATTGTCTTTTGTATGCAGCCCCAATGAGGGTTCATCGAGCAAGTAAATCTGGCCTTCTTTTTTCAGGTGACTGGCGAGTTTAAGCCGCTGCACTTCGCCGCCGCTCAAGGAACTGGTCGTTTGGCCTAGTGTTAGGTAGCCCAAACCGACATCTTTTAAAGTATCCACTTTTTTAACGATTTTCGGCATTTTTAAATAGTGATTGGTTTCGTCAATCGACAGTTCTAAAATCTCTACAATATTTTTTCCTAAATAGCGGTACGACAGTGCCTCATCGGAATAGCGTGTTCCTTTGCATGCTTCGCAAGTAACGGTAACGGGATCTGCGAATGCCACGTCCGGCGTGGTGACGCCTTTTCCTTCACAAACAGGACAGGCTCCTATTGAATTAAAGCTGAACAAGCCCACAGGCTGCCCTGTTTCTTTGGCAAGAATCGAACGAATGTCATCCATGATTCCCATATAGGTCGCGAGTGTCGAACGGCTTGAAGTTCCAATACTGCTTTGCCTCACCGAAATGGTTTCGGAATAATTCTCAGTAAAGGCGTCGAACATTAACGAACTCTTCCCGGAACCCGACACACCGCATACGGAAACCAGCACGTTTTTTGGGATTTCCACACTTACATTTTTTAAGTTATTAGCAAACGCATTGTTAATCGAAAAACTATTTTTTGTCTGTCGCGGGTTTTTATTGACAGCGACTTTATGGTTCAAATCGGTGATCGCAGATGCTTTCTGCAAGCCTTCCTGCGCTCCCTGATAAACCACTCGACCGCCGGTCACACCTGCGCCCGGACCCATTTCGATAATTTCATCCGCTGTTTGGATGACGGCCAAATTGTGTTCGATGACGACGACGGTATTGTAATTGTCTCTCAAACTTTTCAGCATGTGCGTCAGCTTCTCGATTTCTTCCGGGTGCAGACCCGCACTTGGTTCGTCGAATATATACGTGATGTTGTTCAGGCTACTGCCCAGATGGCGCGCAATTTTCACGCGCTGCGCTTCCCCTCCAGACAAAGTGCCCACTTTTCGCGCCAGACACAAATAACCAAGTCCCAAATCAACCAGCTGCTTGACACCCGGTAACACCTGCTGCGCAATCGATGTACCAACCGGATCGTTTATTTTTGCCAGTTCACCCAGCAAATCCGTCATTTCAAGCCGGTCGTATTGCGCGATATTCAATCCGTTGATTTTGCTTTCCAGCACTTTTGGATTCAACCCAGATCCTTCGCAGGTCGGACACGGTGTACGTGCCGTCACCGCCAGCACATCGTCTTGTGACGTTATTTTCAGTTTCGAGAGGTCGCGGTTAATGTACAAGCGAATAAACCGGGGAAGGATGCCGTCCCATTCGATGTCCCGATTACCTACTTTGTAGTAGTAAGTGCTAAATGCCCGCTCGCCTTCCCGCGGACCATAGACCAGAAGATTGTATTTTTCTTCCGTGTAATCCTTGATGGGAAGATCGGGATCAAACAATCCACCGTCCACCATCCATCTGCCTTGCCAGCCGGGCGGCGCGAGCGGTCTGAATCTCACCGCAGACTCCCGAAGCGACTTTGTATGATCGATGAGTTTGTGAACATCCGGCGCAATAATTTCGCCGAGCCCACTGCACTCCGGACATTTGCCGAAAGAACTGTCACTCGAAAACTCGGCGGCTGAGCCGATCGGCGGGCTGCCGATCCTCGAAAACAGCAAGCGGATCAACGGATCGATATCCATATAAGTGCCGACAGTCGAACGCGAATTTCCTCTTACCGGTTTCTGTTCGACAACGACCACCGGACTTAAATGCTGCATCAAGTCGGCATGCGGCCGCTCGTACCTCGGCATCTGGTGCCGGATATACAGCGGGTAGTTCAGCGTCATTTGCCTTCTGCTTTCTGTCGCTAACGTATCAAAGACAACCGAGCTTTTACCTGAACCCGACAGGCCGGTAAACACATTTATCTTTTCTTTCGGGATATTCAAATCGACATTCTTCAAATTGTTTTCCTGCAACCCTCTCAGGATGATTTCATCTCTTTTTTCTGCCATGGTGAACTGCTCCTTTTCTGATCAAGTCAGGTGATTAACCTATTGATATAAGAGTTCCCTGTTTTGGTCCTGTTTACACAAGCGTTTATTGGATGAGGAAATGAATAAACTGGAAAAGCCGCACCCGCGATGTTGCTGCAGGTGTGACTTTGTATGAAGTATGGATTGTCAGAATCTTTTAGAATTGTTTCTTACACAGGGGCGCGATTTTTTAAATAGTACCAACAGCAAAACGCAAACTTTCATCTACAGCCGTTTTTCCAGATCTTTTACCGTTCGGCTCGTTTCCACATCTTTTTCATCTTTCAACGTTCCGAACAAGACATCCACAAAGGGCGTTGAGACGCCATACCAATAATTTTCATTTTTAAAATGGTGGAGAATATGCAATTTCTTCACATTTTTGCCGAATTTGGTTTTCGGTTTTATTGGCCGGTGCGCCACGTAATGCTTCCATTCATACAGCAGAAGCATCGTTTTTAATCCTGCCGCAAAAGCCAGGGTGAGCCAAAAGCTCCCGGATACCAGATAAAAAACCAAAGAGATGAGCAAAATTTGAGGAAGGCTGTACCATAATGGCAAAAACAGCAGGTGCAGATTATTCGGATCTTTGTGGTGGTCATAATGTAAGCGCTTTAATAATTTCAGAAAAAAAGAGTTTTTCGGCGCTTTTAAATGGAAGAAAAACCGATGCGACAAATATTCACTGAACATGAAGACCAGCATACCGAAAGCGAATAAGCCGATTGCCGGCAGAGTCAAGCCGTGCCACACCTGAACGCAGATACTGGCAGCGAGAATAACCAGAAGAACAGCGATATCCGGAAACAAAAAGAATTCTTTGTAGATTTTTTTCATGTTAATCTTCTCCTTTTTTCTTCGTAGTCAATTGCTGTTTCCACCTTTTGATGCTGTCTTCCATTTCTTTTTTCACCAGGATTTCCGCCCAATTACCGTCTTTCGCCATCGCAGTTTCCATCAAATCGCGGTAATATTTTCTGGTCGCTTGACGAGACTGTCCATCTTGAAAATAATGGACAGCCGTTTTGATGTAAAGCTGCTGAAAACTGTTTAACATCAATAAGTAAATCGGATTTGGCGAAGCGGCCGCCAGCCCTTTTTGAAGATGCCAGTCATATTCGGCAAAACCCTGCGGCTCATCGGCAATATTTTCACTTTCACTCAATAACGAAGCCACCGTTAAAGCTTTGTGATTCACTGCATCTTTTGTATATGCAGGAGCAAGGTTTTTTCTCAGTTCCATCAAGTAAACAATAAATTCTTCCTGTATATGTTCTTCATCTGTCAGCAAATGATTCAAGGTCATTAAATTGCCTTGTTCCCAGTAATCATTGACCACTGCTCGCTTGCCGCTGCGGATTGTCAGCCAACCGTCCCTTTCCAGGCGCTGCATCACTTCCCGGATTACGGGTCTGCCAACTTCGAAATCCAAAGCCAGCTCCCGTTCGGATGAAAGCAATGACTGCGGCGGCAATTCCCCTTTCAACACTTTTTGTATGAATATCTTTTCTATTCGATCGGTCGCTTTCACACTTCCACCTCTAAACTGGTATTACCAATAATCCATCTGGTAATACCAGTTTAAATATATCAATAAATTATTGCAAGAACTTTCTGAAAAATAAACGGATTGAACAAGAAAGTCCAATCCTGCTCAGGGTATAAACTGGAAAGGAGTCGTTTAAATGGCTTTCCATGACGCTGATGAAATGGAATTGTTCACACTGGAATTCACAAAGAATCTATACTCGACTTATACCCGGTTGCGGGAAGAAGATCCAGTGCACCAGGTGCGTTTTCCTGACGGCAAGCTCGTTATTAATTCCGCTTCCCTAGGAGCGACGCAATTCCCAAACAATTTATATAGTTGAATATAATAAAAAAACCAGGACCGAAATATTGATGCGGCATGCGGGCATGGAAACTCTCATCATCTTCGTCCCATTTTAAACTGATTCACCCGTAACACTTTTAACGGGTTGAATTGATGGAACTTCTGGTGCAGCCGAGCAAACGCTTTGGAATGCTCAAGTCAGTAGGACATCATGTCCTCCATTTCATGCTCGTTCCAAGCGTTTTCTTTCTTTTCAGTTCAGCATTATTAGGAAGTATTTGTCAGGAGATTTTGAGGAACAAGATTAAATTGGGAGAGATTAAAAGGCTTTTAAAGAAAGCCGCAGTGAATTAAAGTTCGATTTCCAGCAGTCCCCAAATGTTCCCTGTGTCAAAAATGTATAACAAAATGGAGTGAAAAATGTATAAAAAAAAACACCCTAACCTGTGAGAAAGTCTGGTAAATCAGAGACTCACGGTCGGGGTGTTTTATATTTTGAGCTTTGCTTCCCAGAGAGCAACACAATTCCCACACAATTTATACGGATGAATAACAAGAAAAAACCACTTCCGGAATGCTACGTTATATGGCGTGGCCATGCATAAAATGTAAATTGTAGTGTATTGTCAAAATCGTTTAGATTTGTTTGTTTCCCAGGAACGTGATTTTAACCATTTCTCAGAATGCTGATGATGGCTTTACATAAACTTACTCAGATCCGGGTAACCAGAAACAGCCCACGCCCCGTCAACCAATAGACTTGCGCCGTTCACATAAGAGGCGTCTTCACTGACCAGGAACAGTGCCGGACCGGCCATTTCATCCGCTTCCCCCGCGCGGCGCATCGGTATGCGGTCCATGTAAGCATCATTAATCGCTTCCACTTTCGTCAAATCACTTGTCAGCGGTGTTGAGATCAGTCCTGGGAGAATGGCATTGACCCGAATTTGGTGCTGTGCAAGTTCGAGTGCTGCATTTTTCGTCAGCATTTCCACGCCCGCTTTTGCAGAAGAATAAGCCGCTCCGTAAAACATCGGCACATGTGCGTTTAATGATGCGATATTGACGATTGCTCCGCCGCCATGCTCTTTCATGTATTTGGCTTCATGTTTTACTGAAAGAAAGACACTTTTCAAGCATAAATCTACTGTAAAGTCCCAGTCTTCTTCACTTTGCTCGGTGATTGCTCCAGCTTTTGAAGCTCCGGCCACATTAAACGCAAAGTCGAGGCTACCAAAAGCTTCCACTGTTTTCTTTACCAATGCTTCAATATCAGCTTCTTTGGTGACATTAGCTACGACGCCGATCAAATTGCCGGCATTTGCGTCTTCCATTTCCTTCAGTTTCGCTTCATTTAAATCAGCCACGGCCACCTTTACTCCCGCTTCCAGCAAACGGTGCGTAATCGCAGATCCGATTCCGGATGCCCCTCCTGTTACAATCGCTACTTTCCCTTGAAAATTTGTCATTCCGATTCCTCCTCTTTAGGGCTTATTAGCATACCCTCTGAATCTAGAATAGCAGTTTATGTACAGTAGTCAAAATAATCAGCAATTTCATTAATTCGCTTCCCTAGGAACCATACAATTTCCCAACAATTTATACGGATTAATAAAAAGAAAAAACCATAGCCGAAATGTTAATGTAGACGTTGTTGCTATGTATACAGTATAAATTGAAGTGTATTGTCAATATCGTTTAGAATTGTTTCTTTACCTGGGACGCGATTTATTCAATTCACCGGCATCCAGTGTCTGGTGAATCTGCGCCTTACGGATTGCTGAATAGCCATGGTGCCGCGCAAAGAATGCTTCGACCGCTTCCTGGTCTCCCAGCTCCTGAAAAATCTCCAGCACTTCCCAATTGTTCCCTGTGTTCCGCAAAATTCCCATACAATTTATAGAGATGAGTAAAATGAAAAAACACACCCGCGATGTTGATGTAGCAGGCGTGTCAATGTATGGAATATAAATTGTCATGTATTGTCAGAATCGTTTAGAATATTTTTTTACACGGGAAACTATTTAAGTATCAGAGTTATAAAATGGATTCAATATGAAGTAACTGTTTCTCTTACTAAGTTATTTGTCTTCAATTAGAAAAGTTAGGACGTCTTTTTTCTAAAAATGCTGCAATCCCTTCCTTACCATCAGCTGTTACGGTCATATCGGAAATTGAATCAGATTCTAATGCCATGTGTGAATCCAATCGATCTAAGAAGCTACTGCTTAGCAACTTCTTCGTCGTTCCATTCGCTGATGTAGATCCGTTTGCGATTTTGTCTGCTAGCTCTTTTGTTTTTTGCTGTAATTCATTTGCCGCCACTACTTGCGTGACTATTCCCCAGTCAGCTGCTTCTTGCGCAGATAATACTCGGTTTGTATACAGAAGTTCCTGTGTTTTTCTAAGGCCGATAAGACGTGGTAGGAAGTATGTGCAGGAGCCGTCCGGCGTTAATCCGACATTTGTATAAGCCGATGTGAATTTCGCCTTATCACTTGAAATAACAAGATCACATGCACAAAGTAAACTCAATCCTGCTCCTGCAGCAGTACCATTGACTGATGCAATAACGACTTTCTTCATTCTTGCTAACAAACTAGTTGCATTATGAAGATACGTTGTAACTTCTTTTAAACTGGAATCAATTTTATCTCCTGCATCACTAAAGCTCTTCAAATCACCTCCAAATGAAAAGGCTTTTCCACTCCCCTGAATGACTACAACATCCACTTCAGAATCATGAGTAGCTGATAACGCAGCTTCAAATAACTCTTTAGCAAATGGTATATTAATTGCGTTTCCTGCATCTGTTCTATTTAATGTAATCGTCATGACGTTATTTTCAGTTTCAACTATCAAATATTCATGTGTCACTATAATCCACCCCTTCGTATTTAGCTGGATCATTCAAGTCCAGGTTATGTGATACTATAAAAAACTCTATGCGTTTCTTCGAACTTCTCAATTTCCTGCATATGCTTGATTGTAGATCCGATTTCGTCCAAACCTTCCAACAACATATTTCTCATATAATCATCTATCTCAAAAGATACTGACTCTCCACTATCACCTACAATTGTTTTGGACTCAAGATTAATAGTTAGCTCGTATCCTTCATGTCCATTAACTTTCTTAAAAAGCTCTTGGATATACTCTTTTGACATTCTAATAGGTAGTATTCCATTTTTAATACAATTGTTATAAAAAATATCTGCGAATGAAGAAGCAATGATCGTTTCAAATCCGAAATCTTTCAATGCCCAAGGTGCGTGTTCTCTAGAAGAACCACAGCCAAAGTTTTCACCAGTCAATAAAATGCTGGCATTCCGATAAGGCGGCTTATTCAAAACAAAATCCGGATTTTCTTCGTCACCTGTATACCGCCAGTCATAAAATAGAAATTGGCCATAACCACTTTTTTCGATTCTCTTCAGAAACTGCTTTGGCAAAATTGCGTCCGTATCAATATTAGAACGCTCTAACGGTGCTACGATACCCGTTTGTGTTAGAAAAGGTTTCATTCAACTACCTCCTCTTCAAGCTTTACGTGCCAGTTACGCACATCTACAAAATGTCCTTCTATTGCAGCTGCAGCTGCCATTGCAGGACTCACCAAATGTGTTCTTGCACCACGTCCTTGTCTTCCCTCGAAGTTTCTATTGGAAGTAGACGCAACTCGTTCGCCAGGTTGTGCTACATCAGGATTCATTCCCAAGCACATACTGCATCCTGCTTCACGCCATTCAAAGCCGGCATTGATGAAAATTTCTGCCAAGCCTTCTTCTTCAGCTTGTTTTTTAACATTTTGTGATCCAGGTACAACGAGTGCCCTGAGACCCTTCGCAACTTTATAGCCGCGTACTATATGCGCGGCTTCTCTTAAATCTTGAATTCTACTATTTGTACATGAACCTATGAATACTGTATCTATAGCAATATCAACGATTCGTGTACCTGCTTCAAGTGCCATATATTCCAATGCGTTAGCAGTCATCTCAGCTTGTACTTTAGACAATCCTTCTGCACTAGGAACACAATCATTGATCGATACAACTTGACTAGGATTTGTACCCCATGTCACTTGTGGCTCCACTACGCTACAATCCAAGCTGACTTCCAAATCGAAAATTGCATCCGTATCACTGTAGAGCTTTTTCCATTCAGATAGTGCTTCATCCCATTCGCTTTCCTTTGGTGCATGAGGTTTACCTTTCACATAAGTGAATGTTGTCTCATCAGGCTCCATCAAGCCGGCACGAGCACCGATTTCGATCGACATATTACAAATCGTCATACGTTCTTCCATCGTTAAGTTGCGCACGATATCTCCACGATATTCAATAACATATCCTGTAGCGAAATCGTGACCGAACTTACCAATCAGCGCAAGCATGATATCTTTCGCTGTCGTACCTAAAGAAAGTTCACCATCAAAATTTACAGCTAACGATTTTGATTGATATTGCTTTAGCGTTTGAGTTGCCAAAACGTGCTCCACTTCGCTTGTACCGATTCCAAACGCCAGTGTACCGAATGCACCGTGTGTTGCCGTATGGCTATCTCCACAGACGATCGTTTGACCAGGTTGTGTAAAACCTAATTCAGGTGCAATTACATGAACAATACCTTGATTTATACTAAATAGATCATATAGTTTAATACCAAAATCTTTACAATTCTTTCGAAGTGCATCCACTTGTTTCTTTGCAATATCGTCTTCAAACGGTAAACTACGATCGGTTGTCGGAACACCATGATCCATCGTGCCAAGTGTTCTGTCCGGCCGATGTACTTTTCGGTTTTCTTCCCTCAGACCATCGAATGCCTGGGGAGACGTAACTTCATGGATAAGATGAAGATCGATATAGACGATATCAGGCTGCGAAACTCCCTTTACCACAAGATGCTGATTCCAGAGTTTTTGATATAGAGTCTGTCCCACGACTATCCCACCTAACTCAATTTAAATAACGTTATTTTCTTTTAACGCTTTTAGTTTTTCTGCATCATAGCGTAATAAGCCACCGTAAATTTCTTCGTTGTGCTTGCCAATCACTTCCGCGCCTACAGTTTTCACTTCACCAGGAGTACGGCTCAGTTTCGGAACAACACCAGGCATAGGGAAATCGCCCAATACTGGGTGTTCACGTGTAATGATCATTTCTCTCGCTTCATACTGAGGGTCTTCAAGAATGTCCTTAGCAGAATAGATCAAACCTGACGGCACGCCTTCTTCAGCCAAAATAGATAACGCATCTTTTGCTGTCTGTGTTTTTGTCCATACTTCAATTAATTCATCGAGTTCCGTCATATTATCGCTCCGCGCGTGATGCGTTGCATACTTCGAACTTTCCGCTAATTCAGGTTGTCCCATTGCTTTACACAAACGCTTGAACACACCATCAGCATTTGCACCGATTACAATATACGTTTCATCTTGTGTCATGTAGATATTAGACGGTGATACTCCAGGTAAAATATTCCCCATCCGTTCACGTACATAATCAGCCAATAAATAATCGGGAATAATACTTTCCATAACAGAGAATACCGACTCGTAAATCGCAGTATCAACAACTTGTCCTTTGCCTGAATTATGTCTTTCCTGTAATGCTGTTAATGTACCAATCGTTGCGAAAAGTGCTGCTAATGTGTCGCCAATTGAAATACCGATTCTTGATGGCGGACGATCCGGGAAACCAGTTACATAGCGCAGTCCACCCATTGCTTCTCCTACACTTCCGAATCCTGCTCTTTCTTTATAAGGTCCCGTCTGGCCGAAGCCTGAAGTTCTTGTCATGATAATTCCAGGATTGATCTCAGATAATATTTCGTATGAGAGCCCCCACTTCTCCATTGTGCCTGGGCGGAAATTCTCGATAATAATATCCGATTCTTTGACCAATTCCTTAAAAATCTGTTGTCCTTCTTCAGTTCGTAAATTCAACGTCACCGATTTTTTATTTCTGGATTGAATAGGCCACCAAAGAGCTTCTCCATCTTTTTGCTGTCCCCACTGTCTCATTGGGTCTGGCTTATCAGGCGCTTCTACTTTAATTACTTCAGCACCGAAATCCCCAAGCAAACGACCAGTAAAAGGTCCGGCTAATAATGTACCGAGCTCCAAAACACGTACACCTTCTAATGGTAATTTCTCTTTATCATCTGTCATAAGTAGTCCTCCAATAACATTTCATATTTCGCATTATACACTTGTGAAGCACTTGTGTTATTACGCACAAGTGCTTCATTCAAATGTTCTTTACGCGTGCACTTGCTCTTTTCTTTCTCCGAAGTTGAACGATTCCAAAGTACCTCTGTCAACTTTGATTTTCGCGCGAATAGCTTCTGTTTGTTTTTCATCCAATTCAAGATAATCATTAAGATAAACTCCGTAAGATTTTAGAGCTTTCTCCTTACTTACAAGCCCTCTTCTGACATCCGACTGTACTTTTCCAGCCGGTCTATCAAGAGGATCTCCCCATCCACCACTTCCAGCAGTGATGAATAAGATTTGATCGCCTTTCTCTACTTTTACATCATCAATTTTTGAAGCAAGATGAATTCTTTTTCCATCTTGTTTGATCAATGTTTTCGAAGAACATGATCCTGGCTCTCCACCATTAATTCCCCAAGGTTGGATTAATGCACGGTCATCGTGAATAGAAACGATGCCGTCTGCTAAAATTGTGTAAAGTTTCTCGTTACAATTTCCGCCACGGTAGAATCCAGCGCCTCCAGAATCTGTACCTGTTTTATATGAATCTACAATTAACGGATAATATGTTTCCAAATATTCAGTAGGGATATTTACAAATGCCGGCCACCATGAGTGACCATCCAATCCATCACCAATTGGTCTTCCGGGAAGCCCGCCATACTGAACTTCCATCAGATTGAATTTATCTCCTTTAGCATCTACTCCTGAGAAGATAAAGTAAGGGCTTGTTCCATATCCTGCTGCCGGACTGCTATCTGGTGCATTCACTGAAAGTGCTCCACTTAATACGTCGAACATACGGCTTAACGCATGTGTTCTACATCCTAATGCAGCTGGGAATTCAGGATTCATCAATGTTCCTTTTGGAGATATGACGTGCAGTACGTCATAGAATCCGTCGTTAAAGTTGATGTCTGGGTCAAATGCTGAAATCAGGAATGAACCGATGAACATTTTAAACATTGGCTCACTCAAATAGTAATTAATCGGTCCTGGTGACTGTGGATCTGTTCCTGTCCAATCAAAGTACGCATGATCATCTTCACGCCAGATTGTCAGTTTCATCTTAAATGGTCCATTACCTAATCCATCGTCATCAATGAAGTCTTCAAATGACACAGGCTCTGTTGGTAATATTTTCGTAATCAGATCACGCATCATCAAGTTTGTACGTTCAAGTGCTGCATTCATCGCTGCGAAATATGTTTCAATTCCGAAGCGAGAACAAATTTCCTGTACACGCTTTTCTGCTGTTCTACATGACGCTACAAGTGCCATTAAATCACTATAGTTCTCAAGCGGAGTTCTTGAATTGGCTTTGATGATAGCAATGACCGCTTCATTCAGTACATCTTTGGCAAATAATTTAACCGGAGGAAATCTTACTCCTTCTCCGTAAATACTTCGTGCATCAACTGGCATACTGGATGGTACTGGGCCTCCTACATCAATCACGTGACCAAACATAGAAGAGTATCCGACGAGCGTACTTTCATAGAAAATCGGCAAAATAATCATCCAGTCGTTTACGTGTGAAACAGATCCACCGCTCGTATACGGGTCACTTACAAAAATGACATCGCCTTCTTGTACGCCTTCAGGGAATTGCTTTACAACTTCAGGAACGTGGGAGCCAAAGTTCCCTACTACCATGTTGCCTTCAGCATCTGTAATCATTGGGAAACAGTCATGCTGCTCTCGTATAACTGGAGACATTGCTGCTTTAAATAGCGTGACATCCATTTCATTTTTACTGTTCTTTAGGGCATTTTCAATAATATCTACTGTGATCGAATCGATTTTCGTCATATATTATGCCTCCCTTTGGATTAATAGATTTAAGTTCTCATCTACCACAGCAACATTTCCTGGGAGGATAAGAGTCGTACTATCTTTTTGTGTGACAATTGCGGGACCTGTTATTCTATTGTTAGGTACAAGGAAGTGACGGTCATAAATCAATGTCTTCTGGAACGCATTATCGAAATACGCTTCATGCGTGTCATCAACAATAGCTTTTGATGCATCTGAATCACCAGGTTTAACTGTTGGAAGTTTTGGCGAGTCCACTTTTCCAATTGCTACTGCACGAACATTGACGATTTCCACTTCAGTATCCATTTTGAATCCAAAAGCAACTTGGTGCATCTCGTCGAATCTATTCTTGATTAGAGCTAAGCCTTCTTCTTTCAACTTATTCAAATCAATTTCAAACGGAATTTCATGGCCTTGTCTCAAGTATCGAACATCCACTTCGTATTTGGTCGTACGCTGATTAGCAGGAACGTGTTCGCCTGCAAGCCACTGATCACAATTATCTCCAAGTCCTGTCAGTTCAGAAACAACGTCCTCTGTCTGCAATTGACTCAATAGCTTAATGAACGTTTTAGAGTATTCATTTCGGATATCCGCTTGTAAGAAACCTAAAGCTGATAGTACTCCTGGAGTTGGAGGGATGATAACCGGGAAACTTCCCGATAAATCTCCAATCGCATTTGCATGCAACGGCCCTGCTCCACCTAGTGCTAATAAAGAAAACTCACGTGGATCATAACCCTTTTCTACAGATACGACACGCGTAGCACCGTACATATTTTCATTGACGATATTATAAATTCCTAGCGCTGCCGCATATACATCGACACCCAGTTTCTCAGCTATTGGCTTGATCGCTTCTTTAGATGCTTCGATATCCAACTTCATCTCTCCACCAACTAAACTTGCTGGCAGATAACCTAATACCATATTGGCATCTGTTACAGTCGGATCCGTTCCGCCTTTGCTATAACAAGCAGGTCCAGGTGTTGCACCCGCACTTCTTGGTCCCACTCGCAATGCTCCTGTTAATGGAACGTGAGCGATTGACCCTCCGCCTGCTCCGATACTGACTACACCTAGAGAAGGAGATTTAACCGGGAATACACCAACTAGCGTTTCTCTTACTACTTTAGGCACTCCATTGTATGTCAATGAAACGTCTGTTGAAGTTCCACCCATATCGAATGAAATAATGTTTTTATATCCCGTTTGATTACCAATCATCGCTGATGCAGTTACTCCACCTGCCGGACCTGACAGCATCGTATGAACCGGTCTTGAAGATGCCGCTTCGATACTCATCAATCCACCGTCGGATCGAACGATACTAATATGACTTTCTACTTTTTCATTTGCTAGTTTAGTTGCTACATTGTTCAAATATAATTGCATGGATGGTCGAACATAAGAATTCATTACTGTTGTCAATGTTCTCTCGTACTCTCTGAATTCAGGGAGTATATCGTGGGAAATAGAAACTGGAATATCAGGATTGATCTCTTCCGCTATTTCTCTAATACGCTCTTCGTGATCTGAATTGGCATAGGAGTTTAATAAGCTAATCGTTAAACTCTGAATTCCCTGATCATAAAATCCTTTGATTTTCTCTTTAATATCTTCTTCATCAAGCACTAGATGTACAGTACCTTGAGCAGTCATTCGTTCTTTTGCTCCAGCAGTGTGAATTAGATCTGCTAGAGGTTCAGGCTTTAAGAAACCCATCCAAGCACTTACAGGTGCCGGCGTCCAAGAGCGCGCTACATGTAAAATTTGTTCAAAACCTGCTGTAGTGATCAATCCAACCTTTGCTCCCTTTTCTTCAAGAACTGCATTAGTTGCAACAGTCGTCCCATGGATGATTGAATGGATGTCATTGACGTCTATATTTTGTTCCTTACAAATCTTCCTGATTCCTGTAATTAATCCTTCTGACTGATCATGCGTCGTAGAGGGTGTTTTTGTACCAAAAAATTCACCAGTTTTTTCATTTTGTAATACTATATCTGTAAAAGTTCCACCGACGTCTACTGCCACTCTATACATTGCTTATATCCCCCTTTAAATGTGTTAGATATTTTTTTACCGTTTCTAAACTAACTACATCTCCATATTTCATTTGAATATCGGAGAGGCTTGCATCATGGGCTGATTGAGAACGATCACCTACACACTCTTCAGGTACGACGACTAAATAGCCATGTTGAAGTGCATCTACTACAGTGGCGCGTATACAACCCGAAGTGGAACATCCAACAATTATCACCGTATCTATCCTTTGATGAGATAGCACAGATGAAATCGCTGTTCCAAAGAAAGCGCTTGCAAATTTCTTTACGACTAACAATTCAGTCTGTTCATTTCGCTCAAGACGCGGATCAATTTCACACGCTTCACTTCCTGCACTCAAAATCTTTAAAGCAGGAATCTTACGAATGAAATGCGCTCCTTCTTGAAAACCAGGATCATAAGATACAGATGTAAAAATAATTGGAACACATTCTTTTCGAGCAATATTCAGTAATTCGTTTGTAGCTTTTATTTCATTATCAAGATTAGAACCTAATGGTGAATCCCGATCTGTAAAACCTTTCATAAAATCTACAACCAGTATGACCGGATTCAGACCCATCCCAGAGTTTTGTGCAAAACCACTAGACTTTTCAATATTCATAACAACCTCCAGTTATCAAATTATGAAGTAGTGCAAACAAAACTATTTTAAAAATGGTGTTAATTTCGTATTTTGATTTAGCTAGGTTAGTATTTATTTCCTTCCTTCCTGCTTTACACCCCCTCCTCCCTCCATTTATAATACCTATTTTCAGAATAGATTAAATTATCTGAACGCATTGCAACTTTAACATTCTGTATACAATAGGTCAATAATTTTATTTTTAAAAATTTACACATTATTAATAAAAACTAAAAATAATCTAATAAACCTTCATTTAACAGCTTAAATAAGTGAAAAGGATTTATTATATACTATAATAAATCCAACTAAATTTGTAACATCCCTTACTATTGTATACAATATACAATGAGGTGAGTTTATGGATCCATATACTATTATTAAAAGTGCTATTATTATAGGAGATTTCGAACCAGGACAGCGCTTAACTGAAGAAGCGTTAGCCATTCAGCTGAACATTAGCCGTACACCAATTCGGAAAGCCATTCAGCAATTGGAATCTGACGGATTAGTTACTCCGTTCCAACGGAGAGGAGTGATCGTACGAGAGTTTTCATTGACTGACATAAGACAAATCTATGATCTTCGCTCAATTCTTGAAAGTATGGCAGCTGGTGAAGCCGCTTTAAACTGTTCGGCAGAAAATCTAAAAAAAATTATAGAAACAAATGAGCTTTATGAAAAAGCAATTGCTAAACATACCCAATCAGATCTCACCAGTATCCAGAATATCCAGCAGACTAATCAAGCTTTCCATGAAGCTATTTTTGAAGCGACCAATAATGAACACCTGCGCTTTCACATTGGAAAAGTAATTGTCGTACCGTTAATCTTCCGATCTTTCTACTGGTATTCAGAAACTAAATTACTTCAATCACTCGAATCGCATAAAACACTAATCGAGGCAATCAGGAATCGTGAACCGGAACGAGCAAAATCAGCTATGAAAGAACATATACTGCAAGGGAGGGATTATGTTTTTGCAAATGAAGACAAAATAAACAGAGAATTATGGAGAGGAGAAAAAAATGATTAATATTTGTGAAGTCGGACCCAGAGATGGACTGCAAAATGAAAAGAAACTAATATCTTTAGAGACAAAAGTAGAAATGATTAACCGCTTGGTAGAAGCAGGCGCGAAAAAAATTGAAGCTGTATCGTTCGTAAATCCTAAAGTCGTCCCACAGATGGCAAACGCAGAAGAGCTGATGAAACTAGTACCTAAAACAGAGGGTGTTAGTTATGCGGGACTGGTTCTAAATTACGCTGGGTTGCAAAGAGCACTTGGCACAGAAGTTGATGCATTACATATTGTGACATCGACTAGTGATGAGTTTAATTTAAAAAACGCCAAAAAAACCGTTAATCAAAGTGTTTCCGAATTGATAACTGTTATTGAGGAGGGTAAGCAAAGCAACAGATCGATTAATGGTATCCTCGGTACTGCATTCGGTTGTCCATTTGCCGGTGAAGTACCGCTTGAACGCGTATTACAGGTAGCAGAACAATTTGTACAGGCAGGTGCTACTGAAATCACGCTGGCTGATACTACTGGTATGGCTAATCCTAAACAAATCAAACAGACCGTGGAACGTTTTAAAAAATATTTCAGTGACGATATCACTCTCGGATTACATTTGCACAATACAAGAGGGCTCGGAGTCGCAAATGCATTTGCAGGTTATGAAGCGGGTATACGTAATTTTGATTCTTCTATAGCAGGACTCGGTGGCTGTCCATTTGCTCCTGAAGCCGTTGGTAATGTGTGCACGGAAGATCTAGTCAATATGTTTGAAAAAATTGGTGTAGATACAAGTCTTAATATTACTTTATTGATTGAAACATCACGCTGGCTAGAAGAACAAATCGGTAGAAAGCTTGATGGTATGGTCATGAAGTTAAAGAACCTTTGACTTACAAACCTTTTCTACAAAGTTCAAAGTAACGTATCTCTCTTTATTCGTAAGCAAACAAAAAACAGACTACTACAACAAGTTGTCATGAAAAGCCTCTTAGGTAGTCTGTTAATTTATATTTCAGTCCAATTCTGGCTCAACACTAAAGTCTGTTCTTGACGTGAAAATAATCCAAAAAAATACCTGTATCCTCTATAGTTGAAAGTACCACCTAACAACGAAAGAGGTATACAGACGCACTCTCATTTTACCAATCTTCTTCTCGATATAAAAAAACTTTTGATTTCGGATGTCCAAAAAGTAGACCCAGACTTTCGGATTCACGTCCAGCCGACCAATCACCTGCAATCATGTCCGCAATGCTACGGAAAAGATGTCATCCGGAAAGGATATGCCTATCAACGGAAAGTGCGCCATGTGCCTGCTTTTGGCAGCCGCGTTTTTCTCTTGGTTCCGGCGATTCGGTTGATGTGTAGACGGTGTGACGTTTCTTCGTCTGGAAATATGGGTGCTTCGCACCTGGGAAAAGATATACAAAGAAATTTGAAGATTCCCTTCCGAAGCATGTGGTAGGCGCTACCGTTTCCCATACGGCCCAGCAGACGCACACACCGTATACTACCGTGGAACGTGTGTTCAAAAAGTGGATGAAAATGGAAAGTGCACGTGTCCAAGCCGTCTGCCAGGAACAGGCTAAAACCAGCAGCCGGCTGATTTTGGGCATCGATGATTTTGCGATTCGCAAAGGCCCTACGTATAATATGGGTCTCCATGATTTAAATTCCTACAAATAAAGCCGGAAAAACGGCTGGCAACATCAGCATTATGGCAAAGCGCCTTACAATTTCGCTTTCCTGGGAACGGCACAATATGGTGGGAAGAAAAGATGATGATTCGGTCTTCTCTTATGTAATTCAACAAAGAATCCTGAAAGATTTTCGAATTGACAGGGTCCAGCCCCGAAAAAGGTTCATCCAAGATCAAAATATCCGGTTCACAAATAAAGGCTTGTGCAATTTGCACTTTTTGCTGGTTTCCTTTTGACAGCGTCTCAAGCTTTTGATCCAAATAAATATCAATCCAAAACTCTTCGGCCCATTTCTTCATGGAACGCTTAGCTTCTTTTTTAGTAGCGCCCCGCAGCTCCGCAAAATATACCAATTGATCTTTCACTTTAAACTTCGAATACATTCCGCGTTCTTCAGGCAAGTACCCAATTCGATGGTCGGTCAGCTTAAATTCTTTTCCATCCATTAATTCGCTTCCCTAGGAACCATACAATTTCCCAACAATTTATACGGATTAATAAAAATAAAAACCATAGCCGAAGTGTTAATGTAGACGTTGTCGCTATGTATACAGTATAAATTGAAGTGTATTGTCAAAATCGTTTAGAATTTTTTCTTTGCCTGGTAGACGATTTTCCCGCGCAATTCTTACACAATTTATATAGATGAGTAAAGCAGTAAAACCACACCCGCAGTGTTGAGGCTGCAGGTGTGGCAATGTATGGATTATAAATTGTCGTGTATTGTCAGAATCGTTTAGAATTGTTTTTGACACAGGGAAGTGACCATTAATGTTCTTTATAGCCTCCACTGCCTGGTGCATCGTTTTCACCGGTTTCGTCCACCATTTTTATCTCAGGACAGCTGCCTATTACAGATCAGCAAGGAGAGTAAAAAGAATCTTAGAAAAAAGCGCTGCCTTATGGCAAGCGCTTTTTCCTCATTTTGGAAAGCGTATATATTTCTTCTGGCTTTCCATGGCGATGTTACTTTCTTCTAACATGCGATCGTAGTTTAACTGGAACATCGTATCAGGATCTTCTTGTTCGATGACATTGAGTGCGTCCAGTTCTTTACGTGCTTCTTTCAGATTGCTTAGCATGCCTTTTATGAACGCGCGTTTGTCTTTTGCGAGTTTTTGCCACTCTTCCCTTGTTTGTAGATACTCTTCGAATTTCTTAAGTTCTTCTCCATGTTGTTGCACAGTTACACCAATTTTATATTGCAGCAATTGAAGAGTGATCACCGTTTTTTGCACATGATCAATATCTGTCTGTTCGAGTTTTTCCCTTACTAATACTTCATCGTCGTAATAACTAGTAAAATCTTTCATGATGGCGATAAACTCCTGCTGGTATTTAGAAAGATCAGCAAAAACTTCTCTGCCTTTGGCAGCTTGTTCATCGTCACTGAGAAAAGGGACCGCCAGCAAATCCATGAAATAGCCCGTTCCAATTGCTGCCCGTTCTTCACCAATGTTAAAGATATTTGTACTCAGCTCTGAAAATATTGCCAGAGGCGGGTGCGCACGCAATGCTTCTTCTTTCACTTCTCCATCTTGTGTGCTGAAAAATGCGGAAGCAACGGATTTCCCTCTGGATAGATAGACGACGACATAATAAGGTACACCATTTTCAACCCAATAGAATGGATTGACGAGCATTCCTTCGCCCCATTTTTTATACTTCTTAGCTTTTTTTAAGATATAGTCACCTGTTTGTTTATCCATGATGCAATTACACGCTCCTCATATTATTATCAGCCAAATACGCCTTTCAGCGCATTTCAGCCATCTCTGACTTTGTTTGCGATACTGGATCCGAAATTCTTGATGCCTTTTGAAATATTGTCCCAATTCCGTGCGACGAGTCCAGTAAGTTTTGAAGCACCCCATAAAGCAGCTCTTCCAATGACAAATTCTGCTCCAATCGCTTGTCCATCTAAAATATTTCGTCCCAAGGAGCGGAACAATTTGCAAATAATTTATACAGATGAATAATATGTAAAAGTTGCATCCTCAACATAGATGCAACGGGTAAGGTGTAATCATTTTACTAATAGAAACTAAAAAGAACAGGGAAGTCCCTGTTCTCCGTTTTTTCATGCTAATTGAACTCCAAAGTTGGTGCATAATTGCTGAATATCAGACTGATAACCGTTTCCGACTGCCGTGAACTTCCAATCTTCGTTGTAACGATAGATTTCCCCAACTATCAGACAAGTCTCCGGACCACCACCATTGGCCAAATCAAACTGGAACATTTCCTCCCCGGTTTCTGCATTCGTCATCCGGATAAAGGCATTGTTCACCATGCTGAAATTCTGCTCTCGAGTTAAAGCATCGTAGATAGTTACAATAAACACAATTTTTTCTACTTCGCTTGATACTTTATCCAGTTCCACGAAGACCGTTTCAGTATTGTTTCCTGCAGTACGACTATCCTTCAATAAATTCGTGCTGCCATCTGGCGATTGAGGGTTGTTGTAGAATATAAAAAATTCTTCCTTCGGCACTTTTTGATTTTCATTCAAAAGGAATACATGAACGTCAAGATCGAACTTTGTTCCTTGCTGGCTGCTGACATCCCAGCCTAGTCCGACTTTGAGTTTCGTTAGCGGAGGGTCATCCATAGTTAAGGAGACACGCTCACCTTTTCGTAATGACGGCCTCTTAGTTGGAGGAGGTGTCGTTTCAATTTCCACTAATGTGGTCTCTAGTTCTTCTGATTGAGGGGCTGACACTTCTGGTTCCTTCTTAGCAGGCTTATCTTCTTTCACTTCCGAATCGGCTGGTGTTTCAGGTGCTACTTCTTCAGCCGGCACAGTAGTTGGGCTATCCAATTGTTCTACTCGCTCATTAGACATAATGATGGACTCGTCGATAATGCTCAAATCCAATCTGTTCGCTCCTACCTGCTTGGCAATTACCGTCGCTTTTTCAATCACTTTCTTTGTAACAGCATGTGGGTAAAAGTCTTTGACAACCAATTTGATGAATTCAGGCGGAAGTTCTTCAAGTGTCTTCTTAAATGAGGTGAGCAGTTTATCCCGAAAGATAATTTCCTCAGTGGCTTCTCGAATGCTGTTTGCTGATATCTTCGTGTAACTGAGTAAATTCAAGAAGTAAAAATCATAATCGGTGAGATTTAAAACATCTAAGGAGTAAAAGGGTTCGATATCCATTAGATTTTCATAGTAGAAGTCTGTAAAAAAATGATAATTTCGTCCGTCTGTAATGATTCCCAGTTGTACTTCCGGTGTGGAATTGTAGTATTTCTGCAGTTGATGGTAATGCCTTTTAATATTGGTGTTTAAAGGCTTGGCCTCAATGATGATTTTGAAGTCACCCAAATCCAACGCATAATCCACTTTGTCGTTGTTCCCGCGTAGGTTGGCCGGCTTGAACTCATGCTTCAAGACATTCGGATCTGTTATGTCGTATCCGAGTGAAGTGAGGAAGGGAAGAATAAGAAAGTGCTTCGTTGTCTGTTCATTAAAGGTCATGTCTTCATTGGTAAGAATCTTCTTTAAATTATCAATTGATTTTTGTGCAGAAGTATCGAGCATATGCCTCTCTCCTTTAGTTTTACTTATTCTTACTTACCACCTTTACCAAATGGTCCCTGTGTTACAAACAATTCAATCACAATTTATACGAATGAATAGAATCGAAAAACCACACCTGAAATGTTAATGCATCGAGTGTGGAAATATATGGATTATAAATTGTCGTGTATTGTCAGAATCTTTTAGAATATTTTTTAACATAGGGTCGCGATTTTTAATTACCAGAAATTGATTAAGAGCTGCATATTATGGCTAAAAACTCCCTTATATACCAACTTTCCCTTAAAACTACTCCAACAAACCGATTTATTTAGCATAAATGAAGCATTTGCATTATCTGGTTGTCGTATCGCACCGTACAATTCCTACACAATTTATAGAGAAGAATTAAATCAAAAAAACCACACTCGCAATGTTGAAGCAGCGGGTGTGGCATTTTATAGAGTATAAATTGCTGTGTATTGTCGGAATGTTTTAGAGTGTTTTCTTTCCTAGGGACGCATTTTTGCCATGAAATTTAGTTCTTCATATAGATTTATACAGTATTTTGATTATTCTTCCGCCGTTTCCGCTTAGGGTAATAAACAAAAATCAGCAGTGGAATCAGCACAACAAAAACAATGGCCAGCACCGGAATCAAGAAAATGGCAATCGGTACTGTCGTTGCAGTTACATCTTCCGCAATGGCGACAGCAGGACTGAGCAGCGCGGTTTCGCTTACCCCTTTAACAGCAGTCATCGTAGTATGTGATGCCATGGCAACTCCCCCGCCGCCAATAATGGCGATGCTCCATTCTAGCAGCGGATTCATATCTCCGATGAATGACGCTGTTAGCAGGATACCCGCAAGTGCCGCGATCGGTGTGGCAATAAGTTTCATCATTGACCCGACAACCGGAATATAATTAACCGCTATTTCAAATACGATTGCCGCTCCGAAAGCAATCAACGCAGGGGTGCTGCCGAGCCAGCTAAATCCTTCTGACACGGTAATCCAGTCTGCCCGCTCAAAAACACCGGTGATAAATAGAGGCGTAAAAATCCGGAACCCAACTGTTGCGCTTAAAGCCAGGCCGATACATATTGCAAGAATCATCTCCATAAGAAGGTCCACTCCTATCCAAAGACTTTTCACCATTATATAGGAGCAAGTTATCAAACGCTCGTAAATATTTCGTCCCAGCGAGCGGAATGATTTGCAAACAATTTATAAAGATGAATAATATGAAAAAGCTACGCCTTAAACATAGACGCAGCGGTTGCAGTAATGTATATGATATAAAGTATAGCGTATTATCCGAATCTTTTAGAATTGGTTCTCTCCCTGGGGCGCGATTTTCCAATCAGCTATAAACTGATAAGATCTAGTATCATGAAATATTAATCCATCGAATTAAAGTATTCTTCTAGTGTCATATCAGAATCTTCAGCAATACGTTCCCAATAATCTGATTCGCTTTCATAGTCTCCAGCAAATTCAATAAAGTTCTCATTTGCAGATTCATTTATTTCAATACTATGAAGATCCTTTATAGAATCGAAATTTGTTGTTTCTTCATCAAAGAAGTCTTTATTTGGTAGGGAATTTAAAGTAATATTAATTTCTTTTACGATTTCACGATTCTCACTAAATAATTGTTTATATTTTGTATCATGCTTATTTAAAAATATTAATCTGTTTTTTGAGCGTGTAATACCAGTGTAAATAATTTCTTCATCTACTAATTCTTCTTCTCCCAATGGATTTTCTAAGAATAAAAATACATTTTCAGCCTCCCATCCTTTAAAACTATGAATAGTAGACATTTTTATAGTCCCCCTATTCATTTGAAATGCAAACTTCTCATTTTTTCGAACTTTTCTTATCTCCTCCTTAAATTGCCAACTGTCTTCTCCATACTTTGCAAGTAAATGATTATAAGTTTCTAGCTTTTCAAAAGTCTTAGTTACACTTAGACCATATTGAATTCTGAAAATATTTTCGATATCTCTTAATGTGCTAATATGGCGTGCTAAAATTACGACATCATTGTTAGGGATTTTATGCTTTCGTATATACTCTAAAATATATTCACAGTATCTTAAAATATCTTTAGAGCCATTTATATTCACTTCACTTATATCTCCAATATTAAAACTTAGTTCTTGCTGCATAGTATATTCCAAACGTAAATATCTATTTTTCAGATATTTCTCATAATAGTTAATCGACAAATCATTGATTACTGTAGATAAACGGTATGATTCATTCAATACTTTCCATTCTTTATCCTCTACAATTGTGCTAGTATTCTGTTCATCTAATATATTTCCGTAAATATTCTGTTTTTCATCCCCAAATACTACTAATTCTCCGTTTTCAGCAAGGAAGTATTTTTTAATTATTGTTTGCCATTCAAGATTGTAATCTTGAATCTCATCTATAAAGATTGATTGGTATTTTTGTGTCTCTACACCATCAAATAATTTCGTATCATCGTATGCGATTGAATCGATTCCATACTCATTACTCATTGTTCCAATGAAATTGTGATAATTGTCTATATGAAACATATCCCAAGAAAACTCTTCTCTAACTTGACTCAATTTATCTCGAATAAAGTTTCTTAAAGTTATATTGTAAGTCAATATTAAAACTCTACCTTTAGTTCTTATATGAGCACTAACAGCTCTTTTTGCTAAGACAAATGTTTTTCCTGAGCCAGCTACCCCTTTAATTTTAATTTCTTCTTTCCTGCTTTTAATTAATTTATTCTGGCTTTTACTATATTTAATTTCCTGACCAAGTTCAAGCATATGAACTGAGGGAGCAAAAAGTAATTGAAATTCTTCGTAATATCTTGATGTGAATTCATCAGAAAGATTTCTTTTGAAATAACTTAGTTCTCTAAATCTATCGGTATTTATCGAATCTTTTCCTAAAATATGAATTTTTTCATTATAAGATTTACATTCCATGCAAAACTCTAACGATTCCTTTTCATTAAGTAAATCAAAGTAAACTGCAGTCTGAACGTATCCAAATTTCCTTGGATCATGAACGCTCTCTTCGACAAAGCCATTTATAAAAGAGTGTATATGATCCTTATAATCTTTTACTTGCTTAAGGGGTGACTTTATTCTTGCCTTATCGTTGCTTTTTAATGACCATTTTTTATCCATAATATTGTATAACTTTAAATTCCAGTCTTTTACTTCAATTAGTAATATACCTTTTATTCTATGAAGAATAATAAAATCAGGCATACTGCCATTTAAAAAAGGTTGAAAATAAACGGTATATTCATCATTTAACTTCTGTAATAGCGCAAGTAAGTTTTCTTCACCTTGTGTGGGTCGTTGTCTTAATTTCCTGATGTTTTCTATTGTCGGCACTAAAATAACCATTAGTTAATTCTCCTCTTTTGATTTAATCTTGTTCGTCAAGTATAAAATTCTTTAATTCTTTTTGAGACCTGTATTTGGCAGATAAGAAATGTATAAAATGGCAATTAAGGATATTCGGATGAATGTATAAATTCCTAACCCGATGTCGCTTGACACGGAGCCTCTGCGGGTACAACTTTACGCAAAGGAATGCATGAGAAGGCTTTGCATAGCATAACCCGCCACTCCGTATAAAGCGTTGAATATGCGTTGTATTATGCATTTGCTTAATTGCTAAACACTACAATCCTTAAATGCCAGTAACAGGGACCAAAATGACATTCTAAAAAGATTAAATACTAGCTTTTTAAAGTTTTTTTGAAAGTCAGGATAGGTCACATTGTTTTATTTAATTAAACTTCTTCCTTCGTAAATATCTGCTCTGCCAAATTCACATTATGAGTCGTTCCCTTATGTCTGGAAGGAATGAAAGGGATACCAAGCTCTTTTGTTTTATCCTTTACTGTCCACATTGCTCTATGAGAAGAAGTGGAAGTAATTAAGATAACAGCATCTGATTTTGCAACTAGAGAATTCAGTATATCTACCGAATAGTCACTATCGGCCATTAATAATTTCCCACCGCGTTTTGCTATAGGCGATTCATAGCTAGATTGGTCATGTTTATTCGAAACGATCAGAAGCGTTTTGCCTTCTAAGGATCTTTTTACTTCTATATTTTGTTTGCCAGATTTCGCTTTTGTTTTCTTAGCCGTTTTCTCGTTAGATCTTTTTGAGACTTGCTTAGATTTGATTTCATGTTTCCAAATTACTTTTCCTTTATGCCACTCATTATTTTCAATTGAAATGTCTACAATATCTCCTGGAGCTAAATCGTGCTTAAATACATCTTTATCTGGAATATGAAAAACCGGAAAAATGTCATCTTCACGGAAGACGCCGTCTTTATTAGATTTACATATTAGATTTGAAGAACTTTCTTCTACCAAGCAATAATCAAGTTGTTTTCTGTTTTTCGGAGCCTCTTCTCCCATCTTTTCTTCAAGAGCAAAGGCATACTTAGTTTCTCCATTAGGCAAAACACCAATTGGATACACTCTAACCATATCTCCATGTTCAATATCATTTTTTCGTACTACTTCTTCCGAAAGGTAGGCTTTGATGCCGGATAATTCACCTCCTACTAAAAAACGCCTGAATTTATAAACTGTTGATATCTCTTCTGTAAAATTTACTTCAGGATTTTCTTCACTATATTTTATAGACCAGTTTTGTTTCAAATATAGTCTTTGCAAATCAATTTCCTTTTCCGTTGAATCATATGTTTCGAACTTTTCTTCTGGCAGAGATTCAAGAACCTCTGAAGTATTTTTAATCATTTGGAGGACTAATTGCATTAATTTTGCTTGTTCAATATATAGTTGCACTTCAGTTTCATCACTATTTAGTTCGAGATTTTCTAATAACTTTATTTGCTTTAACTTAATGTAACTGAAATATGCACCGTGCATTTCGCCACCCCTTTTTTATTCACTTATAGTCTTTAACTACTAAATAGATTATAGCATTTTACACTAAGTAATTAACTATATATTACAATTAAATGAAATAAATATACTAAAAAAGTTAGTTATACTTTACTTTTTCATCAAAATACATTTACTATTTTTTATTATATTTCCTAAACAAATTACTCTTATTTAATCGAATGAAAGGAAATAAAAAGATGATATTTTCATTTATAAAGCGTACGTAAAGAAATAAGCCACTCTATTCAGGTTCTCCTGAATAGAGTGGCTTATTTGAAATTAAATTTGCTCTAATTATGAATCTGTTGAGGTACATGATACGAAATCAGACTCTATCAAATTGAATTATTACATTTTGGGTGTCTCTAATTTTTTTAAATATTCCGTCCCAGGGAGCGAAACAATTTCCACACAATTTATACAGATGAATAATATAAAAAAGCTGCGCCTTAAACATAGACGCAGCGGTTGCAGTAATGTATATGATATAAATTGTAGCGTATTGTCCGAATTGTTTAGAATTGTTGGATAGTCTACACTTAGTTGGACAGAAAAAATAAGGGGGCGTAGAATAGTCCACTATACGTGAGGAGAATCTACCATGCCACAAAAAAGACGAACATTTTCCCCAGAATTCAAAAAACAGGTCGTCGCGCTGCACGCAGGCGGAAAAAGCCGACCGGATATTGTCCGGGAATACGACCTGACGGCTTCCGCCCTCGATCGGTGGATTGCCCAATCCAATCAAACTGGCTCGTTCGAGGAAAAAGATAACCGAAGCCCTTTGGAAACGGAATTGCTTGCCTACAAAAAACGAAATAAGCAGTTGGAGATGGAAGTGGATATTTTAAAGCAAGCGGCGCTGATCATGGGACGAAAATAGAGATTATCCAACAGAATCAACACCTCTATTCAGTATCAGCAATGTGCACTGTCCTCCAAATTGCCCGCAGCACCTTTTACTATGAGACTTCCGTTTCGGTAGAAAAAGCACACCAAAAAGCCCAAGCAGAACAGGAGTTGAAAGACGAAATCTGGGCGATCTTTCACGAGAATCGCCGCGTCTATGGCACACGCAAGCTGAAAAAAGAGTTGGCGAACAGAAAGAAATGGGTGATCTCGAGACGCCGTATTGGACGCCTCATGGCGTCACTTGGCATCCAATCGAAATACGCGCTGCCATCCTACAAACCGATGGTCACGCCTCCCAATGAAGCGACATACCGGAATGTGCTGAACCGCCAATTCAATCCGGCAGCGAAAAACGCCGTGTTGGTCAGCGACCTGACGTATGTAAAGGTTGGCGGCCGCTGGAACTATATTTGTTTCCTTCTCGATTTATACAACCGTGAAATTGTGGGGTACAGTCTGGGCGAGCGTAAAGACGCTGCCCTGGTTCAACGTGCCTTCGCATCGGTCAAAGGCGACTTGGGAGCCGTGAAGCTGTTCCATACGGACCGCGGATCTGAATTCAAGAACACCGGCATCGATGCGCTATTAAAGACGCACCAAATCGAACGGTCGCTGAGCCAAAAAGGAACCCCTTACGATAATGCGGTGGCGGAAGCCACGTTCAAGATTTTGAAGACGGAACTCATCAACGGAATGTGCTTTGACACGCTTAACCAGCTAGCGCTTGAACTGTTTGATTACGTGAATTGGTACAACCATGTCCGTCTACACAGCAGTCTGGGCTATACCAGCCCTGTCACTTATCGAAACGCAGCCCTTAAAAAAGTTGTTTGATTTAGTGTTGACGTACCACCCACAATTAATTTTAAGTATTCTTCAAATGAAGCTTTTGCTATACCGTTCAATTTTTCGTGAGTGTTTTCCCTTTCACCCTCACCTAAACTTGCATTAATTATTGCTGATTCTGTTTCATTTAATTGATAATTAAAATTCACACTTATGTTTTCCATATACTACTTCTCCTCCCTTTCCATCTCGTCTAACTTTAAATACATCTAAGCTTTTGGTATATTCTTTCGTTTTCTTCATTCCATTGCCTTTCAATTCCCCATAACTTTATCGCTTGATTAAAAGAAGGATTATTATTTATTAGACAACAAACCCGTCAGGTTTGGGACAAAAAGAACCATCAATTTCTAGACAAAATCAGACGTCAATAACAGTTGATGCAGCAGATGTGTAAATGTACCGAATATAAATTGTCGTGTATTGTCAGAACCGTTTAGAATTGTTAGTTTCCTTGGGACGCGATTCTTCTAATTTCAAATACTTGAAATTATTTCTTTTAGATTATTTATTTTTTCCCCTTTATTAAACTCAATTAATTCGGGAGCAGCCGATTCTTTTTCTCCATTTAGATTGCCGAATGTAGGACCATTCTCGCTATATCCATTAAATTGTATTAGCGCTACATCGACAGATTGGAATTTCTTTTTCATCAGTTCAAAGAAAGAAGAATCGTGTGTAGAAATAATGAGTTGCTTATTGTATTCAGACTGATCAGTTAAATTTCTTAATAAGTCAATAAAAGCTAAAGAATTTAAGCTGTCCATACTCTGGATAGGGTCATCAATAGCAACTAAATCTAAATTGCACCACTCTTGCTTTATGGCCATGGATAAAAATATAGATAGTGCTATAGTGTTCACTTGAGCAGCACTATATATATATGATGGATTTACCTCAATCTCACTATCCGAAAGAACATTAAGAAGCAATTTAAAATTTCCAAATCGTTTTTCTGTTTTATAATTTACCTTTTTAAATATTGGATGGGAATTTAATTTCGAATAAACTTTTTGTACAAGGTCAAATAATTCAGTAATTGACTTTTCATTTAGATTTTCGATAGCTAAAGGAATACTATTTATTGCACCTTCAAGTCCATTGACTTTTTCTTCGATATCTTCTTTTTCTTTCTTTAATATATAAATCACTTTTTCTACTTCTTTAAATTTTTTCGTTTTTAGTTTTAATAAACTTTGTGTTTTCATATCTTCTATAGCTTCAATGAGATTACCTAGAAGCGTTGTTCTTTCATCCAGCTTTTCTTTTTCAAAACTACATTGATTCAACATATCAGTTACAAATTTACTGATATATTCCAAATCGCCTTTGAATTCTCCACCACTAATTTCTCTTATTCGAAATTCATAATTTTCTATAAAAACTCTATCACCTTGAATTTCAACTTCTATTTGTTTAATAAATTTTCCAATGTTCACTTCATCAATATTTCTATACTCTTGCTGAATTTCACTTTTCTCTTTTAAGATTTGATCTAAAACTATCTTGATTTTTTCTTTTGTATAGTTGTTTAGATTATATTTTTTTAGCAACCCAGAATATTTTTCATTAGTTTCTTCAATATATTTAATAGTATTCCCTAGATTCTTTAAATCGTCGTATAAACCAGGGAATTTTTGTTTTTGCATACGATTACTTTCGGTGATTTTTTTAACTTCATATTTTATATTATCTATTTTTTTGTTGAGCGTCTTTTTTAAAGTATTTAACTCATTTTCAACTTTAATGTATTGTTCTTTGGAAATATTATACTTTTCTAATACTACTGGGATGTCTCTATTAACTTCTTCTTGGGATTTCTTAGCATATTCTTCCAAATGTTTAGAAGATATGTTGTCATTTCCACATACTGGACAGCGACTTATTTCACTGACCTTTTGTACATAATCCAAAACATGTCGCAGTAAAGCTCCGTATTTCTCGTCAATTTTCTCTAATTCTAATAATCGTTCTTTATAAGAATCTTTTATGATCTTCAAATCGTCTCTATTTTTCTCTTTTATTTGTATGTTATAAATACTTCCTTCAAGTTCCGTAATAATATCTAACGACTTACTTTTTATATCAGTTTTTATTTCACCATCAGTTATTATGTTCCTAAGCGCATTAAAGTTATGACTTTCAATTGAATCTTCTATAGAAATACTTACTCTAGAAATAAATGATTCGTTGCTTTTAATACTCATATCTATCGCATTGACTTTTTCTTGCAATTCTCTTTTTAGATCAACTTTATCGTTATAACTATTTAAACCTTCTTGATAATCTTTGTAATTTCGATTTAGCCATCTAAAATCCACTAATTTTTCATTTATCTCCCTAAATCTTCTGAAAATCAGTAGTTTTTCTTTATTACTGACTTGTTTGTTTAAAGCTTCTCTATATTTTGGTAAATCGTGGTTTAACAGTTTCGCATTTTGAAAAATTTGATTTTGATTATTTCTCTCTTTAAATATTTTACTGTTGAAACTATGAATTTCTTTTAAAGTCTCATCAATATCTAATTCTAATTTCAACTCTTTTGATGTTAGTGTATTAAACTTAGCTAAAATCTCTTTTGTGTAATTTGAATCGGAATTATGTAATTTTATTTTATTTTCAAGTTCTATTATTTCTTTGGAAATGTTCGTATACTTTATTTCTTCTTCAAACACTGATTTATCTAATTTTTCTATATCTTCCTTGAAAAGGGTTTGAGCATCTTTAAACTTTTTTTTATATACGTTATATTGATCAGTTCCTAAAATAGTTGAGAGAGCATTATAGCGATCGCCTTCCTTTGCCCCTCTTAAAAAATGACTCATTTTTTCTTGACTTGAATAATGTGTTAAGTTATAAATGTTATTCAAGTTTTCTGAATTTATTTTTTTTAACCATTCTTTATTAATTATACTTTCAAACAAATAGTCTTGTGCTTCTTTACCAACTAAATAATGGTTTCCGGGTAACTCAACTTCCAAATAATTAGTTCCGTAATCAGACTTTGAATCATCTTTAACTCCTCTTCTGGCAATTACAACTTCTAATTCTTCAGTGTTGAGGGTAATTTGGACATAAGGAACTTTTATCGAAAAAGAATTACCGACAAATTTTGAACGATTTCTTTCGTCTGAAGCAAGATCATATCGGTTTATTTTTCCTGTGAGTCCCCATTCTATAGCGTCAAAAAAGGAGGTTTTGCCGTGACCGTTTGGACCATACAATAAAATTAATTGAGAATTAGCTAGTTTAAAGTCTTTTTTCTCATTAAAGCCTCTAAAACTTTCAATGATTAGACGAGATATTTTCATTTCAGTTCAGCATCCTTTTTATTTTTTAATAATTTGTAGATGTCTATAGATTCATACTCTGGACCATTTTCAAAAAAATCTTCTGCAAATATTTTTTTTACACTATGGGGTAAAATATTTTTCAAGCTGTCTAAGAACATAGATTCTTGATGAATTATTAATGAGGAATCATTAGGTGGAGTACTAAAATCAAAAACGAAAGGAAGCCTATTAGTATCTGATTCTCTGTTGTTAATAACAATTTTTTTAAAAAATCTTCTATCATTTTCAATTATTTTTCTTACAAGTGTAGGTGTATCACTATTGACAAACAAAATCAAATATATATCCCACCTTAAGTAATCAAAACTATCCGATAACCTACCTTGTACTTTTGTAGCCAACTCTAAGGCGCAACTTTCCCATTTATTTTCTAACTCTTCGGTATCTCTTAACTCTACTAATCCAAATATGCCTTGAGGTAAAATGTATACTTCATCTAAATTTATCCACTTTTTTTCAATTTCTATGGCATTTTTTTCTTTTAGAATTTCTTTAACTAAATTAATCACCTGCCAACACTCCCCATAACGTATCATTTAATGATTCTACATTTACAGACTCACGTACTTTACGAATGCATTTAGCGCAACAAATCTTAACATTCCCTAAATCTTTATAACCATTCGAATTTCCAGGGACATCTTTAAAATAGTCTATTTTTACAATTTTTCCAAAATCAATTAACAATTTCGAAAAAGGATAATCTTTACCTAGGCCACATATGTCACACAAATTTTCATTGTCGGAATCCATATTGGCATTTTCTATAATCCATCTATTTTCAAAGTAATTATTATATGGGGTTTGATTGTAAAGCTTCATACCTAAGTCCAAAATTATCATTGGAAATGTAAATTTGTTGGTAGAATATATTAATTGAACCCATCCGCTTTTGTCTTGCTCTACTACTTTTAAATTTGCAACTTCAAAATTCTGAATGGACCAGCTTTTTACTCGACAATTAATATATGTTAGTAGTTCAAACAATTCTCCGATACCGTTCACACTCAAGTTTGGATTACTCTCCCGAGGGTGGTGATATCTATTTAAGAAGCCTTTTATGACGTCGATATCTAATTCCATTAATTTAGTATAAACGTCCTCCATTGATTCAAGTAATAGAGTTCTAATTTCTTCGTCAACAATACTTGTACTAGAAATTATGGTTTGTAACATTCCGATTTTATATTCATCAATTTTAATTTTCACTGGATTGACAGGAATTGCAGCTTGATCAAACCAGTCAATTAGTGAAGGATATTTATTGAAAATAGATTGCGATGTAAGAATCCCTGCTTTAAAATTATTTTCTGCAACCATCGCAAATAAGTTATTCCAGACACTTAAACTCTCTTCTACACCTTGAACTCTTTTTTTTGTTATATCTAAAAAGTGTAGAATATTTCGCTTAGAGTGACTAGGATCGTTATTATAATCATAAGATAATATATAAATGCATCTTAAAAATTCCCACATTTCGCTTTCCGAAGGGGCTTCTCCCTTCGCATCTTCTACTGCACTTTTAAATACATTAAATATTTGTTCCATATTGTCATAAGCTATTATTTTCGAGTGAAAGTCTTGGTAATCCAAGCTACTTCTTGCTCTATCTAACAATAAAGAAGCATTATTAAAAGTGTTAACATTAGTAGGAGGTCCCATAATTATTGTGAAAATATCATTAATTTTATTGAAAACGCTAGGATTATTACAATCTTTCCAAAATCCATCAATAACTTCTTTGAATAATGAATTATCTGTTAGCCTGATAGTAGTTTTCATTTGTGCAAAGATTCTATTTACCGAACCATCTTTTGGTTGAAAAGTAACTACCATATCGTCTGTTTCAACATCTTTGTATCCAGCTTGAAAAGAAATATGATCGATTATATAACCGGCTTCAAATCTATTAATGGGAACTTTTCCGCTCCCAATCATGAGACAAATAAATTCAGTTTGAACGCTATGTTCAAAGGTAGAACCTCCTGCACCTGTAGAAATTGGACTTGGAGTAGTACTCATATTATCACCAACTTAGCAATTTTTTTGTGGAGTAAGTAGTTTCTAATTATTATTATAAATTTCCTTTAATTTTTCTTTAACAAAACATCCCCTGCATAAAACCTTTCTTCTGCTCCTCCAAAACCATCAACTTCTCTTTTTCCTTATCAATTTTTCTATTTAGTTGCATAAAAATTCCAGCTATTTTTTGCTGCTCTTTTATACGCGGCATATTATGTTGTGTCTCAAAAAAATCATTTACACCAATATTCAGTAGGCCATGATTTCTTGCGCCTTCTCCTGAAATTAACGAAACTTCTTTGTACCAAAAAGTTGTTTCAAAATAAATAGAAAGAAAGTCACTGTTAACATTTTCTATAGGTTCGAAACAAATATAAAGAGTAGATAGAACTCCATCTTTATATTTATCTAACCTTTTAATAGCTCCCCATGGATAACCATTTGAATAACTTTTGTTATAAGCAAATTCGCCATTTTTCAAAAGATAGTACCCTTCAGTATTTTTGCTTGCTATATTTTTATTGAAGAATTCCTTCTGATCTACTAAACCTTGTTGTGCAGAAATAGTAAGGGGACGTGTAGACTGGATTCCTATATTTTTGCGGACTACTCGTTTAGTGAAATTGTTAAGAGTTTGTAATTCCCACTCCCCAAACTCCCCACCATCTTCATCCTTAAACCGCAACTCCTGCGAGAAAACCTTCTGCATCATGCCTTTTTTAAACTGCTCCAGCTTCTCAATTTTCTCTTGTTGTGTCTCATTTTTTTTATTAAGCAACATCAAAAAGGAAGATATTTTTTGTTGTTCTTCAATTTTAGGAACTCGTACAGTTACTTCGCTTAATATGCTTTGACCAACGTTATAACGAGTGCTTCCTCCAGCTTTACTGGATATTTGATTTCTAGCTGAAGAGTTATTAAGCACTGCTTTTAGGAAAAATGGAGAATAGTCAGCTATCTTTTTACCTCGAATTACGAATCCTCCAAAGACAGCTGGCTTTACTTGATCTAAATAAACATTACACCTACCAACATCTTCACGTGTTTCTGAGCTTCTCAAAAACAGCATATCTCCATAAGTAATAGCATATGTCTCAAGTTGCTTTTCTGAAGCATTTACTGAACCAATAATTTTATCACTAAGAATATAATAATTATTCAAGATATCCAAAACATTAATGAATTTTGTTCCATGTCCATAGCTGTCTTTATCTGCATTAATTCCATTCTTAAACTCTAAAAGCTCACTTAATTCTTGCTGCTTCCACTCCCCATCAAACCCATTAAATCTCAACTGAGGTACGTTCACCAAAACCAACCCCCAATTCCTTAAAATACTCTTCTAACTCACGATCAATCTCTTCGATTTCTTTATCGATTTCTTTCAATCTTACTTGTACTGCTTTCAAATCGACCGGTTCTTCTTCTACAAACGTATCCACGTAGCGTGGGATATTTAAGTTGTAGTCGTTTTCTTTAATTTCTTCTAAGCTCGCTGCGTATGAAT
The DNA here is from genome assembly GCF_001186155.3 of Planococcus versutus. NCBI lineage: Bacteria > Bacillati > Bacillota > Bacilli > Caryophanales > Caryophanaceae > Planococcus > Planococcus versutus. The sequence continues at coordinate 609,129 of NZ_CP016540.2, read as the reverse complement.
AGCGCTCAATTGTTTCACGCGTTTTGTACGTATCGACAATCTTGTCGACGTTTTCATCAGTTAAGTTGTTTTGGTTTTTGCCTTTTTCAAACTCATTTGAAGCATCAATGAAGATAATATTGGCATCTTCTTTGCGCGTCTTTTTAAAAACTAAAACACATGTTGGGATAGAGGTGCCGAAAAACACGTTTGCTGGCAAGCCAATCACTGCATCTAAATAGTTCTTGTCTTGGATCAAAAATTGACGAATGACGCCTTCTGCTCCACCACGGAATAACACACCATGCGGTAATACAACAGCCATCGTTCCGTTATCGTCTAGTTGATGAATCATATGCTGCACAAAGGCGAAATCCGCTTTTGATTTCGGTGCCAGTCGGCCGTAATCAATAAAACGTTCATCGTCTAAGTATTTAGCGTCTGCACTCCAATTGGCGGAATATGGCGGATTGGCCACAACGGCTTCAAAGCGCATGTCGACATGTTTCGGGTTTTCTAAGGTGTCTTCGTTTTGAATATCAAAATCGGTATAACGCAAATCATGCAGCAACATATTCATACGTGCCAAGTTGAACGTTGTCGTCGTTAATTCTTGACCGTAAAACAAGCGTACATTCGATTCTTTAGCCACACGCAACATTAGTGAACCAGATCCACACGTTGGATCGTACACGTTCTTTAAGTCTGGCTTTTCATGTGTCACGATTTTCGCCAGAATTTTCGATACTTGTTGCGGCGTATAAAACTCGCCCGCTTTTTTACCAGCGTTCGCCGCAAATTGGGAAATCAAATACTCATAAGCATCGCCCAATACATCAATGTCTACATCGTCGTGTAAGAATGGAATATCATTAATGCTTAAGATGATTTTCGCAATCAGTTTTGAACGCGATTTTACGTCACGCCCTAATTTTGTCGACGTTAAATCCATGTCATCAAAAAGATGTTCAAAGTCTTGTTGGCTATCTGTTCCCAAAGTCGATTCTTCAATTGCTTTAATCGCTTTGTGCAATAGTTCTACATCGAACTTCCCTTGATCGCCTTTTGGAATTTCCATTACCATCGATGAAAACAGGAATTTTGGTTCGATGACAAAGCCAATTTCCTCGAGCAAAGTTTCGATCAATCCTTCGCGGTACTCTCCATCTTTCCAAGCATCTTCATACGAAATGTTATCTTCTTCTAATAACTTCGCAATCCGAGCTTCTGTCTTTTCTGACAAGTAACGATAAAAAATAAGTCCGAGTATATAGTTTTTAAAATCATACGCTTCCATTTGACCACGCAGATCATTGGCCATTGTCCATAGTTTCTTATGCAATTCAGCTTGTTGCTGACGTTGTTTTTCTGAAGTTGTCATTGTGATTCTCCTTTGGTGTGATCGATATGTTCTATCCTTCTACAATTGCGCCCCCGCGTCAGTCACAATTTGAGGAACAATTGTGTCTGTCACCGTGGCGCGAAGTTTGTTGTGCCCGCTACTTGCAGGTCTTTTACTATTATAGTCTCTCATCAGTTGCTTTGTTAGATTTTACGCACTAAGCTTCGGCGCGTCCACGGGGTAGCCGGAGCAATAAGACTGACGTTTTTTTCGTTTGGCTTATTGTGGGAGGCATCCCCAAAGCGTCCGAAGCGTTTTATCATCTTCTACTATTATACTCGAGCCTATTTACGATTTGCGCTAACTCGAGCGAATCATACTTAGAAGAAAGAGCGAAAGGCGGCGAAGAGCAAAGATGTGCTCCTGCATCGCTTCGCTAGCTTCGTGCAAAGCCGTGGCCCGAAAATTACTCGTGCCTTGGCTTTCCTGCGGGAACAGCACGAGCTGAAGACCCTGGACTGAGCAGAGCGAGGGAAGCGGCTGAAGCCGTGCCCCTGGGAAGCGTCCGCCTGCAGCGATTTCTTCCAAGCTACGAATACTTCCTCACATTATCATAGATAAAATCCTTTAACGCCTGAACACGTTTTCGCTTTTCTTTAAACGGTGCTTTGATCGCGTCATTGATTTCTTGGTCAGGGGATACGCCCGTATACTCGTATTCTTTCATAAAATACTCGAGCCGGTCTTCTGCCACTTGCACCTTCTCAGACATCGCTTGGATTTCTCGTTTGCGACGCTCGTTTTCAAAGTCGTGGTATTTCTGATCAATCGAGTCTTTATTCGTAAGCGTTGGTGCTACACCTTGTAAGAATTCCAATAATAGATCTCGTTTCAAGCGCATTTCATCGCTTGATGCTTCGTTCACTTCTTTAATCGCACGACGCACCGCTGCGTCACGCTCGTTTTTATTTTCAAAGTTGGTATTGCGCAAGAGCTCAAGAATATAATCGACATTGATTTTGTCCGTCTGCATCAATTCGATTTCAAAATCGATGTCGTTGATGACGGACACTTTATCTTTGGTGTTTTTATCGTTTTCATAAAGAAGTAAGTATTTGCTTCTGAAATCTTTATAGGTTTGTTCACTAATGCCCATGTCGGGTTGGTTAAAATCATATTCCACAAATGTTTTTAACTTTGTGAGGATGCGAGTTAAGTCACGGAATGAAATGACAAACTCTTTTTGCTTGGATTCGCCTTCTAAGTCGTCGACCGCTTCTGGTGAAATGGCAATGTCGAGAAGCTGATCTAATTGTTCTTTAAAGTCTGCCAAGTATTGATCATAAGGCTTCATAAGAACCGTTTCCGTGTCTCCCGTTTGAGAAAACAACCGAACAGCCGTATCTGTTTCTTCTTTTAAATTGCGGTAGCACACAATATTGCCGTATTGTTTTTTCGGCCCTTCGACACGGTTGGTCCGTGAGTACGCTTGGATTAAGCCGTGGTGCTTTAACGGCCGGTCCACGTATAAGGTACTCAAGGTTTTAGCGTCAAAGCCGGTTAAGAACATATCAACGACAATCAGCAAATCGATTTGTGCGGATTTCATTTTTTTCGAAACATCTGCAAAATAAGAAGAGAAATTTTCCGTCGTGTGATTGCTGCCAAATTCTTGATTGAAATCTTGCATAATGCGTTCAAGTGAATGACGCGAATGTTCTTCGCCTTCCACGCTTTCTTCGTTTGTCCCGAAACTAAAAATTGACGTAACTTTCATACCTGAATCGATTTTCTTAAACGCATCGTAATATTTAATTGCCGCGGGAATGCTTTCTGCTGTCAGTAAGCCGGTGTATTTCTTATTATGTGTTTTATTGGAATGAATGCTTGCGATGTGACGCGCGATCATGTCTATGCGGGTATCTGCTAGCCACAATTCTTGTTGGTCAATGCCTGGCACTTTGGTGACGTCATCGATGCCTTCTTTGCCTTTCATCGTACTGATGTATTCGACTGAAAAGCCAAGCACGTTGCCATCATGAATGGCGTCTTTAATCAAGTAGGTATGCAAACAGTCTTGGAATAAATCCGACGTGGTGCGGCCGTCTTGTGATTTGTTGTCGACAAAACGTGGGGTGCCGGTAAAACCGATGTATTGCGCGCGTTTAAAATGACGCTTAATCAGTAAATTCATCTCTCCAAATTGCGAGCGATGACATTCATCAATAACAAAAACGACTTTTTCGTTTTCGTACAGTTTCATCACATCACGGTACCGTTCCGTTTTAACGGCGTGCGCCATCTTTTGAATCGTTGTAATGATTCGTTTCCGGTTCGGATCTTTTAACTGCTTGACCAACACTCCAGTTTTGGTTGTTCGGTCGACAGAGTCTTTTTCGAATTTATTAAACTCTTCCATCGTTTGCGAATCCAGGTCTTTTCGATCAACAAGGAAAATGACTTTCTTGATGTCTTCCTGCTGCGCTAAAAGCTCGCTGGCTTTAAAGGAAGTTAAGGTTTTCCCGCTGCCAGTTGTATGCCACACATAGCCATTTCCTTCTTTTTCGATGGTCTGATGCAGAATGCGTTCAACTGCATAAATTTGATACGGGCGCATAACCATTAAGTGTTTATCGGTTTCGTTTATGATCATGTATTTGGACAAAACATTTTGCAACATGACAGGGTTTAAGAACGAAGCAGTAAATGCATCTAGTTTCGTGATGCGTTTATTGGCATCGTCCGACCAGAAAAACATCAAACTCTTCATCGGCTCCCGGTCCGAGTTGGCAAAATACTTCGTGTCAACGCCGTTTGACACCACAAAAACTTGCAGAAAGTTAAACAAACCACCGTAAGAATCTTTACGGTAGCGCATAATTTGGTTAAAGCCTTCAGCAAAATGAAGTCCTCTCCGTTTTAATTCAATTTGAACAAGTGGCAAGCCGTTGATCAGTAAGGTCACATCATAGCGATTGGTGTAACGTCCCACCACTGTGGTTTGATGCGTCACTTGGAGAAAGTTATTTTGGTAGTTTTGCGTATCGAATAATTTCAAGTAAAGGATGCTATCGTCATCGCGCGAAATGATTTCCTTATCGCGCAAAATTTTAGCCGACTCAAACACACTCTTGCCTTCAATTTTCAAAAGCAATCGCTCAAACTCTTTATCAGACAACGCTTGTCCTTCTAAGTTTTCTTCATTCAGCTTATTGATTTGTATGCGTAAGTTATCTTGCAATGCTTGGACAGAAGGAATGGAAACTCGTTCAAATCCTTGTCCCACGAGCTGCTCAATCATCTCGTTTTCCAGCTGCGCTTCCGACTGCGTTCTTGTTTGATGTACCATACGATATCCCCCTCTTATGGTAGTCATTCTATTTAGATAATTTTACCACATTGGAGGGAGAATGTAACTGAGGGGTATGTGAAAGAAAGTACGTTGTAAATGGAATGTTAAACTCATTCGATTGGATGAAACTAACTAATAAAAAAAGCGAACCCAAATGGATCCGCAAACGACAACGATATAAAATTTCCTTACTAGTTTTAAAGCCCGTAGGCATACAAATACTTTTCAATAATGAAATCTTGCTTGCGCAATTTTAACGGAATCATTTTCGACTTTATAAACCAAGCGGTGCTCTTGTGTAATCTGCCTAGACCAATAACCAGTCCAGTCATGTTTCAGCGGTTCTGGTTTACCAAGTCCCGTAAATGGATGACGCTCGATTTCTTTTATTAATTTGTTAATTTTTTTCACAATCTTTTTATCAGTAGTTTGCCAGTGAAGGTAATCTTCCCACGCCTGATCAGACCAGACTTTCAGCATGTTTATCTTCCTCGAGTAACTCGCGAACCGTTCCCTCGCCATTTTCTAGCTGAGTAATGGCTTCATTAAGTCTATCTCTATTCTCTTTCGTAGACATCAAATGAGCCATTTCACGATAGGAATTCAATTCATCTTCAGAGATTAATACAGCATTTTTACCAGACTTTAGCGTAATGATAACTTCTGTGTTGGCTTCTGTAACATCTTCTAAAACACTAAAAAGATTTTTTCTAAGATTAGTTGGAGTTGTTGCAGTAATTGACGACATGTCCACCATCTCCTTTTATGTACATTATAGCGTACATGTTAGTCGAAGTAAAATGGATTGACTCTTATGTGGAGGAGCAAAATATCGCTCGCCAAGTAACGACACAATTTTCAAACAATTTATATGGTTTAATAAAATGAAAAAACCATAACCAAAATGTTGATTTAGTATATGTAGTTATGCATAAATTATAAATTGTAGTGTATTGTTAAAATCGTTTAGAGTTGTTTCTTTCTCAGGGACACGTTTTAATGGTCGCTGGCTTTACCGGCACGGTCTCGGCGCCACCCCCAATGCAATGGCCAATGTAGATGCTATCACATCCAAATATGGTCATTCACAAAAATCATACTTGGTCGTACCAATTGTGGGCGCATTCTTGATCGACGTATTCGCCATACCAATAATTTTGACTACTATTAATATGTTTAGTTAAACTAATAAAAAATACCACTCTTTTAAATAATAAGGAAGGAGTGGTATTTTTTGTATATTACTATTAAGTCTTTAAACCTAGATATTATGTTTCTCATACCAAATATGGTTTGCTAACCTTATCATTGCACTTGTTCTTTTCTCAATTCTACTAACTTCCCAAGAATTCGTAGCTTCCGGTTGGTATGCCTTGATTGATTTATCGAATACTGTATTGCTGGTACCGGTGTTGCTTATCGGTAGTACAATAGCGCGTGTAAGCGTATTTTGTGTTTTGTAAGCTTCGATTTTTTCTTTAAAAGATTTATTTTTCAAAGAACTATTAACCGGTTTCGGAAGTAAAGTGAGATTGCCCAGCCTATTTACTAATAGTTTATACTCTGTTCCTTCTTCTTTAACATGATTCCATCCTGTCCCTTTGTTTTCTGGCATGATGTGTTCAATAGTTAGACTTGAGTAATTTCCTCCGTCTAAAGATTGAGCAAGTTTACGTAGCATGTAAGTAACCTTCTTTTTTTCAGAAGCAGTACCTAACTTCAATTGTGCTATTGAAGAAAGAGCTGCCTCTTTTTTATCTAATATTAAATCTTTTATTTTTCCAATAGCTTGATCGTATCTATCCTCACTTTGTAAGTCTATAGAGATCTCTGGGAAACTTCTTTCTAAAGTATTAAAGCGAGCACCTGTTGCTACGTAACTAAATACAAGAGATTCTAATAACTCATGAATTTTCTTTTGTTTTTGAGCGTCTAGATGTCTTGAAGCTAAACCTATTATTAGTGACTGTTTAACACCGACTTCTAAACAGGCTTGAATCTCCTCAGTCCCTCCGCCATTTAATAAACCAACATAATATTGGGCATTGTTATACAAATCATTTAACAAATTAAATATTTCATCAGCATTTTGTATATTAACTACAGATTCATTTTTTTCAAAGGTTTCATATATTTTATTTTTGCTAACGTATCTTCCCTTTGAGGCTAAATAATGTTTAAGAAATGTAGAGGCTGAGACGTAAGGCTTTCCATTTTCGTTACTTAAAACGTTGATAAACTGAGTCCAGTGATTAGCTCCATTTTCATATTCCTCATCGCTTAAATTTCGTAAAAGTAAATTTTTCAACAGATCTTCCGGTTGAAGTTTAGCTCCACGATCATTAAGAGTTTCAAAAATACGAAATGCCATATTTAAACTAGAACAAACCATCGGTATGACATATACTTTTCCGATAAGATATTCCATAAATTCTACTAATTCTGAATGAGGCATTGCAGATACTTCTTCCAGAATAGTATCCATTGCTGTCCACATATTTTTTTGTGATACATTTTGAGGTTGATAGCTAGAAATCGGCTGTGAAAGCTCTATTAGAGCCTGATAAAATTGATTATCAGTATTATGATGTGTCAATTTTGACGTTTGTTTCATCTTCCCTTGATGTAAATATGCTGTGAAAATTAGTTTTTTCCAGTAATCAGCAATACCTTCTTCTCCTTGTTCTTTACTTATATAGTTTGCAGCAGCTAATAAAAGAGTAATTGTTGTTATTCGCTGTTGACCGTCTACAACAAAGTGACTGTTTGGATCTTCATTAAGAGCAAATACCATGCCTCCTATAAAATATTCTGTTGCCTCTTCTGCTTCCATAGCCTCTCTAATATCTTCTATAAAATCAATTATATTTTGTTTAGACCAGACATAATTACGCTGCATTGAAGGAATCTTGTAATGCCGATTATCTGATGTTAAAAGAGAAAGAATATTAATTAACCCTTCTGAATTAAATGCATTTGTTATACTCACATTTTTTTCTCCTCTCTATTTTAGTTCTTATAAATATCTAATAATATGCGATACATCATAGTAATTTCCCAATTCTTTTAGTACTGCTTCTTTTAAGTCTTCCAGCTCCAGCATCGGAGTCATAACAACAGGATATGCTTTATTAAGTTCAAAAATAACACGACGTCCATACCTTTCATCCTTACCTAGCTCTGGACGATCTTTAATTTTAGCTTTCATGATACTTGAAATTCCAAGTTCATCAACTACATTTAATATTTTTAATAAAAAATCTCCATTTCGAAAAACTTCATATTTGATGATGTAATTGTACAAATCTAAATTATCCACAATTAAATTATAATACCGTAGTTTCTCTTGCGAATTTGAACTTGCATCCTCTACATATTCTGTAGCAAGAACACATTTATAAATATAATTTTCCCAGTCAAATTTTTTCGTCACTATATTGGAAAACTCTTTTTGGTTCTCTAATATAATTGGATACTTTTCAATCATATACTCTCTTAGATGTGTCACGAGAAATGAATGCCATGCTTTTTCGTCCAAGTGAATATCCCGCTCTGAGGAGATATAGTTTTCTGATAACACTTTAAATGCTTCTAAGAATTGCTCTTTTCTTTGCTCTTCATTGCCCTTCCCCATATATATTGGAAAAGGGACATTACTAGGAAATGAAACCGTTTCCTCAGTAAAATACTCATCGTTATTTAAGGTGCGATTTTCTTTAAAATCTTCATAAAATTCATCACTTTTATCATATCCATTTTTTAAGAGCCTCACTTTAACTTCCATTAGTAGCCAACTCCTTAACAGCTGTAGCATGCTTCTCAATGATGCGATCTGAAATCAAATATATTACTTGATCAAGAACTTGTAAGTTTAAATCTTTTATCATTTTCTTAGTCATTAATTGATACAACTTAAAATCAAGCATATTAGATGGCGGATTGATTTGAGAAATTTCGACTGTGTCTTCTCCTTCATCGCTATACTTTCCGATAAATTCTTGCAAAGCTGCACGTAATCCCATATATACATAAGTATTATTTAGAGCATGACTCTTAGGCATTGATCCAAATTGAAATTCACTATTTCTATAGTGAATAATTATCGTTTCAGATCCTAGTTCTATTTTTATATCTGATTTCAATGATTCATCAAGTTTTTTTTCAAACAATTCAAGCGGATTTGTGCTACTACCGTCAAATAAAACAATGTTTGAAAAACCAAGAATAGAGTGCTTTGGTACAATAATTTCATTTTTAAAAGATGTATAAAAGTCATTAAGATCATGATTATCTCGAAACGATATCTCCTGAGTAGATTGCAAATGCAATTGAAGAGATGTTCGACTACTTAGTGAAATTCTTGATTTCGGAATTTCTACATAACTCTGTCCATTTTCTAAACTGTAGAACTTACTATCCTTAGATTGTAAAATTAGTATCAACTTTGCTTTCCCTA